>CAWKYX010000008.1:0-30246 GCA_963854265.1 Acidimicrobiia bacterium
TGTGGTGGGACTCGAAGTCGTCCCGGACCGCTGCCGGCACGTGAAAGAACTTTCGGAACTCTTCAGGGAAGACATCGTTGACTCCCACCGAAAACCACGGATCGGCCGACATCTCGTCCTCGTAGTTGGTCGCTTCGGGGATCACCCGGAAGTTCATGTCCTCGAGCACCGCCAGTTCGTCGTAGTCGTAGAACACCACGCTGCCGTGGCGAGTGACCCCGAAATTTTTCGTGAACAGATCCCCGGGGAAGATGTTCGCCACGCACAGGTCTTTGATCGCGTCGCCGTAGTCGATGACGGCGGCGCGGGCTTGGCTCGTCGGCATCTCGCGAAGGTAGAGATCAAGCGGGTAGACACGACGCTCGGTGTAGAGGTGATCGATGATCACCTGGGTGTCGGTGACCCGGACGCTGCGTCCCGCCTCGGACTGGAGCTCGGCGATGAGTTCGTCGGTGAATCGTTCGCGGGGAAACGCCAGGTTCTCGAAGACCTGTGCATCCACCATTCGACCCACCCGGTCGTGTTTGAAAACCAGCTTGTACTTCTCCATGACCTGGTTGCGGCTCGTGCGCTTTGACGGCGGGAACGTGTCCTTGATGATCTTGAACACCACACCAAACGACGGCAAGGTGAAGACCGTCATCACCATGCCCTTGATGCCGCGGGCGGGCTCGAAACGGTCGGTCGAGTTGTCCAGATGCCGGTAGATGGCTCGGAACAAACTGGTCTTGCCGTGACTGCTGTGACCAATGGCCGTGTAGAGCTCGGCCACGGGTTTGAGCGGGACCAGCGACTTGACGAACGCCACAATGGCACCCGGCTCTTCGGTATCGACGTGGAAGTATGACCGTGTGAACCCGAAGATTCGGCTGGTGAGGTTCTCGTCGAGCAGAACTGCATCACAGGCAACACCATCCTCGACGCTGCGCAACGCGATGACCAAGGGCGACACGCGGTTCAGGTGCCGGATTCGACCGACGAGGTACGCGCCGCGGTTGCGATAGAAGACCGGGGCCAACATGTCGATCTCCACCGGCATCGTTGATTCCCAGGTCTCGGCCAGATGACGTTCGATCGCGGCCGCCACCTTGTTCGCATCACCAATCAGATCGCTCCATCCGCTGGCGAACTCAAAGCTGGACAACACAGCGTGCACCAGCTCCTCAGATGTGCCGCGCCTGCGGAACGTGCTGACCTCGCCCTGCCCTGGATCGACAACGGGAAGGGCGATCCCGCCGAACCACCTGAACTCCAGATCGTCATCAACACCAACCATCGTGAACACGCGTCGACTCACTGAGTTGAAAAACGTCTCGGCCAGCTCCGAATCGGACCGCCAAGCGATCGACTGCGCGTAGCCGTGACGGGCCTGAACCCACACGTCGCGGCGAGCCGCGCCGTCAAACAAATCGATCAGCGGATTAACGGCCTTCACACACGCGTCGATGGTGCGACTATGAACGAGCAAACGCTCCGCTGCGTCATCGAGATGGGACGCGAACTCGCGGTTGACGAATCGACGTGCGGCGCGGCGGGTCACCGACTTGAAGTCATTGTGGAAGCCCACGAAGGCCTGCTCGATGCGCACCGCGATCTCTGCAGCAACCTCTGCCTGGTTGCGGTGTTCACTACGGGCCCAAAGCGCCGCTTCGGGCGACCCCAAGGGTGCGGCCTCACCCTGACGGCGAGCGCGACGGCGAAGCCAGCTGGGCGAAAGCCCCGCCGGAAGTTGCAGCCCGTGCCACCGAAGCAACTCAGCATCGGTCAGCAACTCCGCCGGCGTACCACTGGCGACTATGGCACCGTCGCTCAATAACAACACTTTGCTGCAGGTCTCGACGGCGAACGTCAGATCAGCGCTCAAGAGAACGAGCGCACCATCAAAGCGGTCGAGCGCCGCCATGAGCGCCTTGGTGGACTTGGCATCGAGCGCCGCCGTGGGCGCGTCGAGGACCAGCAGTGGAGGCCGCCGACCAAGCTCGATGGCCACCGCCAACCGGTACCGCTCCCCGCCACTCAGGTCTGCGAGGCGGCGCCCCGCAATCATCCCGGCAAGCGAAACCGACGCAAGAATTGTGCCGACCTCGACGGCCGGAAGCTCGTCCGCTATGGCCTGGGCCACCGTGCGACCTGGTGCCGCGAGGCGTAGGTCGAGCGCAGAACCAACGTCATCGGGACGTCGACACGTTCCTCCGATTCGCCCGCTCTGCGGACTGAGTGTGCCCTCGAGCACCTTCGCCAATGTCGACTTCCCAGCGCCGTTCCCGCCAACCACCGCGACCCGGTCTCGGGCATCGACGCGGAAGCTGATGCCGCGTAGTGCGAACTTCTCGCCCCACGTAAAGGACACGTCGTCAAGCACCAACAAGGGATCGGCCATATGCGCCATTATGACCGAGCGTTAATCGATGCGGCTCACCACTCGGGAACAAGCCCTCGTGCGATTGTGAAGTCCCAGCGTGTGCCGTGTATCGGACTCCGGGCGAGGAGACTTGCTTAGCGACTGGCAAGAGGGGAAACTACGAGCCACCCACATACCCGTTCGGCGACGAACGGGACCAACGAGGGGGATCTCCATGCTTGGTAGGAACAGGTCGCTGCTGCGCCTTTTAGCCCTGCTGATGACATTCGCGCTCGTGGCTGCCGCTTGCGGCGGCGACAATGACACCGCGTCCGAGGAGACAAACACTGAGCCGTCCGATGATTCGGCATCGTCCGACAACGACAACACATCCGACGACAACACATCCGATGACACCAGCGCATCTGACGAGGCTGCGTCAGACGGTGCCGACGCAGATGACTCCGTGGGCGTGGTCGAGATCGAGGAAGACCCGGTCGAGACCGGCCCGGTCGCCGGCGGCACGCTCCGCTTCGGCGTGCAGGCCGAAACCGACGGCCTGAACCCCACGTCGTCCGCATTCGCGCCTGCGGGATACACCATGGCGAATGCCGTCTTCGACACGCTCGCCGCGTATGACGTCGACGGGAACACCGTTCCGTTCTTGGCCGAGTCGTTCACGCCAAACGACGACTTCACCAGCTGGACTATCAAGTTGCGTGAAGGCATCAGCTTCCACGACGGCACACCATTGAACGCCGACGCAGCCATGCTGAGCTACGACACCACCCGCAACGACTTCCTCGTCGGTATTGCCGTGCGGCCCTTCGTTCAGGCCGAGAACGGTGTCGAAAAGGTCGACGACATGACATTCAGGATCAACCTCGTCGACCCATGGCGCTACTGGCCCGCAACGGTCACGGGCCAGCTCGGCATGGTCGCATCATCGAAGTGGTTGGCGGCAGCAATCGAAGATCCGACCCTCAATCAAGAGCCGGTCGGCACGGGCCCTTTCATCTTCGATAGCAGGAGTCAGGATTCGGTCACCCGCTTTGTGCGCAACGATGACTATTGGCTGGGCGAGGTCTATCTCGATGCCATTGAGTTCAACATCGTCACCGACGCCGAGGTGCGCACGACCCTGTTCGACGAGGAACAACTCGATGGCCTCCACACAAACGACCCTGGATCCATCGACTTCCTCCGGAGTTCCGACGGCGTCCAAAACGCCCTCGATGACACCGGCGAAGAACAGATGGACCTGATCAACACCTCGGCCCCCCCGTTCGATGACATCCGGGCCCGACGTGCGTTGACCTTGGCCGCTCCGCAAGACAACTACGTGGCACTCCTTGGGCTCGGCGTGACTCGCCGAGCCGACCAGATCTTCGAGCCCAACAGCCCCTACTACAATCCCGACGTGGTGCAAGAGACGGACCGCCCTGACGAGGCGGCCGCTTTGGCCGCAGAGTACTGCGGGGACTTCCCCGAGAACTGCACGGACAACAAGATCAACTTTGTCCGCCAAACCACTGGGCCGTCAATCAACCAGACTCGCGAGGCCGAACTCCTCGCCGAGGGGTGGAGCGTGGCATTCAACATGACCTCGAACGAGGTCCCCGAGGACACCGGGATCCAGAACGCTGCCACGGGGGCCTACCAAGTGGCCGACTGGCGTCAGTTCGGTGCTGTCGACCCCAGTGTTGACAACGTCTGGCTCTTGTGCCGCACGATTGGCGGGCTCTCGCTCAACTTCGTGCAATTCTGCGACGAAGAGCGCGACGCACTGCTACTCGCAGCCCAACTCGAGCCGGACCCCGCCGCTCGCGCTGCGCTGTACCAAGAGCTCGCCGCCAAGCTCAATCAGGACTACACATATATCTTCTACACCCACACACTGTGGGACATCGCATTTGCCGAGAACGTCCACGGCGCCTGCGGCCGAACTGGCCCCGATGGTGACGACCTTCTGTGTCAGATCAACGGGCGCACGTTCTACGACAGCCTCTGGATGTCAGAGTAGATCAGCCCGAAGGATTACTCCGGAGGCACCGGACCCATGCAGTTCTGGCTTCAACGAATCGGAATGGGCGCACTATTGCTCTTGGCCGTGAGCATGCTCACGTTCGGAGCAATGAACGTGCTCGGCGATCCGTTGTTCAACATCTTGGGTCCAATCGCCGGCGACACCGACAATCCCGAGTCCATGGCCATCATCGAGGCCGCCGAGTCCCAATACCACCTCGACAAACCCCTCCCCGAGCGTTATGGGAGGTGGCTCGGCGACTTCGTGACGGGCGACTTCGGTGTCCAGTTCTCTACTGATGGACAACCGCCCGTCATCGACCTGGTCAAGGAACGGCTCCCGCGCTCGTTGACCCTCATGGTCATGGCTCAGGTCATGGCATTGGGCATCGCAATCCCATGGGGGGTCTGGGCTGCATCTCGCGCCAACACCGGCATCGACCGCGGCTCGACGATTTTGTCGTTCGGGTTGGTCTCATTGCCCAACTTCGCCCTCGCCGTGATCTTGCTCTACGTCTTCGGGGTCAAGCTCGACTGGTTGCCCGATACGTACACGGCCTCGGACCCGTTCCTGAATCGCATCCACCAGCTGATCCTGCCCGCGCTCACGCTGGCACTACCGGCCGCTGCGGTCTACCAACGACTCCTGCGAACCGACCTGATCACAACCTTGCAGGAAGACTTCATTCTTATGGCTCGATCGAAAGGTGTGTCGCGACGGCGCGTCCTGTTCCGCCATGCCCTGCGGCCGTCGATGTTCTCGGTGATCACCGTGTTCGGCGTCACGGCCGGAACGCTGATCGGGGGTGCCCTCGTCGTCGAGAGTTACTTCCGGATTCCGGGTGTTGGACTGGCAATCGTCGAGGCAATCCTGCGAGAAGACTTCCCCGTGGTGCTCGCGCTGGTCATGATTATCGCGGCCGCCTTCGTGGTGCTCAACTTGTTGGTCGATGTCCTCTATTCGGTACTCGACCCACGGGTACGTCGATGACTTCGGACCCCACAAGCGACGGCACCGCTGGCAATACCTTGTCCATCGATTCCAATGACGAGCTGCCCTCAGAGTTCATAGAGGCAAAACGCCTCGGGATCGGATTATGGATCGCCGTGGGCTGGATCGTCCTCATCGTGCTGCTCGCGGCCCTGGCTCCAGTGTTGCCAATCAAAGACCCGGACAAGAACTACATCCAAACCGGCCGGCGAGCCCCCTACAGCCCTTCGTTGACCCATTGGATGGGCACCGACCAAGATGCTCGAGACATGTTCGCCCGCACGGTCTTCGGTGCTCGAGTGTCGCTCATGGTCGGCTTCGCAGCTATTGCCTTTGGCATCGTCATCGGGGGGCCCCTGGGCATGATCGCCGGCTTCGTCCGAGGCTGGTTCGACCGGATCGTCTCCTTCTTGTTTCTTGTGCTCCTTTCCTTCCCAGTGCTCGTTCTCGCCATCTTGATCACGGCCCTGGTGGATCGCAGCGCACTCACCATCTCGCTGACACTTGGCCTCCTTGCAATAGCTCCTGTTGGGCGCTTGGCGCGAGCCGCCACCCTCGTCTTCGCCGAGCGAGAATTCGTGATCGCAGCAAGGATGATCGGCGCGAAGAACTCGCGCATCTTGTTGCGCGAGCTCCTTCCAAACGTTGTCATCCCCATGGCAGCGCTCACGCTCCTCGGTGTCGCTGTCGCTGTCGTGGCCGAGGGTGGTCTGGCGTTTCTTGGTCTCTCGGTCGAAAGCGGGAGCACCTGGGGGAAGCTGATCCTGACCGGCTCGGGCACACGAACGCTCGAGTCTTCTCCGTGGGTGGCGTTCGGCCCCATCATCGTCTTGTTCTTGACCGTGGTCGCGCTCAACTTCGCCGGCGACCGCCTCCGCGATTACTTCGACGTCAAAGAGCTCGCCCTATGACCGCCGACAAGCCGCTGCTGGAAGTCACCGATTATCGCGTCGGGTTCCGCACCGAGCGCGGCCTCGCCCGAGCTGTCGATGGGGTCACGTTCACCCTACGGGCCGGGCAGACGTTGGGAATCGTCGGCGAATCCGGATCGGGAAAGTCCGTGCTGAACCGCGGCATCATGGGCCTGATCTCGAGCTCTCGCCAGATCGAAGAAGGCTCTGTGCTCTTCGACGGCCGAGAGATCGTCAACCAGGACCGCCAAGCGCTCTGGGGTAAGCGGATCGGCATGATCTTCCAGGACCCGATGACATCGCTGAACCCGGTCATGAAGGTTGGCAAGCAGATAGGCGAGCCTTTGCGCCAGCACCTCGGCCTCACCAAGGCCGAGGCAACGGCGAAGGCCATCGAGCTATTCACCGCCGTTGGGATATCGTCGCCCGCCGAGCGGCTGAATTCCTATCCCCACGAGCTCTCGGGCGGCATGCGCCAACGCGTGATGATCGCTATTGCTCTGGCTGCCGAGCCGGACTTTCTCGTAGCTGACGAACCCACCACAGCGCTCGATGTCACTGTGCAGAAATACATCCTGGACCTCCTCACGTCGCTCCAGGCCGAACGGGGCATGGCCATGACGTTGATCACCCACGACCTCGGCATTGCACGGGGGCGAACAAACGAAGTCTTGGTGATGTACGGCGGGCGGGTGATGGAGCACGCAGCCACCGACACCCTGTTCGCCGAGACGCGCCACCCTTACACCGAGGCTCTCCTGGCCTCGTCCCCCCGCCTCGACCAGGCCAAGCACACCCGACTGATGCCAATCGCCGGCGCCCCGCCCGACATTGTCAACCCGCCCCCAGGTTGCCGATTCTCGCCGCGGTGCCGGTACGCCCAGGGTCGATGCCTCGAGGAGAGCCCACCGCTCGAACATGCCGGCGAACACCGCTATGCGTGCTATTTCCCTGTCGGTACCGACGCCAGCGCTGAGGCACTTGCGATCAATCAAGAACGCGGAGCAACCGCAACGGGCCTTCGTGTCCGGCCCAAAAGCGAGGCGAGCAGCTAATGGCCGGATCAGGGACAGCCCACCTCAGGGGCGACGACCCCGGCATCATCTTGCGGGTCGAACACCTGGTGAAGGAATTCCCTGCTGGGAAGGGCCGTGTGGTTCACGCCGTGTCCGACGTCAGCTTCGACGTGAGCGAGGGTGAAACACTCGGGCTCGTCGGTGAGTCAGGTTGCGGGAAGTCCACCACGGCCAAAGCGGTCGTCCAACTGCCGCCGCCGACCTCGGGCAAAGTCCTCTATGGAGGCAAGGATCTCGCCACGCTGAAGGGCGAAGATCTGCGGCGCATGCGTCCAGATATCCAGATGATCTTTCAAGATCCGATCTCTTCGCTCAACCCTCGCAGGAAAGTATTCGACATCGTCTCTGAGGGCATTGCCGTCTGGGGCACCAGCGGCGGCGCCGGGTTCACCGAAGATCGCGTGGTCGAGATCATCGAAGCGGTCGGGCTAGATCTCGAGATGGCACGCGAGAAACGTCCGCACGAGTATTCGGGCGGCCAGTGTCAACGAATCTCGGTGGCTCGAGCGCTGGTGCTGGACCCCAAGATCGTCATTTGTGACGAGCCGGTGTCGGCGCTGGACGTGTCGGTCCAGGCGCAGATCCTCAACTTACTCGAGGACATGAAGGAACGGTACGGAATCACGTTGCTGTTCATCAGCCACGACCTGTCCGTGGTGAAGAACATCTCGGACCGAGTCGCCGTGATGTACCTCGGCAAGCTGTGCGAGATCGGCGACGGCGACCTTCTGTACGACTCGCCGGCCCACCCCTACACCCGTCTACTCCTGGCGGCGGTCCCAGACCCGACAAACAAGCATGCCGATGGCGCAGAGGTGCTCGGGGGCGAGTTGCCTTCACCCATGGACCCACCGAGCGGCTGCCGGTTCCGTACCCGTTGCCCCCGTGCCCAAGAAATCTGTGGCATCGAAGAGCCGCAAATGGCCCAAGTATCCAACGGCACCGACCAGTGGGTCGCCTGCCACTTCCCCATCGTCTAACCCCCATCGCGCGATGGGGCAGGGTCACGAAGGGTGGATTGGTAGCTCAGGTGGCGTTGGCTGGGTCCAAAGCCGCACGTAATTCGCGTTTGAGGAACTTGCCACTGGCGTTTCGGGGCAGGGGCTCGGTCTGAAACCAGATGTACCGGGGGACCTTATGTTTCGCGATCAGCTGCGTGAGGTGGGCACGCAACGCTTCTGCGTCCAGCTCGGCTCCCTCGGCCACGACCACGGCGGCTCCGACTTCTTCGCCGAGACGATCGTCGGGCACGCCGAAGACGCTGGTCTCAACCACCGCGCCGTGTTCGAACACGGCCACCTCGACCTCGGCGCAATAGATATTCTCGCCCCCTCGGAGCACCATGTCCTTCTTGCGGTCGACGATGTAAATGAAGCCATCCTCGTCCATTCGTGCGATGTCACCCGTGTGGAGCCACCCATCGGTGATGGTCTCGGCGGTGGCCTGCGGCTGGTTGAGATAGCCCTTGACGACCTGGGCTCCTTTCACCCACAGTTCGCCGAGTTGACCGAGCGGGACCTCGTTTCCTTCATCATCGAAACACTTGGCCTGATAGCAGGGCATTACCCGCCCTGCGCTGTCAGGCCGATCAACGAAGAAGTCGGCCGAAATCGCGGTGATGATCCCTGACGTTTCGGTCATCCCGTAGCCCGTACTGGGGCGAGCATTGGTCACCTCATCCTCGATCTTCTGCACGAGGTCGGGGTGGAGTTGAGCACCGCCGCCACCAAGCGAAGTCAGCGTCGAGGTGTCTCGAGATGCGAAGTCAGGGTGCGCCATGAGTTCTCGGGACATGACCGGGACCCCGGAGATCGTGGTGATTCGTTCGGCCTCAATCAGGCGCAGAGCCTCTCCCGGGTCCCACTTGTAGAGATGGACCAGCTTGCCGCCGACCAGGGTCATCGCGTGCGCGACACAGTTGTTGGCGGTCACGTGGAACAGGGGCGTCACAATCAGCGCCGATGGCCCGGCTGGGGTCGGACGCCCTCCCGGTCGAGGTCCGTTGGCGAGCTTTGCCGCCTGGCCCTGTGCAGCGTTGGCGAACGCCAAGCTCATGACGTTTGCCACACAGCCGCGGTGAGTGAGCTGGGCACCCTTTGGACGACCAGTGGTGCCCGATGTGTAGAAGATGCAGGCATCTTCATCTGGATCGATCGAGACGTCGGGTAGCGGCGCATCACCGTGGGTGAGTTCGTCCCAAGCCACAACACCGTCAGGCACATCTTCGACGCGGACACCGACCAGAATGCGGTCGCCGATCTGGTCGCTCACCGACACCGCCAGCTCAAGGCATTCGCTGTCGGCGATGATGACCTTCGGGTCAGCGTCGTTGATTCCGTAGACCATTTCTGGGCCAACCCACCAGGCGTTCATGCCAACGCATGCGATCCCGGTGCTGACGCACGCCCAGTAGGCCAGCAACCACTCCGGATAGTTACGCATTGCGATGGCAACTCGGTCACCCTGCACGACGCCTTTGTCTCGAAGCCAGTTCGCGATCTGTGGGACCTGGCGATGTGCCTCGGTGTAGGAAATGCGCTCGTCGTCATAGACGAGGTAGTCGGCGTCACCGTGTGCGGCGCTCATCAACCACAACTCGCGCAGCGACGGAGGCTGGTGTTTGTAGGTCTTCAACATCTGACCACGCACTTCGACTTCGGCAATCTCGAACTGGCTGCCCACACTGGTCAATTCATCCCAGACAGAACGCAGTTCTTGATACAAGGTGGTCTCCCTCGATGGCATCCGCTGGCACGGTAGCCAACTGCCGAGACGGCTGCTCTCCAGCAGCCCCCGATGCCCGGGCCGGGCCCATCGACGGCGCCCCATACACTTGAGAACGCTGTGAGTACCCCCGCCCTGACCAACACAAGCCGTGCCATGCCATCTGCCGATGTAGGCCGAGCGGCCGACCTTCGGCGCATGAAACGGCGCGCTACCGGGCTGTTGTTGTTGGTCACCGCCGCATTCGCGTTGATCCGCCTCACGACCGATGGCGATGGCTTTGCCGGCTACGTCGAGGCAGCTGCCGAAGCCGCCATGGTCGGCGGCGTCGCCGATTGGTTCGCCGTCACCGCGCTGTTTCGTCATCCGCTGGGCATAGCGATTCCCCACACGGCGATCATTCCCAACCGCAAGGATCAAATCGGCGAGAGTCTCGGATCATTCGTCCAGGACAACTTCCTCAACGACGACCTCGTCGGCGCTCGAGTTCGCGACTTCGGACCGGCTGAACGGTTGGGCCGTTGGCTCGCTGAGCCCGAGAACGCTCGCCGCATCGGTGAACAGACGCCCGCCGTCTTTGGTGGAGTCACCGATTTCCTCGACGACGACGATGTCGCCGCCGGCGTCGGGCAACTGCTTGCCCGACGGCTCGAGACCATCGAGCTCGCGCCATTGGCAAGTCGGGGCCTCGAGGTAGCGATCGAAGGCGGCCATAATCAAGTGGCGTTCGATGCCACGCTCCGTGGCGTCGACAAGCTGGTAACCGAGCATCACGAAGTCCTGCGACAGCGGCTGTACGAGGAGTCGCCGTGGTGGGTTCCCGAGACTATTGACGACCGGGTCTTTTCCAAGATCACGACTGGCATTACCAGCCTCGTTGCTGACGTCTTGGCCAAGCCTGATCACCAGTTGCGTGGGCTCGTCGACCAGCGAGCACGTGACCTTGCCGTGCGCCTTCGCGAATCACCCGAACTCCAGCGCCGCGGCGAAGAACTCAAGGCAGAGATCCTGACACATCCCGAAGTTCGAGCGTGGCTCAACTCGATCTGGGATCACATCAAGACCGGCCTCATGGATGCCACAGTCGACCCCGAGTCCGAGCTTCGATACCGCCTCGAAGCCGCGCTCGTCCATGCGGGTGAGACGCTCATGACCGACCCAGCGCTGCAGGCCAAAGTGGACGCGTGGATCGAGCGGGTCGTCCGCTATCTGGTCAACCAGTCCGAGGGCGAGGTCGCGTCGCTCATCTCGTCGACGGTGGCCCGGTGGGATGCGGACCAAACGGGCGAGCGCATCGAGCTCCAGGTGGGCCGCGACCTACAGTTCATCCGGATCAATGGCACCGCCGTTGGCGGCCTCGTGGGCGTCGTGATTCACGCCATCGCGACGCTGTTGTAACAGGCGTCGGAACAACTCAGTCAGTCACGTCGATGGTCAACAACGTCGGGTCACAACGAGCCTCGTCGTCACAGATCTCATACATCACGAAATCTCTGCCGGTGACGTTCGCGAACGGGATGTAGGTGATGGTCCCGTTGCCGTCCCCGGAGATCTGATCCGCAGCAAAGCCGCCCGCGACCACTCGCAGGGACTGAAGGTCCAAGTCGCCATCGGGATCTGAATCATCGCCGACCACATAGACAACGACGCGTTCGTTCATCGCGGTGATGCCGGCGTCGGCGCCAGCGGTCGGGCGGTCCCCAGCGGCTTCCACGACAAGCAGCTGAATCGCGGTGACACTCCGGTCGGACGTGTCTTCAACGTTGGCTACGAGGACCTCGTACTCATACACCTGGCCAGGCTGGGCGTCGTCAGGGATGGTGACGATCGATGCGAGGGCTTCGATCTCGCCGGCCTTGAGCCGACTCGAGTCATCAGAGAGTTCAACGACGAGATCGACAGACTCAGTGCTCACTCGGAACGCAGCGCTACGCGAGTTGCCAGCCAGGTTGCGGACCAAATGATCGATCTCGACAACTTCGCCAGCAACAACGAGCGCGCCTGTGTCACCGGTGATGGTCAACGAAGACGCCACGAAAGGAATGTCTTCTGGCGTTTCTTCTACGCCAACCGTAGGTGTTGCGGTCCGGGCGGAGCCCGCCTCGGAGGTGGGCTCATTGGGTGTGCCCCCACAACCGGTGAGCACAACCACGGCCGTCAGGAGGGCTACTGAAAACCTGCGCATGACGTTCCATCGGCAGCCCGCCAGGGCTTGTGAGCCGCATCCGGTGAGTCGTTCCGGTGGATACCGCCCGGTACGGTTGGCCTTCCTCGGACGGGCCACGACCTCGTGCGCGCTCCGCACTCCCACCAGGAGAGGCGCCTTTATGACCCTCGATACCCCCGATCTCGATCTCACCGCCGGCGACGTGCGTTGGGATCTTGAACCGCTGCTCGGCGGACAAGAAATCGATGCCGTGTTAGATACCGCAGATGAGCTGGTCAATGAACTCGAGGCCTCCCGTGGCCGCGTTTCGGACTTCTCCGGAGCCGACCTCGCGACCTACATGGAACGCTCCGCTCGGCTGCAGGAAGTCCTGGGGCGAGCCGGCAACTACGCGTCGTTACGATTCTCGGTAGACACCGCCGACCCCGCCAACGGCGCGCTCATGCAACGGGTGCAAGAACGAGCCACCGCCCTTGCGACTCGGCTGCTCTTCTTTGAGCTCGAGTGGGTCGAGGTCGACGATGCCGCCGCAGACGCGCTCTTAGCCCAGCCTGGCCTCGAATTCTGCGAGCACTACCTGCGCTCGCTGCGTCGATACCGAGCGCATGTCCTGACCGAGCCCGAAGAGCGCATGGGGACCGAGAAGGACGTAACCGGCGTCAGCGCATGGGTGCGTCTGTTCTCCGAACTCAGCTCCGACATCACCGTCGACCTGCCCACCAGTTCAGGCGACCGCGACCAAGTCGACGAGACCTCCACCATCACCCTCATGGAGGGACTCAGCCGGCTGAGCGATCCGGACCGTGCCGTTCGCCAGACTGCTGCGCAGGCAGTCACCAATGGGTTGCAACCCGGTATCCGCACTCGGGCTTACATCTTCAACACCATCGCCGCCGACAAGGCCACCGAAGATCGGCTACGGGCGTACCCGTCGTGGGTGTCGTCGCGAAACCTCGCCAACGAGGCGTCAGACGAATCAGTACAGGCCTTGGTCGACGCCGTCGTCGACCGCTATGAAATCGCAAGACGGTGGTACCGGCTCAAGGCCCGTCTCTTAGGTGTCGATCAGCTGGCGGACTACGACCGTATGGCAAGCCTCGCGACCAGCGAGGCGCCGATCGGCTGGAAAGAAGGGTCCCAACTCGTCATTGATTCGTACCGATCGTTCTCACCTCAGCTCGCCGACACCGCCCAACGCTTCATCAGCGAGGGCTGGATTGATGCTCCCACAGCGCCGGGCAAGCGTCCGGGCGCTTTCTGTGCGTACACCGTGCCGGAACATCATCCGTACGTGCTGCTCAACTGGACCGGCCAACGCCGCGACGTCCTGACGCTGGCCCACGAACTCGGCCATGGCCTCCATGCAATGCTCTCGCGACCACAAGGCATCTATCACCAGTTCACGCCGCTCACGCTGGCCGAGACGGCTTCGGTCTTTGGCGAGACGGTCACCTTCGAGCGCCTCCTTGAGACGACCGACGACCCGACGGAACGATTGGCCCTGCTTGCAGAGGCAGTCGAGGGGTCCATTGCCACGGTGTTCCGCCAAGTGGCAATGAACCGTTTCGAACATGCAGTGCACACTGAACGCCGCGAGGTCGGGGAACTTTCTGTCGAACGATTCGGCGACCTGTGGACAACCTCGCAGACCGACTTCATGGGCGATGCCGTCGAGGTCACCGACAACTACCGCAGCTGGTGGAGCTATGTCCCGCACTTCATTGGTTCACCTGGCTACGTCTATGCGTACGCGTACGGCCAACTTCTGGCGTTGTCGGTGTATCAGCGGTACCGAGAGCAAGGCGAATCATTCATTCCGCGCTACCTAGAACTGTTGTCGTCGGGCGGATCAATGCCGCCCCACGAGCTGGGCAAGATCGTCGATTGCGACCTCGAGGACCCGACATTCTGGAGCTCAGGGCTGGACCTCGTAGACGAGCAGGTCACCGCAGCCGAAGAAGCTGCCATTGCCTGCGGTCGCCTCGACTGACGAAGGCATCCACGGGCGGAATCTCGTGTCGTGTCAGGCGGTCACGAACACAGCGCCGTAGCCGTGGGCGATGATCGACACGCTTGCCAGAACCACGAACGCTCGACGCACTCCCGTGCCTCGAGTGGCCACGAGCCGATGGGTGGCAAAGGCCAGTAACGGCGCTGCCGCAATGATGGCTTCGAGCGGATAGCGGTACCCAAAGATGTGGTTCCCGCCGGACGCTCTATTGGCCTGGATCTGGACAAGTAGATAGATCGCTCCACCCAAGGCGGCGCCGATGGCCCAGTCCGGGTAGCCCTTGCGGCCCGCGACTACCAGAGCGACCAACGCCAACGCGACGATGGGAGAGGACACGAAGATGCCGTGGTCCAGGTCGACCAGCAATTCGATGATCCGACTACCGAGGGTGAGCGGCGACGTTCCCCGAGCCCGGTCAGTGAAGGCCGAGCCATAGCCCCCCGAGATCGACAGCGATCCCCAAACCCATTGGTTGTAGAGCATCACAGCAACGAGGCCGAGGGCGGTCGAGGCGCCCATCCGGATGACTGGACCGAGCGCCCGCCGTCGCCATGCAACCGTCAGGCCGAGGACTGCAGCGATAAGCGCTGTGTGGGGGCGGATGATGACCGCTGCGGCGGACGCGGTGGCAGTGAAGCGCATGGTCTTCCATCGGCATCGCGGAGGCGATCATGACGGGCAGCGACCACTCCGACTTCCACGGCGTCTGCTCAGAAGTCGCCCGCGTGTTGACGAAGGGGCCGAATGTCAGCGCCGACGGCCCGCAGGCCACCATGGTCGAGCCCGTCGAGCCCAAAGTTGATGGCCGCAAGCGCGGCCTGGGCTTGGACAACCAACTTGTGTCCAGCGGCCGTCAGCGACGCCAGTGTTGTTCGGCCGTCCGTGGGGTGCGCCACCCGCTCGACCAACCCGTCGCGCTGGAGCCGGTCGATGGTGTTGGTGACGCTGGTCGGGTGCACTTGAAGGCGCTCGCCCATCTTGCCCAGCGGCAGCGCTCCAGAGCGGGAGAACGACAGCAGTGCCAAAGCTTCGAACCTGCTGAAGTTCAGCCCCAACGGCCCAAGAATCGTGTTGACCCGGCCAAGAACGATCTGGTGAGCCCGCGTGATCGACGTGGCTGCAACCATGGCATCGCCCGCCACCCAACCATGGTCATCCCAGTTGCGCCGCGCTTCCGCGATGGGGTCGAAGTCCAGTCCCATGGCGTGTACCATATGGGGGAAATACTTGGACGTCCAAGTATTTCGCGGTTCGAGTATGGTGCAATAAAAGATAGGCGCCGAATTCGGGTACCGAAGTTGCCCCCTCGTGCCGCAGTCCGAACCCGCCGCCCACCCGATACAGGAGTTCTTGTTGATGCCCGACAACCCGCAGACAAATGACGAGCTCAAAGCTGCGTGGCTCGATTCCTACAACGCGGCGCACCTGCGCGACACACCCTTCGAGACCATGTCCGGTGTGCCCGTCGACGCGGTCTACGGCGATGGCCCCTACCCCGGCCAATACCCCTACACCCGTGGCATCTATCCCACGATGTACCGCTCGCGTTTGTGGACCATGCGCATGTTCGCTGGATTCGGCACCGCCGACGACACCAACGGTCGGTTCAAAGAGATCCTCCGAAACGGCGGCACTGGCCTGTCGACCGCATTCGACATGCCCACCCTCATGGGCCGCGACTCGGACTCGTCGTGGTCGCTGGGCGAAGTCGGCCGCGCGGGCGTTGCCGTCGACACCCTCGCCGACATGGAAGACCTCTTCCGCGACATCGACTTGTCGGCAGTATCGACCTCGATGACCATTAACGGGCCGGCCGCTGTCCTGTTGGCCATGTACGTAGCTGTGGGCGAACAGAATGGACTCAGTCCGGCGCAACTTGCCGGCACCATCCAGAACGACATTCTCAAGGAATACCAGGCGCAAAAGGAGTACATCTACCCGCCGCGGCCTTCCATGCGCATCGTCACCGACATGGTGCAGTACACCACCGCCGAGATGCCCAAGTGGCACCCGGTCTCAATCTCGGGGTACCACATCCGCGAAGCCGGCTCGACTGCAGCCCAGGAGCTCGCGTTCACGCTCGCCAACGGGTTTGCCTACGTCGAGGCTGCGATCGCGGCAGGCGAAGACGTCAACGTCTTCGGCAAACGCCTCAGCTTCTTCTTCAACAGCCACATCGACTTCTTCGAAGAGGTCGGCAAGTTCCGTGCCGCACGCCGAATCTGGGCCCGCTGGATGAAGGAGCGCTACGGCGCCACCGACGAGCGGGCGATGCTGTGCCGCTTCCACACCCAAACCGCGGGCGTCTCGCTCACTGCTCAGCAGCCCGAGAACAACATTGCTCGTGTCGGCATGCAGGCCCTCGCCGCGGCAATGGGCGGCACCCAGTCGTTGCACACCGACAGCTTCGATGAGGCCCTCGCTCTGCCGAGTGAGAAGGCGGCGCGCATCGCGCTGCGGACCCAGCAGATCGTCGCTCTGGAAACCGGCGTCACCAATGTGGCCGATCCCCTTGGGGGCTCGGACTACGTCGAGTGGATGACCGATGAGATGGAACGCCAAGCCGAAGCCATCTTCGACCACCTCCTCGAACTCGGAAACGGATCCATCCTCGAGGGTTGCTACGAGGGCATCGAGAACGGCTACTTCGTCGGTGAAATCGCCGACTCGGCATACCGCTTCGAACGCGAAGTCAACGCCGGCCGTCGCATCATTGTTGGGGTCAACGAGTTCACCGAAGGCAACGACGAAGCCGAGGCCAACCTGCTGCGGATCGGGAGCGAGACCGAGGAGTATCAGCTGAAGCGCCTCACCGACGTCAAGCTCCGTCGCAACGACCAGGCGGTGAGCGACGCCCTGGCCGCGGTCACCGCTGCGGCAGCCGAGCCCACAACCAACGTGATGCCGTCCATCATCAACGCCGTCAAGACCTACGCCACCGAGGAAGAGATCTCGTGGGCGATGGAATCTGTGTTCGGTACCTACGTCGAGAAGGCCATCGTCTGATGCCCGAGCAGAACATCAGAATCATCCTTGCCAAGCTTGGTCTCGACGGACACGACCGCGGGATCAAGGTCGTGGCTCGCATTCTGCGAGATGCCGGCATGGAAGTCATCTACCTCGGGCTGCGACAGACCACCGACAGCATCGTCTCCGCTGCCGAGGAAGAGGACGCCGACGCCATTGGCCTCTCGATGCACAACGCGGGCCACCTCACGTTGGCCCCCGCCATGGTCAAGGCGCTCGCAGCAGCTGACGTGGACCTCCCAGTGATCGTCGGCGGCATCGTTCCTAACGTTGATCTCGACGAACTCACTGATCAAGGCGTCGCTGCCGTCATCGGTCCCGGTGCATCCGCCGAAGACGTGGTGCAGTTGGTTCGAGATGCTGTCGCAACCTCGCGCAATTCGGCGTGACCCTTCGCGGCCTCTCGACATCGGAAGTTTTCGACCGAGCCATCGCCGGCGAACGGCGCGCCCTGGGCCGCCTACTCACCCATGTCGAGCGAGGTGGATCAGCAGCTGACGAGGTCACCGAGTTGGCCCACCCTGTATCGGGCAACGCACACGTGGTCGGGATAACCGGCGCTCCCGGTGCCGGAAAGTCGACGCTCACCGGCCAGCTCACACGTCTCCTTCCGGAGAAAGGTGTCCGACCAGCCGTCCTCGCCGTCGATCCCTCATCACCCCTAACCGGTGGCGCGATCTTGGGTGACCGGATCCGCATGGACGACATCGCTGGCGAAGCCGCCTTCATCCGCTCGATGGCTACCCGTGGGCACTCCGGCGGGCTTGCGCTAGCCGTTCCGGGCGCAGTCCGGGTCTTCGATGCCGCTGGCTATGACCCCATCATTATCGAAACCGTTGGCGTTGGGCAGGTAGAGGTCGATGTTGCCGGTGCAGCAGATACCACCGTGGTCGTCGTGACCCCGGGTTGGGGCGACGCCGTCCAGGCCAACAAGGCCGGCCTGCTTGAGGTGGCCGACGTATTCGTCGTCAACAAGGCGGACCGACCCGGAGCCAATGACGCCCGCCGAGATCTCGAGCTCATGTTGGACCTGAGCCACATGACGGGCCAAGAAGACGGCACCGGCTATCGGCCCCCCATCGTCATGGCATCGGCCATCGACGGCACCGGTGCCCCCGAAGTCTGGGAAGCGGTAGAAGCACACCGGGCACACCTCGAGACGACCGGCGGCCTCGAAGGCCGCCGAGCTGGCCGCCTGGAGATGGAAGTGGCGAACCGGGTCGAACAGCTCTTGGCGGCAGCGTCCAGGTCAGCAATGGCTACCTATGCCGGGCAGGCCTTGTTGGCTCAGGCTGCGGAGCGTTCCGTATCACCCGCCCAAGCTGCCAACCAGTTGGCCCGTCAGATCTTGGGCCAAGCCTGACGATCGCGTCCGACCCCATTGAGTACCGTGCGGGCATGGCTAGGACCCGACAGATCACCGAAATGGGAATGGGCGTGGTTGCGTTTTAGCCAGCGAAGCCCTCGAGAGCTTCGCCCAGTCGGGCCCGGTAGATTTCGACGTTGGCCAACTTGATGTCTTCGTAGCCTCGGACCAGGTCGGGCAGGTCGGCGACCGCCACAGCAGCATCGAGGTTGGCGGTGCTCAACGTGGCAAGTACATGCTCGATTGCCTCGACGTACTCGCCTGGTAGTGCTCGCTCGATCTTGCGGACTTCGGGCCAGCGGAATGGGTCGAGCATCGTGCCACGGAGTCGCTTGCCCTTGGCGAGCACACGAACACCAGGGGTGGCCCAAGATCCGACACTGATCTTTTTGTTGATGCCGAGCGCACGCAAAATCGGCGGGTGGAGTTTCCAGGCGACCGAGCCGCCGGCTCCGGCCGCTTCGTTGGCCTCGCGCAGAGCAGCCTGATCGGTCATGAGGCGAGCAACTTCGTACTCGTCTTTGTAGGCCATGAGCTTGAACAGGCCGGCCCCGACGGCGGCGGTCAAGGATTGACTGGACCCAGCTACCGAGCGTTCAGCTGCGCGAACATTCTCGATCGTTCCCAGCCACGTCTCGGTGGTCGATGCCGAGCCCCAACCAACGAGCTCAGCGGCGTACATGTCGAGCTCCGACAAGAGATCGCCTGAGACCGCCAGACTGTCGAGCCTGGCGCGGACATCTGGCGTCAACGCTTCGATCTCGGACTCGACGGCTTCACCGCGCTGGCGAAGTCGCGCTGCCTCGACGGCCGCAGGATCGAACACCTGTGCGCGCCCCCACCTGAACGCTGCCGTGTTGCTATCCACCGCAACTCCGTTGAGTGTGATCGCTTGCTCAACGAAGCCAGCGCCGATCGGAAGCGCACCTGCCTGCACGGCCATCCCGACGACGAACATGTTCGCCGTTGTCGATTGTCCGAAGATGTCCTCGGTGATTGCTTGCGCGTCCGCCCAGTGGTGACCATCGCGAGTTTGGGTGTTGATGCGATCGACCAACTCGTCCACACTGGGCAGCGCCAGATCGAGATGGGTGATCATGTCGCCTGTCGGTGTGGTTGATGTCGACCCGACCGCCACCGTGGCAGCCTTGTCCGATGCCAGCAGACCGCGGTCGGACCCCGCCACCAGCTGATCGAACGCGAGGAGCAGGTCGGCCTGACCCCGACCCAACCGGTTGGTGGGGGTCGGCCCCGAACGGGACAACCGCACGTCGCTGAGCACCGGACCGGCCTTTTGTGACAAGCCGATTTGGTCCAGACCCCGGACGTTGTAGCCGGCCAGCATCGCTGCGGTACCAAGCACTTGGGCGACGGTGACTACACCGGTCCCGCCAATGCCCGTGATCCGCATGGCGAAGTCGTCTTCGGGAACCACCAACTCCGGGTCCGGAGCATCAGGTGGTGTTGGTCCCGATGAGGGGGCCACGGGCCCAGCCGCTGTCGGACCCTGATCTCGACCAAAGAGCTTGGCCAGTCGACCGGGCTCTTTGTATTTGACCGCCATAAACGATGGGCAGTCGCCTTCGAGACACGAGTAGTCGAGGTTGCAGGTGGTCTGATCGATCTCGGTCTTTCGCCCGAAGGGGGTTTCGACCGGCTGAACCGACAGACAGTTGCTGACTTGACCGCAGTCGCCACAGCCTTCGCATATCCGGGCATTGATCACCACCCGCTGGTTTGGTGCTTCGAGCAGGCCGCGTTTGCGGGCTCGGCGATTCTCGGCCGCACAGGCTTGGTCGTGGATCAACACGGTGGTCCCGGGGACCTTGGCAAGAAGCTCCTGAGCTTCGATCAACCGCTCGCGGCCCCAGACCTCGACGCCCCGAGGAAGGTCTCGGCGCCGGTAACGGCCGCGGTCCTCTGTAGTGATGAGCACACGCGCCACACCCTCTGTGAGCAGCTTGTGCGCGACCGCCTCGACGCCGATCTGGCCCTCCGGGTCCTGGCCGCCGGTCATCGCGACCGTGCCGTTGTAGAGGAGCTTGTAGGTGATGTTGACGCCGCTGGCGACCGCTGCCTGGACCGCGAGCTGGCCCGAGTGGAAGTACGTGCCATCGCCCAGGTTCTGGAAGAGGTGATCGGTCTCGACGTAGTCGGCCATACCAATCCATTGCGTACCTTCGTTGCCCATACAGGTGATGCCAACCATGTCGCCGACCCGGTCCGGGTCCATGAACAGCGTCATCGTGTGACAGCCAATGCCGGCTCCGAACGCGGCACCGTCGGGAGTCTCGGTGCTGCGGTTGTGCGGGCATCCCGAACAGAATGCAGGGGCGCGCTGCACCGACAGCGGGATCAGCGTGCGGCTACGTTCCTGCACCTCTGGGGTGAGACGATCACCAATACGGTCGGCCAAGCGAGCCCGCAAGATGGGCATGATCTTGTCGGCATCGAGGGCACCGTAGGCCGGCAACAGAATCTGGCCGCGTTCGTCCTGCTTGCCCACCACGATTGGGCGATCGCTCAGCGCGTAGAGCGCGTCTTTGAGCAGGCTCTCCATGTTGGGGGATTTCTCTTCAATCACCAGGATCTGCTCGAGCCCGCGGGCGAACTCGCGCACCGTCCGTTGGTTGAACGGCATCGGCATGCCCATCTTGAGCAGCCGGATACCTGCCCCACTGATGGCTGTTTCGTCGGGGAGGCCGAGGCGGGCCAACGCCTCGCGTACCTCGCGGTAGGAAATGCCCGATGCCATGATCCCGATCCAGCCATCGGACGGGTTGGTGGTGAGGTGATTGAGCTCGTTCTCCGACGCATACTCGCGGGCGAGCTCGTACTGGACCTCCATGATCTCGCGTTCGATGTCAATGGTGTGCGGCGTCAGGAGGCGCCCGTCGGGGACGTGCTGGTAGCGCTCGCCGTCGATCAGCGGGAAGATCGGGTTGACCCGGTCCGGGTCGAGCACAACAGTTGCTGTGGCGTCGGCCACGGCGGCAACAATCTTGACCGCAGACCACAGCCCGGTCGCTCGCGACAGCGAGATGGCGTGTCTTCCAAGGTCCAGCGCTTCGCCTGGATCGCCCGGGTACAGCAGCGGCATGTGCATGTCGGCCAGCAAACCTGCCGAGGAGGACGGAACAGTCGAGGACTTGGCCAGCGGATCGTCACCGACCAACGCTATAGCTCCCCCATTCATCGAGGTGCCGGCGTACACCCCATGACGGAGCGCGTCGGCAGCACGGTCGACACCGGGTGCTTTGCCATACCAGATGCCAATGACCCCGTCGTAGCGCGCATCGGGCCGAGCCGATGCCAGCTGAGTCCCCATGATGGTGGTGGCGGCGTACTCCTCGTTCATGCCGCGCCGAACTTTCAACGGCAGGTCGGGCGAGGCGCTGGCAACCCGATCTACCGCCTCGCCATAGCCGCCCAGTGGCGACCCTTGATACCCCGAGACCAAGGCGGCGGTGTTGAGTCCAGCTCGTTGGTCGGCGCGCAGCTGCTCGAGCGGCAGCCGGGCAAGAGCCTGGATCCCCGTGAGAAAGACCGTGCCGTGATCGGCCAGGTAACGGTCCTCGAGTTTGTAGGGCTCGGTCGCTGCCATGGGTACCTCACTGCGGTGCGGACGTGTCGAAGTATCGCAACTGCGCGTCGAACGGTCCAGAGTTTCGAACTTCATTCTGTAATTGATACGATTATTCGGTGAATATTCTGCGCGGAAGGGTGACTCGTGAGCAGTGACCGAATGAACGACACCGATGCTGCATTGGTCTCGTCGCTAATGGCCGACGCGCGACGAACGAATCGGTCGTTAGCATCCCAAGTCGGTTTGGCGCCCTCCACCACCCTGCAACGCGTCCGGGACCTCGAGGAGCGTGGCGTCATCACGGGTTATCACGCAGAGGTTGACCTCCCGAGCCTCGGCCGAGCCCTCGAGGCCATGGTCTTCGTCAGGCTGCGCCCCAAGACCGACGAGGCCGTCGAGGCGTTCCTCGAATATGTCTGGGCCATGCCCGAAGTCATCGCCGTCCACCTCATCAGCGGCGCCGAAGATGCCCTGGTGCATGTGGCCGTGCCCGACACCGAGTCACTCCGCCGGGCCGTCCTCCGCCAGATCTCGGGCCACGAAGCAGTGGTGGACGAACGCACCACCCTGGTGTTCGAACACCGGCGCAAACATGTCGTCGACCGTCTCGACTCTTCGGGTTGACGCCCCGGGGTGCCGCGGTCGAACCGCGGATCACCAGTTCGATCTGGAGCTCGATCCCGACGAACGATGTTTGGTCGCCAAGGTCAGTGGCGGGCGCCGCCGGGTACAACCTCGTAGCCGGGCTCTTCAGGCTCGTCATCGACTATGTCGGCCGGAAAGCCATGGGCCAGAACCTGGGCCCCTGTCGCATCTTCGAGCCGACGGATGACATTGGGCGACCACTCACGATCGCCATACCTTTCCGCGGCGTCGGTGAAGATGTCGAGGAGTAGCGGCGATAGCTCGAGGGGCACCTCGCAGCGGTCGGCAATGGCTTGAAAGAGCGAGATGTCTTTGAGCACGAGATCCATCGTGAAGTTAATGTCGCGGCTGCCATTCAAGATGACCTGACTCTCGGTCTCGTGGACAAATGAGTTGCCCGATGAGATCCGGATCGCCTCGTCGGTGGTGGACATCTCGGCCCAAACCATGGCAGGAGACAGCCCTGCGATAACCTCGTCCTCGGCCTACATGACCGAGGCGGACGCAGCCGGGCTGGGCAGGCAGGTGATGACCACGTCAACCGCCTCAGCCAGGTCTTTCGGAGACTCGGCCCACGCCGCGCCCGCATCAAGGAAGGGTTCCGCTGCGCTCTTGTCCAGGTCGCGGACGGTGAGATCGAAGCCGTTCCGCACCAGGCTCCCGGCCAGCTTGGCGCCGACGTTGCCGAGTCCAATGAATCCAATACGCATAGCCGGTCCTCGCTCTGGTCCAGCGCAAGTTTCTAGCACCACTTCCGCCGCTGAGCCGAGGCCCCGCCGACTGAGCACCTATGGTTCTGGATCCTGCAGAATGACGCGGCGAGAGGTACCCTCGGACTCTTCACTCATAGGACGCCCTACTACTTCACGCCCGAAGGATCCAATGGCTGGCTACCAGGCCCCGATAGCCGACATGGCTTTCACACTGAAAGAGGTTGTCGGCATCGACGACCTCTCAATGCTGCCGGCATTCACCGATATCGACCTCGAGATCCTGCCCGACGTCCTGGGTGAGGCAGCTCGCTTCTTTGGCGAGGTCATCGCCCCCACAAACCGCGACGGCGACATCGTTGGGGCCGTCCGCAACGACGACGGCACCGTGACGGCACCCCCGGGGTTCCGGGAAGCCTACGAACAGTATGTGGCCGGCGGCTGGGGTGCGATGAGCTTCGACCCCGAGTACGGGGGCGCCGGGTACCCGTGGGTCATTGGAACCGCAATCTCAGAAATGATGACTGCCGCCAACATGGCATTGTCGCTCAACCCGCTGCTCACCCAGGGCTCCATCCATGCCCTCAGCGCACACGGCAGCGAACAACAAAAGCTCACGTACCTGCCCAAACTCATCAGCAGCGAGTGGTCGGGCACGATGAACCTCACCGAACCACAGGCGGGCTCCGATGTCGGCGCCTTGACCGCAAAAGCTGAACCTCGCGACGACGGAAGCTGGTCGATCTCCGGTCAAAAGATCTTCATCACGTGGGGCGAGCACGATCTCAGCGCCAACATCGTGCACCTGGTCCTCGCACGAACGCCGGATTCGCCGCCGGGCACTCGGGGCATCAGCTTGTTCATCGTCCCCAAGTTCATTCCCGACGCCGATGGCAATCCCGGCGAGAAGAACGACGTCGAGTGCGTCTCCATCGAGCACAAGATGGGCATTCATGGCTCGCCGACCTGCGTCTTGCAGTTCGGCGACAACGGCGGTGCCGTTGGCTACCTCATCGGCCACGAACGGCTGGGCATGGGGTACATGTTCACGATGATGAACCAAGCTCGCCTGGCAATCGGGCTCCAGGGTGTCGCTCTGGCAGATCGCGCCTACCAACAAGCGCTCGAATACGCAGTCGAGCGCCGACAGGGAACTCGGCCCGACACCGCCAGGGGCGAGTCGGTCGCGATCATCGACCACCCTGATGTCCGCCGGATGCTGATGACGATCAAGGCCAACATCGAGGCCGCAAGATCCCTGGTGTATCTCAACGCGAAGGCCGTTGACATTAGTGCTCACCACCCCGACGAACAGGGCCGGCGAGCTGGGAAAGAACTCACCGACCTTCTCACGCCCCTGTCGAAGGCGTGGAGCACCGACCTCGGCAACGAACTCACCAGCCTCGCCCTCCAGGTACATGGTGGGATGGGATTCATCGAAGAAACCGGAGCGGCCCAGCACTACCGCGACATCCGTATCGGCGCGATCTACGAAGGAACGAACGGTATCCAAGCGGTGGATCTTGTCGGGCGCAAGCTGCCGATGCGCGACGGTGCGGTGGTCCAAGAGCTCATTGGGCAGATCGGCGAAACAATCGCGGAGCTCACCAACGCCGGCCTCACCGAGATCGCCGATCGTCTCGAACTCGCGACCGCCGACGTCCAGGCCGCTGGCCGCTGGCTCCTCGAGAAGGGCGCCGGGCGCTCCGACGACGGGCTCGCCGGCGCCACCCCATACCTCCGCATGTTGGCCACCACGGTGGGGGGCTGGCTGTTGGCCAAGGGCGCGTTGGCCGCACAACGATTGGCAGCCGAAGGTGACAGCGAATACGCCACAGAGTTCCTCGAAGCGAAAATCGTGACCGCGCACTTCTTCGCGACCCAACTCCTACCCCAGGTGCACGGCTTGCTGCCCTCAGTGATGGCGGGAGCCGATGACCTCTACGCGATCAGCGACGAGGCTCTACGCTGAGCGTCGACACACCGCGTCAGCCGACCCACGGACCGAGGACACCAACATGATCAAGGTCATCGCCGACCAGGTCGTCGAAACCGACGGCACCATCGACAGCACCCGGGCCATCATCGCCACCGATGCACTGATGGACATCTTGGGCTGGGAGTTGAAAGACGAAGGACTGTGTCGCGATGAGCTCTGCGTTCCCGCTGAGCGCGCCACGCTCGAGACTGATGGCAAGCTCGATCTGGCTGCTGTGGCCCGGACCCTGGGCCGGCCCTCGATTCTCGACCCCGAGACCAATGCGATCGCGATCGGCGCGCCTGCCACCGACCGCAGCGCGGCACTCAAAGATCGCGTTGCACCCAACTTCAGCCTCACCGACATCGACGGGGTGAGCCGGAGCCTCGCCGACTACGCCGGCAAGAAGCGCTTGCTGGTCGCCTTCTCTAGTTGGTGAGGATGCGCATTTGACCTGCCCGGGTGGCAGGAACTCCAAGACGAACTGGGCGACGAAGGCTTTCAGGTGATCGCCGTTGCTATCGACGAGGATCTCGAAGCGATTCGCGGTCACAGCGAGGGCATCACGTACCCCGTGCTGATGGACCCCGAGCACAACCTCACCGAGCTCTACGCGATATCGAACGTCCCGACGGTCGTGTGGATCGACGAGAACGGGCGCATCGCCCGCCCCAATGCCAGCGAGTTCGGCACCGACATGTTTGTCGAATACACGGGCCGACCTCGCGAGGGCCACTTCAATCAGCTGCGGGCTTGGGTTCGAGACGACCTCGTTCCCGCCGATGCCGACACCGAGATCGAGGACCTCTCCCAAGACGAGATCGATGCGCGGCTGCACTTCAAGCTCGCAGCGACTGCGCGCCACAGTGGAGACGATGCCGGGGCCACACGACACTTCGCGAAAGCGATCGAATTGGCTCCCTTCGACTTCACCATTTCACGCGCTGCCATGCCCCTGCAGGGCGAGGACCCCTTCGGCGAGAAGTTCATGGCCTTGATGCAGCAGTGGGTTGATGAGGGCGCGCCGTTCCACGGCATCGTTCCGCCCCGTTCGTGACCGGACCTGAACCAGTGATCCCCGAAACACCAGGCGACATCACCGCGCCCTGGTTGTCCAACGCTCTCGGACGCGAGGTCACAACGGTCACTGCCAAGAACCTGGGTGAGGGTGTCGGAGTGATGGCCGAGGTCACCCGGCTCCACATTGCCTATGGCGATGGCGTCGACGGTCCCGCCACACTCATCGCAAAAACCCAGTCACCTGCAGATTCCAACCGAGAATTGGCTTCCACGTTCGGCTTCTACGCGCGTGAGCTCGCCTTCTATCAACACGTCGCGTCCGACCTGGACCTCCGAGTCCCGACATGTCACTTCGCGACTGGCGCTCCTGGAGGCGCACCGTTCGTGCTCCTGCTTGAAGATGTCGCTGACGCCCGCCAGCTCGACCAGATGGCGGGTATCAGCCTTGCCGACACCGAAGCCGTCATCGACGAGATCGCCAAGCTACATGCCCATTGGTGGGACTCCCCCGAACTCGATTCGCTCGACTGGCTACCACCGATGAACAACGACCTCTACAAAGGTTTCGGGCAGGTGCTTCCCGACCTGAGCGGTCTCTTGAAACAACAGTGGGGCGATCGGTTGGATCCAGCAGGCATGCCCTGGCTCGATGCCATCACGGGGCGCTACACCGAAATCCTCGACTGGCTCGTCGCGTCTAGCCCCGTGACCTTTTGCCACTACGACCTGCGTCCCGACAACATTTTGGTCGAGCCCACTGGCATCTGCGTGCTCGACTGGCAACTGGCCGTGCGCAATCGGGGTGCGTTCGACATCGCGTACTTCCTGGGCCAGAACGTACCCACCGAGTTCCGTCGCAGCCACGAGCAGACACTTGTTCGGCGATATCACGACGCGATCTCCGCCCGTGGTGTCACGGGCTACTCGTTCGACCAATGCTTCGACGACTACCGATCGTCGATGCTCATGCACCTCGTGAGCGCCACCCAGATCCAGATGCTCGAAGGCGGCAACGACCGGGGCCAGCAGCTCCTCGATGCCATGCTCACCCAAGGCTGGCAATCAGCCGTCGACCTCAACGCCGGTGACTTCCTCGACCAGTTCTGACGGCGCCGTCCAGCGCGTCGCTCAGCGGGCCGTCTCGCCAACTGGTGTTCAGCCGAATTGATGACTTGACTGGCAGGGTGGCGAACCCAAACCCGGCCCGCCGTGCGGCCCGACGTTTCATCATCTTGGCCGTCGTCGTAGCCCAGTTGACGATGATCGTGATTGCCTACGATTCCGACCACAAGACATTTGGGTTCCAGATGTTCCCCGAGTCGAGCCGCTGGGAGGCCGACATCGTCCGGGTGCAGGCTGATGGCGCTCGCGTCGCGGTAAACCAAGAATGGGAGTACCGGTGGTCGGACATGGTGCGTGGCCGCGGGCTCACCAACCCCTTCGGCCGACACCACGCTGACTCCGGCTTGCGGAACCAATTCGGCTACTTCCAGGGTGCCCTCGACTGGGTTGCCGAGAACACCCCCGACGACCAATCCACCGTGCGCCTCGAAGCCGTGGTCACCTACACCGACAACGGTCGCGGACCGTTTGAGCGCGTGTTCACATCAGTTACGCGCTTCACATCAGTTACGAGCGAGGCGGACTCGCCATGAGCCGATTCCGTCGACTCAACCAGCAGATCGATACGGTGGGTGACCTTCGGCAGCTGTCGGTCTTGCGCATCTTGTTGGGACCGGTTGTGTTGTTGCACCTCCGCGACACCTTCACCGCTGCCCGCGACGGCATCGTCTATTCCGACCGGTTCTACCTCCCCTACTTCGACTGGTATCCCGAAGTGGGGCCAACGCTCTATGAGGTCCTGCTCTGGGCGTGCGCTATCTCGGCCATCGCCATGTCAGTCGGGCTGGCAACCCGCCTGGCCACCAGCTACACGGCGTTGTTCGTGGGATACAACATCTTCTTGTCGAAGACGCACTTCGCCCACAACCGAACGTTTCTGCTGATTTTGTTGGTCACCATCGCCATCGTGCCGGTAGGCCGCCACTATTCGTTCGACAAACTCGTGCGGCGATGGCTTCGGTCACCCGAGCCCGATGCGACCCCGTTGTGGCCGCTGTGGCTGGTTCGGTTCGAGGTCGCAGCGGTCTACTGCGCATCAGGCGCGTCGAAGGTGATCGACCAGGACTGGTGGAGTGGCCGTGTCCTGCAACTGCGGGCCATTGACAACCGCGAGCTGGCCATCGACCAAGGCGCACCCAGCTGGCTCATGGATGCCTTAGCCGACGGAACAGTCCAGTCCTGGCTGTCCAAGGCCTCCGTCCTCACCGAGTTCGTGATCGGCCTGGGATTCCTACACCGTCGCACTCGCCTGCTGGCCATCTGGGTGGCCATTCCGTTCCACCTCACCATCCAGATCGGCGCACGTGTCCAAGTCTTCTCGTGGGCCGCGTTGGCCGCATTGGTGATCTGGGTGACGCCGGGCGACCACACCCGCGAGCTGATCGTGCCCCGAAACCACCGCCTCGCCAGGTGGGTGCCGCGCCTGGACTGGTTCGGTCGGTTCCGGGTCGATCCCGATGACGGTCAAACCGTGCTCTTGATGGACAATCGTGGCCCAGATCGCAGGGGCAGCGACGGCATCTGGACGACATTAAGTCGCCTCCCGGCGACGTTCATCGTCGCCGGACCCGTTCTCGCGATACGCCGTCGCAGATGGAGCTCGGCACCGGACAGTTGAGTCGCTTGGCTCTCTAGCGAACCGCTCCCTAACAAACCAGGGGGGCCGCCGGTGGCGACGGAGGTTGCATGCCTCTTCGTCGGAGCCATATGGCTGACACTGGGCGACTAGCGGCGTCGACGCTGCACGCGGGTCAGGCCATCCCCGCGGTCTTGACCGTCCGCTGGCTGACCTCGACCAGCTGGCCGTCGCGGACCTCCCACGACACGACGTGTTCGACTGAGTGTTGCCCTTGGCGCTGGCGGCCACTGACGACATCGATCTCGGTTCCTTCGACGATGGGCAAGAGGGCAACGGCACGGAAGCCATCGGAGCTACCTGGGGTTGACCGCTTGACCTCGTTGATCAACATGTCGGATTCCCACACCCAGTTGTCATTGATACTGGCGAACCGACAACGATGCGAAGATCGACTCTTGGCAATGAGACTGCCCGGACAAAGCACGTAGAGCCCCGAGATCCAGGGCGGAGCGCCCATACCATCGACCCCCAAACCTGTCTCGAAGGCATCAGCGATCACGGCGTCCTCGTCGCCGTTCTCCACGGCGCGTCGCGACACCTCCCGGGAAACCGCAGCCCCGAGGTGGATCAGCACGCCGTCGGGCAGCTTGGCCATCAGCTCGGTCGCGGCGTCGGGTTCGTTGGTCAAGTGCTTGATAATGGTCCCATAGCGGCGTTTGGGCTTTTCGCCGGCGATCTCAGCATCAGTCACGCCCGCATTCTGCCCGCACCGAGTGACAGTCCCCACAGCGAAAGGTCGCCCGCAACGGCCCAAGACTCGCCGGGCGCATCCAACACGTGTTGAGTTGTTGAGTTGGGGTCTGGGTCGGTTCAATCGGTCATCGCGACAGCTGGAGTGTAGGTGTCGTGGGCGGTGGCCCAGTTGAGGCTGCGTCTGGGGATGGTGTTGATGCGGTGTTCGATGGCT
>CAWKYX010000009.1:0-28987 GCA_963854265.1 Acidimicrobiia bacterium
TCGGTGGGTTGGATAACCAGATCGAACAGATCACCGATGCCGTGGAGCTGCCTTTCCTGCACCATGACCTGTTCGCCGAGCACGACCTGCCGGCTCCCAAAGGCATCTTGTTGTACGGCCCGCCCGGCTGTGGAAAGACGCTCATAGCGAAAGCCGTCGCGAACTCGCTGGCCAAAAAGGTGCCGAGCGTTGCCGGTGACAAAGAGGCTCGCAGCTATTTCTACAACATCAAGGGCCCCGAACTCCTGAACAAGTATGTGGGTGAGACCGAACGCCAGATTCGGCTGGTGTTTCAGCGAGCACGCGAAAAGAGCGAAGAGGGTTGGCCCGTCATCGTCTTCTTCGATGAGATGGAATCCCTGTTCCGCACTCGGGGCAGCGGCATCAGTTCGGACATGGAGTCGACCGTGGTCCCGCAGTTGCTCGCCGAGATCGACGGTGTCGAAACGCTGAAGAACGTCATCGTGATCGGCGCTTCGAACCGCGAAGATCTCATCGACCCCGCGATCTTGCGGCCTGGTCGCCTGGACGTGAAGATCAAGATTGAGCGACCCAACGAAGAGGCCGCGGCATCGATCTTCGGGCGATACCTCACGACGGCCGTCCCCATCGCTCAACGAGCCATCGATGACCTTGGCGGGGGCGATATCGACAAGGCCGTGCGGGTGATGATCGAGCAGACCGTGGCTGAGATGTACCTCGATGATGAGCGCAATGAGTTCCTTGAGGTCACCTATCAAAACGGTGACAAAGAGACCATGTTCTTTAAGGACTTCTCCTCGGGCGCGATGATTGAGAACATCGTCCGCCGCGCCAAGAAACTCGCCATCAAGCGGGTGATCGGTGGCGGACCCAAGGGCATTCGGCTTGAAGACCTCATCGACTCGATTCGCCAGGAATACCGCGAGCATGAAGATCTCCCCAACACCACCAACCCCGACGACTGGGCCAAGATCTCGGGCAAGAAGGGTGAGCGCATCGTTTTCATCCGGACGTTGGTCCACGGCGACACCGACGCTGAAGGTGGTCGTAGCATCGAACGTGTCGGCACCGGCCAATACCTCTAGCCCTCTCGACGGCCTCGTCAACGTCTCTGCCCGAAGCAAAGTACGGCGGCTCTTTGGGCCGCATCAGCGACGCGATAGCGGCAACGGAATAGAAAGGCTCCATGGCTGTACCGAAGATCTGTGGCATTGAAACCGAATACGCGATCGTGCATCGGGGTGCCGAGGAGTCGAACCCCATCACTGCGTCGTCGCTGCTTATCAATGCTTATCTCAGCGAGACCCAGCGCATGGGGTCGCCCGGCCCGGCACCGCGGGTTACCTGGGATTTCGAAGATGAGATGCCGGCGAACGACGCACGTGGCATGTCCCCAATGGGATCCATGCCGCCTGAGATCGAGAGGCACCTGGTGAACGCCGTGCTCACCAACGGTGCTCGCTACTACGTCGATCACGCGCACCCCGAGATGTCCACCCCCGAGTGTGCAGACGCGAAGTCGCTGACCCGGTTCGACAAGAGCGGCGAGCTGATCATGCGCCGATCAATGGATGCAGCGCGGCGTGTCCTGCCCCCGGGCGAAGAACTCGTCGTCTACAAGGACAACTCTGACGGGAAGGGCAACAGCTACGGCTGTCATGAGAACTACCTGATGGACCGCAATACGCCGTTCGGTCAGATCGTGACGCATGCAACGGCTCATTTCATTACCCGCCAGATCTTCACTGGCTCGGGCAAGCTGGGCAGCGAAGTCCACGGCGTCACCGCAGAAGAGGTGCCATACCAGATCACCCAGCGCGCGGATTTCTTCGAAGAAGAGGTCGGGCTCGAGACCACACTCAAACGGCCCATCATCAACACCCGCGACGAACCCCACGCCGACGCGCAGAAATATCGCCGTCTTCACGTCATCTGCGGCGACGCCAACATGTCCGAGATCGCGACGTTCGTGAAGGTCGGGACGAGTGCCATCGTGCTGGCGATGATCGAAGACGCTTTTTTGCCCCGCGAGTTTGTGTTCGCTGCCCCGGTCCAGACAATCCGTCGCGTCTCCTATGACCTATCGCTGTCAAGGGCCTATGAGTTGGTCGATGGATCAACGGTGACGGCCCTCGACGTGCAATGGGAACTCCTTGAGCGGGCCAAGCTGTATGCCGACGCTGGCGGGCTGGAAGCGGTTAACGATGAGGTTGGCCGAGAAGTGCTCGACCGGTGGGAACATATGCTGAACGGCCTCGAAACCGATCCCATGACGCTGGCGAACCAAATCGATTGGGTCGCCAAGAAGCGGTTGCTCGATGCCTACCGCGAACGCGGCAACCTGGAGTGGACCGACCCCAAGCTGGCAGCGGTTGCCTTGCAGTACCACGATGTCCGGCCGGAAAAGTCGGTGTTCCCGAAACTGGGTGTCGAGTCGTTTGTGACCGAAGAAGAAGCGATCCACGGCATCTCCAACCCGCCCGAAGACACGCGTGCGTACTTCCGAGGAACCTGCTTGCAGCGGTGGTCTGAAGAGATCGTTGCGGCCAACTGGGACTCGTTGGTCTTCGACATCGGCATCGAACCCCTCCGCCGGGTGCCCATGATGGAACCAGGCCGTGGCACAAAGGCCCACGTCGAGGACTTGTTCGCCACCTGCGAAAGGCCCGCAGATTTGTTGGCTGCGCTGGACCGGGCGGACTAGAAGCACTTTTTCGCGACCGTGGGGGGGTAGTTCGGCCCGCGATGGGGCGGCACCGTGCAGAGTCGCTAACATCGAGAACAGCACGATTCGACCGACGGAGCACTTTCATGGCTGACCGCGAACAGATCCGCAAGCCAGCACCCAAGCGACAGGACGAAGTCGAACAGGCCGAAGAGGCACCGTCTCGCTCCGAGAGTGGCGAAAAGCTGAAGCTCGAACTCGACGACCTCCTTGACGAGATCGACGAAGTACTCGAGACGAACGCCGAGGACTTCGTGAAGTCCTATATCCAAAAGGGCGGCCAGTAGGAGCCACCAAGAGTCGCGCGCAGGGGTACCCTTGCCGACGTGAGCTTTCGGTTCTACACCCCCGATGACGACCCCGGGCCAGATTTCACTGCGCTCTTGCGAGCGTCTGGTCAAGCCCCTTCTCCCTCTGTGGACCTCTCAGGAGAGGTACCTCACGGCACCACATGCGTCTCCATCCGATTCGCCGATGGTGTTGTCCTTGCCGGTGACCGGCGAGCGACAAGCGGTCACCACATCAGTCACCGTTCGATCGAGAAGGTCTTTCCCGCTGATCGACACAGCGGCGTAGCCATCGCCGGCGCTGCGGGGCCGGCGCTCGAGATGGTCAAGCTCTTTCAGCTCCAGCTCGAGCACTATGAAAAGGTCGAGGGCAAGCAGCTGAGCTTGGAGGGCAAGGCCAACCAGCTCAGCCAGATGCTTCGGCAGAACTTGCCCGCAGCCATGCAGGGCCTGGCGGTCGTTCCCCTGTTCGCCGGCTACGACACGCGCCGTGAGACCGGGCGCCTCTTTCAATATGACATCACGGGCGGTCGCTACGAAGAACGGCTGTACGCCTCGACCGGATCCGGCGGTGTGCATGCAACGACGGTCATGAAGCTCGGCTATGTCGATGGCCAAGACCGCGACGCTGCCGTTGCGCTCGCCGCCAACGCGCTCTACGAAGCTGCTGACGAGGATGCTGCCACGGGCGCTCCTGATCTTGTCCGGCGGATCTTCCCGATTATTGCGACCATCACCGCAGATGGTTACGAACCCGCAGGCCAAGCGGAGCTCTCGACGGCGTTCGAAACAATTATCGAGACCCGGCGCGGCCGGGCAACCGACGATTCCGTCTGAGAGGTGACGCACCAATGAACATGCCGTTCTACGTCGCTCCCGAGCAGGTCATGAAAGACCGAGCCGACTACGCGCGCAAGGGCATCGCCCGCGGCCGCGCGCTCATCGCGCTGACCTTCGATGAGGGGATCGTGATCGTCGCAGAAAATGCTTCCAACACGCTCCGCAAAGTGTCCGAGATCTACGACCGCATTGCATTCGCCGGTGTTGGTCGCTACAACGAGTTCGACCAGCTTCGCGTCGCAGGTGTTCGCCATGCCGACATGAAGGGGTTCTCCTTCTCGCGTGACGATGTTGATGCCCGAACGCTGGCCAACCAGTACGCGCAGAGCCTGGGGCAGGTGTTCACCCACGAGATGAAGCCTATGGAGGTCGAGATCCTAGTGGCTGAGATCGGCCATGATGAGGACGAACCCGACCAGATGTTCCACATCCTCTACGACGGCACAGTGAATGACGAGAATGATTTTGCTGTGCTCGGAGGCGAAGCTGAGGCGATTCATAGCCGTTTTGCCGAGGATTACAGCGCTTCGATGACGCTGGCGGCTGGCATAACAGCCGCTGCTTCGGCCCTAGCCGGCAGCGAGCGGACCCTTGTCGCGGCTGATCTTGAGGTTGCCGAGCTGGCTCGCCGAAACGGCCGTCGGACGTTCCGTCGGGTCGAAGGAGCCGAGCTCGAAGCGATGCTCGCCTAAGGGCAGTGGCTACGCCGGCCGCCGGGCTGGATCGACGGGTTTGGTCGAATGAGCCAGGTCAAAGGGGTCGGTAGCGGATACGTTGTCGTTCGTGGAGCGGCGCATCTTCGGCATCGAAAACGAGTACGGCGTCACCTGCACGTCGCGCGGACAACGCCGGCTGAGCCCTGACGAGGTGGCCCGCTACCTTTTCCGGCGGGTGGTCTCGTGGGGTCGCAGTAGCAACGTCTTTCTCGCCAACGGCGCCCGCTTGTACCTCGACGTGGGTTCGCACCCCGAGTACGCCACCCCCGAGTGTGACTCGATCTATGACCTCGTGGCGCACGACAAAGCCGGGGAGCGTATCCTCGAGCAACTCCTGGGGAGCGCCGAGCAGCGACTGAGCGAAGAAGGTATCCGGGGCGAAATTTACCTCTTTAAGAACAACACCGATTCGGCTGGGAACTCCTACGGCTGCCACGAGAACTACTGCACGACTCGCAAGGATGACTTCGCGAACTATGCCGAAGTCCTGATCCCATTTCTTGTAAGCCGTCAGATCTATGCCGGCGCAGGCAAGATTCTCCAGACAGCGCGCGGAGCAATGTTCTGCATCAGCCAGCGCGCCGAGCACATCTGGGAAGGCATCTCAAGCGCCACCACGCGCTCTCGGCCGATCATCAACAGCCGGGATGAGCCCCACGCTGACGCCGAGCGGTATCGCCGCCTCCACGTGATTGTGGGCGATTCGAACATGAACGAATACGCCAACTTCCTCAAGGTTGGGGCATGTTCGCTCATTTTGCGGATGCTCGAAGATCCGTCGGTCGTACTGCGCGACATGACCCTGGAGAACCCGGTCCGGGCGATTCGCGAGATCAGCCACGACATCACCTGTCGCCGTCGGGTGCGGTTGGCGAACGGCCGCGAGGTCAGCGCGCTCGACATCCAGTCCGAGTACCTCGAACGGGCTCTGAAGTATGCCGAGCATCGGGATCTGTCGCCCCAAGAGAAGCAATCGCTTCAGATGTGGGAGCACTGCCTCACCGGCCTGAAAGCCGATCCACTCAGCCTGTCCCGAGAATGCGACTGGGTCACCAAGTACCACCTGGTCGAGGGCTACCGCGACAAGCACAACCTTGAACTGTCCGATGCCAAAGTGGCGCTGCTCGATCTCCAATACCACGACATCAACCGGCAACGGGGCCTGTTCTACAAGATGCAACAGCGCGGCATGGTCGAACGTATTTGCGCTGACGCCGACATCGCGACCGCTGTCGAATATCCGCCGCAGACCACCCGAGCGCGACTCCGGGGCGAGTTCATTCGCCGCGCCAAGGAACGCAAGCGCGACTACACCGTGGACTGGGTCCATCTGAAGCTCAACGACCAAGCGCAACGCACGGTCTTGTGTAAGGACCCCTTCAAGGCCTTCGACGAACGCGTCGAGAAGCTCATCGAGTCTCTCTGAACAAGGCCACCCGCTGACATCGTGCCGTAGCGCCGTCGCGCGCTGATGCCTGGCACCGCCGCGCGATGGGCGCGCGCTGGTGCCTGGCACCGCCGCGCGATGGGCAGGAGGCGGGTCTAGAACGCCTGTTCGACGGTAGGCTGCTCCTATGGCAAAGCTGGAACGGCTGTTGAACCTGACGGCGGCGTTGCTCGAGACCGAGCGACCGCTGGCGGCCGAAGAATTGCGAGAGCGCATCGAGGGCTACCCCGAAGCCAGTGCCTCTTTCCGGCGAGCCTTTGAACGCGACAAAGATGACCTTCGCGAGATGGGCATCCCAATCTCGCTCGAGCCGCTGGCGGGTAGCGACCCGCCGGTCGATGGCTATCGGATCCGCAAGGACGATTACTACCTCCCGGACCCTGGCCTCGAGCCGGACGAACTCGCTGCGCTCCACCTCGCCGGAAACGCCGTCCGGATCGATGGGCTGTCCGGAGCCGAAGCGCTTCGAAAGCTCGGCGGGGCCGTCGGCGAGCCAAGCGACGACACCGTTGTTGCCTCGGTCCCAACCGACCCGCGTCTGACCGTTCTGTTCACGGCGGTCACCGAACGTAACGTGGTGGCCTTCGACTACCGCGATGAGCGCCGTTTGGTCGAGCCCTGGCGCCTCGATTTTGTGCGAGGCCGGTGGTATCTCACCGGCTACGACCAGAACCGCGAAGGCGAACGTCACTTCCGATTGGACCGGATGGCCAGCATGGTCGAGATCGTGGCCGAGGCTGCCTTTGAGCGAGAGGGGAGCGGCACCGGCATCCGACTCCAGCCGTGGGAACTCGGCGACGAACCTCCTCAGATCGCACGCCTGCTGGTTGACCCCGATCAGGCTGCGTGGGCCACGCACCATGTTGGCCAGCCGGTGGAGGTTCGAGACGACGGTGCGATCATCATCGAGGTTGCTGTTACCAACGAAGTCGCCTTTCGGTCCTTTGTCCTGACATTCCTTGAACACGCCGAGATCCTCGAACCGGCAGATCTGCGCGCCTCGATGATCTCGTGGCTTGAGGACCTGGCAAACAGGGTGGCGACACCTTGAGCCGGCTGACATCGGGTGGCCGTCTCGAGCGACTCTTGTCGATCGTTCCGTGGGTCGTCGCCAACAACGGACCCACCGTGGCTGAGATTGCGGAACGGTTCGACTACTCCGAGGAACGCCTTCTCGACGACCTGACGAACGTGCTGTTCATGGTGGGCACCTACCCGTTCACGCCTGACCAATTGGTCGAAGTTGTGGTGGAGGACGATCGGGTGTGGATCCACTATGCGGAGTACTTCGCGCGACCCTTGCGCCTCACGCCCGATCAGGCCCTTGCATTGGTGACTGCCGGCTCCAGCTTGCTGGCCGTACCTGGAGCTGACCCCGACGGCCCGCTGGCCCGAGGCTTGGGCAAGATTGCAGCCACGCTTGGCGTCACGCCTGGCGCTGATATCGATGTGGACCTCGGCAATGCTTCCCCGGAGGTCTTGGCGACCGTGCGAGGAGCCATTGCCGGCCGCAACCGGCTCCACATCGAGTACTACGGCTACAACCGAGACGAAGTCACCGAGCGTCTGGTCGATCCCTATCGGATGACTTCCGATGAGGGTCAGTGGTACCTGCTGGCGCACTGTCACAGAGCCGAAGGAGAACGACTTTTTCGGCTGGACCGGATACAAGCCATCGCTCTAACGATGGAGACGTTCGATGCGCCTGCCACGGTGCCCGGTGTCTCGGTCTTCGAGCCGAACCCCGACGATCCTCGGGTTGTCCTCGACCTCACTGCCGAGGCCCGCTGGGTACCCCAGGCCTACCCGGCCGAGGAAGTGTCTGAGCTGGACAATGGCGGGCTTCGCGTGACGTTGGCCATCAGTGCGATCCCTTGGTTGGCCCGGCTCCTTCTGCGTCTTGGTCCTGAGGTCACGCTCGTTTCTACCGGGGGTGACATCCCTGAGGACCTGGCACAACAAACTGCAGCACAGGTTCTTCGCCGCTACACAGGCTCAATCCAGCAGAATTCCGATGACCCATGGCGTGGGGTAAGACCCACGCTCGGCTAAGGTTCGCGCAAATGTCTCCTAACGGCCCAACCTCCCCCGATGATCCGGAATGGGTCGACGAGATCGTCCGCAGGGCGCTTGAACGCGCTGGAGCGGATGACGTAAGTGCGGCACCCCCGGCTGCCACACCGACGTTGAACGCACCCCCAGCGGCGGCAGCCTCCCAGCCGACGACACAACAGCCCAATCCGGCTATAGCGCCCCCTGTCGACCCGGCCCCGGTCGCCGCACCGATTGCCCGCGCCACGCCACCCAGTGCAACGCAGCCCGCAGCGCGCCCGGGCGCGCTGGACGATCTTTTCGCACCCCAAGCAGAGACGCCAGCCTCGCGCTTGCCCCAGGCCGACGATCTGGTTTCGGCGTACCCCATCACCTCGCAAGAGTCGGCGCACCGGGTCGCCAGGGCGCCCGTTGAACCAAACGACGTTTATGACGACCCCTTTGGGGCCGAGTCGGACCCCGACAGAGACCGCCGGCTCGACGAAGCGCTTGGCTTTGAGGGCGACCGCGAGGCCGATTTCGAAGGCGACGCGATCAGCAACCGCATTCGCGGGTTCCTCGAGTGGGGAGCCGTGGTCGTGGGTGCACTGGCGGTTGCCCTGATAATCAAAACCTTCTTGATGCAGGCCTATTTCATTCCGTCCTCATCAATGGAGCCCACGCTGCAAGTTGGCGATCGGGTTCTGGTCAACAAGCTCAGTTACGATTTTGGTGACGTCGGCCGCGGGGACCTGGTGGTGTTCCATCGGCCGCTGACCCAGCCAGAGGGCGAAGATGATCTCATCAAGCGGGTTGTCGCGTTGCCGGGCGAGGTCCTGGTGATTCGCGGTGGTGAGGTGTTCATCACTGTCGTCGGATCTGACGAGGAGCAACTCCTTCGTGAGCCATATCTCGAAGATGGAGTCCGGACCACGGGCTTTATCAACACCGAAAATTGTATCAAACCGTCACCGGCCAGTTGTGAAATCCCCGACGGGCACATCTTTGTGATGGGAGACAACCGTCCTGGCTCCCGCGACAGTCGTTTCTTTGGGCCGGTCGCCGAGGACCTCGTGGTAGGCCGCGCGTTCTTGCGCGTTTGGCCGATTGGTGACGTCGGGTTCTTGTAGGCGGTCGACGCTGTCTGACGCCGTGAAGCCGGCGTGGGAGCTCTCGGGCCACCCTGCAGGCCGGTGCACGCTGTTTTTCCCACCAGGTTTCTCAGGCCAGGTTCCTTAGTGCAGGCTTCTTAGGCCGGTGGATCTCCTCCGAGGGCCTCGCTGAGTCGGTCGATTCTGACGGTCGAGATGGCATCGCAGCCAGCCCGGAGCAGGTCCTTGATCATGCGCGCATGTGGCGCGTCCCAGCCGAAGCACTCGACTCCAAAGCGGTGAAACAGCGTGGTGAGCCCGCCAGTCCAATCCGCATAGGGCATCCGTACGGCGTTGATTCCTGATCGCGAAAGAGCGGCGGCGTGCCATTCTGGCCCACCAGAGAGCGCGGCGAGGCGGGTGGAGTGCACGAGCCCAACGTCGGGCAGGTCGACCCGCCAGCTCTCTAGCTGGCCCAGGTCGGATGACCCCAACCACAACCGTCCACCACCGCCTTCGCGGTCCCCGAGACGTTGCACAGCGGTGCTGACAGCGGCCGAGTCGCGGACGGTCAAAAGCACATGGGCGTGGGGACCAACAGCATTGGCGAGATCATCGAGATCCGCCACCGCCTCTCCCAGTTCTTCGCGGCTACGGTCCCGAATATGGTGGCGACGGAGTCCCCGCCGGACGCTGCCTGTTGCCGCCAATATTGGATGGCCGTCGGCAGTTATCCAGAGATCTGTCTCGATCCCCGTGGCGCCGAGACGAACGGCCAGGCCATAGGCAGCTGCTGAGTCCGCTGTCTCGTGGATGGCTGCGCCGCGGTGCGCGAAGGCGATGAAGGGGGTCCGGAGGGGCTCTATTCGGATCGTCAAGGCCCCCATCGTGGCAGCTCCCGAGTCCGAACACCGAAGAGGGGTATCAGGTGGATGGGGTCGTCGAGCCCGTTGCTGCCAGCGGCCTGTGATCCATTCGACCTAGTCGGAGCGAGGTGCGCGTACCCAGACCCCTCAACTCACCTGGGGCGGGGCCGATTGGTGCGGGCACTTGGATCAAGAAAGAGGGCTATGGCCACGATCAGGGCGAGTTGTGAGAACTGCGGTGACGTTCAGCTGACGACGACTGACGTCACTGTGCGCATGTGTGTCTCCAATGAGGAGGGCGAATACCGCTTCGAATGTCCTGCGTGCGCCGATCTGGTGGTCCGACACGCTGAGCAGCGCACTATCGGCCTGCTCTTGGCCGCTGGTGTCGAGTTCGTGACGTGGTCGTTGCCTGCTGAGCTCTTCGAGTCACACCAAGGTGCCCCGATTACCCACGACGACCTGATCGACTTCCACACTTTCCTTGCGAACGATCAACTCCTGGCAACCCAGATGCAATCGTTGTCCCGCTGACACTGACTTTCCTGTCAGCCAACGCGGTGGGTGAGCAGGTAACCTACGCGACGTGCACGCGAATGATGGCTTGGCCGAGATGACCGGTGTGGGTTCATGAGCGCCGCGCTCTTGGGGCTGATGCTTGCCGTGGCGGTTCTCGTCGGTGCGGGCATTGTCGCTTTGCGACAGCTGCAGGCATCGCTTCGCGAGTTGCGGGCCGAGGTTTCTCAGTGGGGCAGCCGTTGGACCCATCGTGACAGCCGAGATTTCGGACCGCCTGAGTAGGCTGGCGCCATGTTCAACGTTGGTGGCGGCGAGCTGCTGGTGATCTTGTTGATCGCCCTGATCGTCCTGGGCCCTCAGAAGCTTCCCGAGGCGGCCAAACAGATTGGTGGGTTCGCGCGCGAGTTGCGGCGGATGAGCACCAGCTTTCAGAATGAGCTGAAGCACGCCCTCGACGAACCCATCGAGGAAGAGGCCCGAAAGCGAGTGCGTAAGGTCGTCAGCTCAGAACAAAAACCTGCGCCCTCTGCAGAGGCGAGCACCAACGACGCAGCCGACTCAGCAGAGACCGACCCCGAGGTGGATGACGCACCAGCGGCAACGGTCGATGATGACGAGTCGGCAACAGCAGAGCCGGAGCCCGACGAACCTGAGGCCGACACCGACACCGATATCGAAGCTCTGCCGGCGATGAGTACCGCTGAGGCTGCAGGGATGTATGACCTGACGCCGACCCAAGGTTCATCCGGTCCCAAAGCGACGACACTGGCTGAATCTGACCAAGACCAGACCGAAGCCACCGACGAGCCTGACTCATGACCGAGACAGAAACCGCCGGCGGCAAGGGTCGCATGAGCCTGATGGGGCATCTCACCGAGCTCCGAACTCGCGTCATCCGCAGCGTGATTGCCATTGCCATTGGTGCCTTGGTTGGTTGGTTCCTCTACAACAGGATCATCGACTTCATTCTCCAGCCATACTGCGACACGCTCGCGAGTGGCGGCGGCGATGGCGACTGCACGCTTCGTGTCGACGAGCCGCTCGAGGGGTTGTCTACCCGAATGATGGTGGCGGGTTACAGCGGGATTGGCTTGGCGGTGCCCGTTTGGCTCTGGCAGGCGTGGCAATTCATCAGCCCGGGTTTATACCCCCACGAGAAGCGCAACGGCGTCATGTTTGTGGTGCTTGGCGTCTTGTTGTTTGCCAGCGGTGCTTCGTTGGCGTTCTGGACGCTCCCGCGGGCGCTGGAGTTCCTTATCGATATCGGCGGGCCAGACCTGTTCACCGAGTTCCGGGCCCGCGCTTACATCGAGTTCGTCATCAAGATGATGCTCGCCTTCGGACTGGGTTTCGAGTTTCCGCTGCTCCTTGTCTTTTTGCAGATCCTGGGCTTGGTCACGCCCCAAGCCCTGGCCAAACAGCGACGACTCGCCATTGTGGGCATTGTGATCCTGGTGGCGGTGATTACGCCTTCTGGTGACCCCATCAGCCTCCTGGCCCTTGCCGGGCCCATGTATCTCTTCTATGAGGCTGCCATTATCTTCGGCAAGATACGCAACAAGAAGCGGGCCCGCGGGAAGACCCCAGCGAACAGCGCGTGAAGCCGCACCAAGGGCGGCAGTTCGCGCTCGATCCGTTCCAGCAACGAGGAATCGATGTCCTTGATGCCGGCCGATCAGTCGTCGTTGCGGCGCCAACAGGGGCCGGAAAGACCGTGGTGGCCGAGCATGCTGCCGATCTGGCCATGGAGCGAGGGACCAAGGCGTTCTACACCACGCCGATAAAGGCGTTGTCCAACCAGAAGTATCACGACTTCGTCGATCGCTATGGCGCCGAGCACATCGGGTTGCTGACCGGCGACACCTCCATCAACGGAGAAGCACCCGTTGTCGTCATGACAACTGAGGTGCTGCGCAACATGTTGTATGCGCAGTCGCCGACCCTTCGTCGTCTCGATTTTGTGATTCTTGACGAGGTCCACTACCTCCAAGACCCCTACCGGGGTCCCGTCTGGGAGGAAGTCATGATCCATGCTCCGCCCGACGTCCGTCTCGTGTGCTTGTCGGCCACGGTCTCGAACGCAGACGAGTTGACGGCGTGGATTGAAACCATCCGTGGACCGACCGGTTTGGTTGTCCATCACGAGCGACCAGTCGATCTGACCAACCTCTACTTGGTCGGCGACAAGGACAGCCGCCAAACCCATCTGCTGCCAACACTCATTAGCGGTGAGCCAAACGCCGAAGGCCAACAGTTCACAAACGAGCAGACCAATCGGCAGCGGGGCCAGAAAACTCGGAGAAGGCGCCGGTACTTCACCCCGCGTCGTCTCGAGGTGCTCGAGACGCTCGAAGACCGCCAGATGCTCCCCGCCATCGTGTTCATCTTCAGTCGCGCCGCGTGCGACGATGCTGCTCGCCAGCTGGTTGGCGACGGCGCTGCCCTTACAGAGCCCAGCGAACAGGCTCAGATTCGGGCAATCGCCGAACACCATGTCCGTAACCTGGCAGCGACGGATCGCGACGTGCTGCAATTCGACAGTTTTGTCCGTGGGCTTGAGCGCGGCGTGGCGGCCCATCATGCCGGGATGGTGCCCGCCTTCAAAGAGGCCGTCGAAGAGTGCTTCGTACAGGGTCTGGTCAAGATCGTATTTGCGACCGAGACACTGGCACTGGGCATCAACATGCCGGCGCGTGCAGTGGTGATCGAGCGCATGACGAAGTTCAATGGCGACACCCACGAATTCTTGACGCCGCTCGAATACACCCAGCTGACGGGGCGAGCGGGTCGACGAGGGATCGACGATGCCGGGTTTGCTGTTGTGCTGTGGTCGCCTCACGTCAGTTTCGAGCAGGTCGCCGGCTTGGCTTCGAGCCGTTCGTTCGCGCTTCGGTCCGTGTTCCGCCCGACCTACAACATGGCGGTCAATCTGGTGCGGCTTCACGATCGGGCCGGGGCCCATGACCTCCTGGATCAGTCCTTCGGGCAGTTTCAGGCCGATCGAGACTTGACGGAGATGAGTAAGCGTCGGCGACGTTTATTGGCCGACGTGGACGAGCTCGAAGCAGTCGTGCGCGCTGCCGGCTTGGACCCAAACGCCATCGAGCAGCCAGCGGACAGCCCGGCCCACTCAGAACGCGACACACGCGGCGTACAGGAGGCGATGACACGACTCAGACCAGGTGACATCATCGCCACGCCAACCACGGGGGCCAGTGAGCCGGCGGTTGTGCTGTCGGTCGGTTATCGCAGCGCGGGAACGGTCAAGGTTCAGCTGATCTCGCGGTCTCACAGCCGGATTACCGTTGGTCTCGACGATTTCGCGGCGCCGCCTGACGTCCTTGGGACGGTGGTCCTGCCAGAGCCCTATCAGCCAAACAACGGTGGCTTTCAGCACGAGGTTGTGCGCAAGCTGTTGCGCGCCCGGCTGCGCAAACGCACCCGCCCCGTCGTTACCGAGGCACCGCCGCCGGTGCGCTCCGATCGCCGAGTTCGCCGGATCAGCGACAAGAAACGACAGATCCGGCGCCTGGAGCAACGCGTCGAGGGCCGAGCCACTCGGCTCGCCCGTCAGTTCGACGACATTGTCGGCATTTTGCAGATGCGCGGCTACATCGCGAACTGGGAGGTGACCGCGGCCGGTCAGATCCTCCAGGGAATCTTCCACGAAAGCGACCTGGCAATAGCCGAAGCGATTCGTCAGGGTTACTTCGATGATCTGGCACCCCCCGAATTGGCCGCGGTTGCGTCGTGCTTCACCTACGAACATCGTGGTTCGATCCCGCCGCCCAGCCCGCGCCTGAGGTCAGCAACGCTACGGGACCGCTTTCGCGACCTCGACAACATGGTCTCCGGGCTCCGCGACATCGAGGCCGAGGGCGGCGTACGGCTCACAAAGGAACTCGATGCCGGCTTCGTCGCGACAGTCGCCGGATGGGCAGGCGGCGATGACCTTGACGATATTCTGAGTGCCGACGACGACCTGACGGGTGGTGATTTCGTCCGCCAGATCCGCCAGTTGGTCGACCTGCTGCGCCAGATCGGGACCGTCGCACCCAATACTGCGACCCGAAGCGCGGCTCACCGTGCTGCAGATGCGCTTCATCGGGGGGTGGTGGTGGCATCAACTGCTCTTGACGAGTCGACGCCAGGCGAATCGGAGGCGGCCGACACCGGCGATCACGACGGACCTGATGATGCTGTTACGAGGTGAGGACTGGGGACGCCTCGCGTTGTTGCCGGCGGGGGCCCCAATAGCCAACTCAGATCGTGACGTGGTCGCTCTGCTCGGGCAATCCGATCCGCCCCCGGTCATAGCGCTCAAGGGAGGCGACCTTTGCCGGACGTTGGGAGGTCGTGGCGACGTCGAGTCCCGGCTCGGCTCGGAGACCACGTTGCTCGACATCGATGTTGGAGCCGTCATCGCCGACGGTTTGCCCATGGGTTGGTTCGTCGGGCATGCGGTGGCTCGACGACGATGGTGGCGCGGCCGCGCCGTTGTCGTCATGAATGCCCAAACGCTGGGCAAGTGGGATATGGCACCACGAGCCCATCCTGGCGACGGGCGTCTCGACTCGATCTCGGGCCAGTTGAATGTGCGACAACGCGTGTTGGCAGGTCGGTTGGCCAGAACGGGAGGGCACCTCCCACATCCTGCACTAACTCAGAAGCGCGCACCTGCATTCGAGTTCGAGTTCGCGAACCCCCGAAGCCTTTGGCTCGATGGCGCTCGTGTCGGACAATGCCGGTCGCTCAGGATTGAGATCGCGTCCACAATTGCTGTCGCAGTCTGAGAACACGAGACGAACTGGGCCGATAGCATCGAGAAAATGCATATTCAGGAAGTGGCAACTGCTCCGACCGTCCCCGCGACGCGCCTCCCAAGGGCCTAGCCTCAACCGTCGTGACTGTCTACGTCGCCGAACAATGGACTGACGAGGAAGCCGATGTGCTTCGTCGTTATTTCACCAACCTGGACGAGCCTGTTTTTGCGTTGGTGAACCTCCCCGAGGTCGTGAAGGGGGCGTTGTTCGCGCGCTACAGCAGATCTGCGAAGAGCCTGCGGCGATTGTTCCTCGACGAGTTCTTGGGCGATCTCGACATCAGCGGTGACGACACCATCGACGCCACGATTGGTTTGGCGCACGCCGAGAAGCTCTATCACCGGATCTTCTTCGAATACGGCGATGACTCTGTTGCCCAGCTCGGTGGGGTACATCTCGCTTGCGAGCAGGCTTCGAACATCTTAACGAAGGTGCTCGAGTGGGGCCGGCTCATGAGCTACCTCGAGCAATCCACGCGCTATATCGCCTACGACGCACGTATCGGCGGCCGCTATCGCTACTACCGCGACCCGGAGGTCCTGCAGTCTTCGCTCGGCACTCGGTACGTCGGCGATATGGATCGCATCTTCGACACCTATGCCGACATGATCGGCCCGATGCAAGAGTACGTGCGCAGCCAGTTTCCCAAGCATGAGAACGACTCCGACCTGGTCTACCGCCAGGCCGTCAAGGCGAAAGCATTTGATTCTCTGCGTGGGCTGTTGCCGGCTGCCTCGATCTCCAATGTCGGGATATACGGAACCGGTCAGGGTTATGAAGCTTTGCTGCTTCGTATGCGGTCCCACCCGCTGCCCGAGGCCCGGTATTACGCCGATCTCATGTTGCGCGAGCTCCGCAAGGTGATTCCTTCGTTCCTCGAACGTGTCGACCGCGAAGACCGCGGTGTTGTCTGGAGCGACTACCTCGAAGAGACACGCGAGGAGACCGCCGAACTCACCGAGGTCCTGCTGCCCGCGGGCACGGTTGCCGATCCTGCGCCATTGGTCCGACTCGTGGACCATGATCCCGACGCCGAGATCAAGATGGTCGCGTCGATGATGTATCCGCACACGCACTTGCCCGAAGACCAGATTGAGCGGCGGGTCGCCGCGATGGGAATCGAAGATCGACTCGCGGTTATTCGGTCATACGTTGGTGACCGCCAGAACCGTCGACACAAGCCCGGACGTGCCCTGGAGCGACCTTTCTATCGATTCGATGTGCTGGTCGACTACGGCGCATTCCGCGACCTGCAACGGCATCGCATGATGACGGTTGAGTGGCAGCAACTCTGTCCGTATCACGGCTACACCCGGCCAGAATTGGTCGACGCCGCGGGGATGACGGACCGCTTCGATGACGCCATGGAACGATCGGCAAGTTTGCACGACGCACTCGTTGAGGATTTCCCAGATCAAGCTCCGTACGCCGTGAGCTTGGCCTACAAGATCCGTTTCTCGATGAACCTCAACGCTCGCGAAGCCATGCACATGCTCGAGTTGCGCACGACTCCTGCTGGTCATCCCGCTTATCGCCAGGTTGGCCAAGAGATGCACCGCCTCATCGCTGATGAAGCTGGACATCATGCCGTGGCGGAGATGATGCGGTTTGTCGACCACTCGCCAGAGACCGATCTTGAGCGGTTACAAAGCGAGCGTCGCGGCGAGCAACGCCGCGAACAGTCCTCCTGATCCGCTTCACCTAGCTCGGTCCTGGCCGTCGCCAGGGCCGTTGCTCTTGGGGCTTGTGTGGCTAATGGGGCGAGAGTCCTTGTTTTGGTTCCTGTGGCTCGTCTAGACTGCGAGTCGTGCGGGCGGGAGCACCATGTTCAATCCTGCTCGTTCGCGTCCCTACTCTCCAGCCCATGCAGCGCCTCGGCGGCGCTCTCGGTCTGTCGGCATCTGGCTGATCATCGTGTCGGTGGTTGGCATGTTCATCGCCCCCGTTGGCGCACTGGTGCACATTGTTGCTCCCGGCGAGGCGCTTTGGACGATTGCGCCCCGATACTCGGTCTCAGTCGACGATATTGCTGAAGCGAACTCGCTCAGCGATCCCGATCTCGTGCTCATCGGCCAAGGGCTGACGATCCCGGTAGCGCCAGACGTCTCCCAACCCAGCTCCCGCTCTACCTACACGGTGGTGGCCGGTGACAGCCTCTGGTCCATCGCTGTGCGCCGCGACGTGTCACTGAACGGGCTGTTCGCAGCCAACGGGATTGGCACAGCGGCAGTCATCTATCCAGGCCAGGTCCTGGTGCTCCCAGGCGTCGAGCCGATCCCAGAGCCGGCGAACATCAACTACGCCGTCACCGCCGGTGACACCCTCTGGAAGATCGCCGCCGACCATGCCGTACTACTCGCGGCGCTCGTGAGTGAAAACGGCTTGGACTTGGAGTCCATCATCGTTCCTGGTCAGCTCCTCGTTATCCCCGGCGTCACCGGCGAGGAGCAAACAGCAGTACCTGAAGTCGACGTATCAGACCTTCCACCCGAGCTCGCATCTGACCAGGACAAACTCCAATTGATGCCTGTCTTCGACCGTTGGGCTTTGGAGTATCGCGTGCCACCAGAGCTGATGAAGTCACTTGCATGGTTCGAGTCCGGTTGGAACAACGACCTCGTGTCGAGCGCCGGGGCGCTGGGTATTGGACAGATCCTCCCCGTGACCGCGGATTTTGTGTCGGACATCCTCATTGGCGAAGAGTTGGATCCCCAAGACCATGAAGACAACATCCGGATCTCGGCTCGCTACATGCGTTACCTCCTCGACGAGGCGGGCGATGTGCGCCTTGCCGTTGCCTCGTATTACCAGGGTCTTCGCGCCACTCGAGAGCACGGGATCTACTCGTCGTCACAGTTCTATGTGGATGGCATCTTGGCGCTGCGGGACCGCTTTGACTGATGTTGAGCAGACGCGTTGGCGCATTGGTGAGCGTTGGCGCACATGGTTGGATCGGCCTGATCGGCAATCAGAGTCGGAATGCCGCCGCGTGACGTCGTTGGTTCGCTACAGTCCCGGTCGAACCGCCCATTAGTTGTGACAGAAGTTGCATGCCACAGGGCGCACCAATCGAGTACCCACCGCGTATAGTCCGCCGCTGAGGCGCTCACACGAGGACCAGACCAGACCATGGCCGAAGACGAAGTTCCAGAAGAAAACACCGATCCAGAAGAGATCGACGAAGCCGAGCTCAATGTAGAAGAGCTCGCTGAAGACGACCTCGCCCTCGATGAAAACGCGGCCGCCGAGGCTGAGGAAGACGATGCCGCCGAATCGCCCGCGCCCAAGCGTGCGAAGGGCGACGAAGATGATGATGAGGAAGTCGACCCCGACGATGTCGAGGCTGACTTGGACACCATCTTGAAAGACCGCCTCACGTCGGGCGACGACGAAGGTGAGGAAGAGGAAGAGGACCAGGCGCCGAAGAGCAGCAAAGTGATCCCCGAGAGCGCAGACGGGGTCATTGCCAAACAAGAGGGCGAGACAAACTGCCCCAGCTGCTTCTTGCTGATCCCTGCTGGGGCTGCCGCCGAGACCAGCGAATGTCCTCACTGCGGCGAGCCGATCTGACATCACGATGCGATGAGCGAGCCTGAAGATGGCGACAGCGAGCGTCCGGGGTCTCCGGGCCTGGTCGATGCGCTCATGGATGCCTTCATCTATGCGCCGCTTGGGCTCACGCTCGACGCACAAGAGATAGCTCCAGACCTGGCGCGGCGAGGACGTCAGCATGCTGCGGCGGCGCGCCAGATCGGCGAGTTCGCGGTCAAGGCGGGACGCAAGCGCCTCGACGATGCACTTGCGAAGGTAGATGAGCCAGCCGAAGCGCCCACAGGCGTCGGAGAAGTCCTAGAAGAACCCGACGTTGTTAATGTGCACGTCGCGACGGATCCGTCGGACCTCGCGATTCCCGGCTATGCAACGTTGGCCGCGTCGCAGGTCGTGAAGCGGCTCGACGCGCTGAGCCCCGTAGAGCTCGAGGCTGTGCGCCAGTACGAGGCCGCCGGCCGGGATCGACGCACGATCCTGCACAAGATCACAAGATTGCAGGGCTGAGTCATGTTGGAGAGTTCGCGTGCAGCGACGGTGGCTGATCTCCCAGAGCTGGTGCGGCTCAGTGCCGAAGGCCGAGCCGACATCCACGAGGCACGAGGCGGCCGCTTGTGGTTGATTCGTGAAGCACCAGCGGAACCACTGGACCAGGTGTTCGCACTTGGCATCGAATCGCCAATGTGGCTTGTCCAGCTGGCGCTCATCGATCACGTGCCGCTGGGCTTCTTGCTCGCAGAGGTCGACGACCGTGGGGGACAGGTGCTGGCGGTAGCTCGAGAGCTGTACGTGATGCCTGAAGCTCGCGGAGTCGGTCTGGGCGAACTTCTGATGGATGCAACGGTGACCTGGGCGACTAACGCCGGCTGCACCGGCATCGACGGCTATGCGCTGCCCGGCGACCGCGCAACAAAGAACTACTTCGAGACGTTTGGCCTCGTGGCCCGTGGCATCGTGGTGAACCGCCGACTTGGCAGTTCGTGACGGACCGGCCTCAGATTTGTGTCGGGGCTGTCGCCCGGCGCGCTGAGCACCTTCTGCTGATCAAACGGGGCACAGCCCCGGGCTTGGGCCAATGGTCTCTTCCAGGTGGCCGCGTGGAGTTGGGCGAAACCATGGCCGAAGCAGTCTTGCGAGAGCTCGCCGAGGAGGCCGGCATCGACGCGGTCGTGAACGACGTTGTTGGGTGGGTCGAGCGGATCTCGCCCGAGTACCACTTCGTGATCGTCGACTTCGCCGTCACCGCGCTGGGTGAGGCACAGCCCGTCGCTGGATCTGATGCGGCCGATGCCCGTTGGATCCCGCTCTGGCAGGTGACCGAACTCGACCTTGTCGATGGGCTCTTGGATTTCCTGGCCGATCACCGGGTGATTGAATGCCTCTAGTCAGTCGCCGTTGGTTTCGTCGGCTGTAGGTTCGGCTGCTTCGGCTTCGGCTTCAGCGGGTGCTTCGACCGCGGCAAGTGCCTCAGCTTCAGCGGGTGCTTGGACCGCAGCTTCTGTCTCTGTGGAGTAGTCGGGGGCCGCGGTTGGAGCGACTGTTTCGGTCTCTACAACAGCTTCAGGCAGAGCCTCGGTGTCAGCCGGTGCTGGTGATTCAGCAGGAGCGGCCGTGTCGGGCTGTTGAGCCGGGGGAGCCATGGTGGTATCGACAGGGTCGGCCTTAGCGGTCGAAGCCACGCCGCCTGATGCGGCGTCGACAGACTGAGGTGCGTCCTTGGCCTTCTTGGCCGATGGCGCCTTGGTGTCGGGCTTGGCGGACCCACCACGACCTGAGCCGCGAGAGCGCCGACGTTTGCGTGGTGGTTCCTGGGGCTCGATACCGAAGAGAGCCGCTATCTGAGGTACCCGAGTGGACAACCGCTTCACCGTCTCGAGCAGTTCGTCAGTCGGACGCGATGGGATGCCGGCGGGAATCACGGACAAGCGAATCGGCGCGTAGGCCACGGCATCGAGCACTGTGCCCCACCGTTGTGGACCGGTGTCGCCGGCCAGGGCTGCATTGGCAGCCTCGGTGAGTCGGCTGCTGACCTCGGGCGGCAGTGGCGCACCCGCCTTTGGTGGGCGAGAGCTCATCCGCAAGGCGCGGACGGTCCGATCATCACCAAGGGACTCGGTGATTTCATTGAGCCATTCCGCCTGGTCCTGGTCAACGCGAGCTGCAACAGCTTCTTGAACTTGCTGTGCGAGGGCTCGGGTCTCGTCGGTGCGGGCGGCCGATTCGGCGGCGACCACGACCGATCGGAGGTCGCGCAGGTCGAGGTCGGCCATGCCGGCAAGCGCCGCGTCGGCGCGATCGTGCCACTCGGCGTCTTTGAGCCCCGGCAGTTGCGTCTCGGCTAGTCCAAGCAGGGGGTCGGGGTTGATCTCGGATCGACCCTCGGTCTTGTTCCTGGTGTTTTGTTCCTCGACAGCCTTGCGGACGCCTGGCAACCCGCCGCGGAGCACTTGCTCGGCGATGGGCCGCTGCTCTGGAGGCAACGCAGCCAAGGCAGCGTCACGATGGATCCGGCGAGCGCGAAGGCGCTTCGGCTTCGGTTTGGCCGGGACTGCAGGACGTTCTGGGCGCTGTGAGCGGCCTTCGCCCCGGGGTCCCTTGCGGTCGGTGCCGGCCCCACCAGAGCGTTCACTCCGGTTGTCGCGGCGTCCGCCTCGGTTGTCGCGGTCTCCGCCGGCGTTGTCGCGCCCGCCACGGCCTCCGCCACGTTCACCATCTCGGCCGCCACGGCCGCCACGGCCGCCGGAGCCCTTAGGCGCCAACGAGGTCGTGACACCCCCTTGGTCTCGGCCACTGCCGAGAACCTCCAAGAAGTCAGGTTCTTTGCGAGCACCCTTAACAGGGAGGACGAGGGTGATCTCGATGCCGTCCACGAAGAAGTCAGCTTCAACGCGGAACTCATCGCCAACCTTTACCCCTTTGGGGAGCAGGTTCGCGGCGATAAGACCCTTGGGCTCGCGTGCGCCAATGGCACGCCAAGTCCAGGAGTCATCGCTGGCACTCGTCAGTTCGATATCGATCCGGCGGGACATAGGTGCCACACGGTACCGGTTCGCGAAGCCGGTGCCCCATTCCGGCGTCGGTCATCGAGCAGCGCAGTCGATCCCGTGGGGCACGCCCGGCCGGCCGGCTCCCAGCTGGAGCGCCGTCGTCCTGGAAAGTTGTTGATTCACGAACTGGTGCGCGCCGTGCACTGCCTCGGTTGCAGAGGCACCACGGGCAAGACCTGCGGCTGCAGCTGCGGAGAACGTACATCCAGTGCCACGGATTGCCTGGGTGCCGACACGCGGGGAGCTCAGGTAAATGACTTCGTTGGCAGTGATCGCCAGGTCGGTGACGGCATCGGCTGATCCGCGGCCACCCGTCATCACCACAACGTCGCAACCGAGAGCCCGCAAGGGTTCCACCGCCGCGGTTGGATCATCGTCAGGGAATGTCATGCCTGTCAGGAGCTCGGCCTCCCAACGGTTGGGCGTCAGTAGCGTCGCGTCCGAGGCAAGTTCTCGGTAGGCCTCGATCGCTGGCGGTTCGACAATCGGCCGACCAGCGCTGTCGACCATGACTGGATCAACGATCAGTGCACCGAGGCGACCACCGGCAGAGCGTTCGGCTACCAACTCGATCACATCAACAGCTCGGAGGAGCCCGGTTTTGGTGGCCCGGGGCGCCAGGTCATCGAGGAGGCGATCGAGCTGTGCGGTCACAAGGTCAGTCGGGAGCTGATGGAAGGCGTGCACGCCCAAGGAATCCTGGGCCGTGGCAACGGTGATCACGGAGATGGCGTGTACATCGAACGCCGCGAACGTCGGGAGGTCCGCTTGAAGGCCCGAGGATCCGGATGGATCGGAGCCAGCGATGGTCAAGGCCACGGGGGTCATGCCCCGATGATAGGGCCGACGTCAGCTGGGACGGTCCAGCACCCTCTTGCGGGCAGCGTGCCGCGAACAAAGCCCAGCAATGGTGGTTCCTGTCCGGTAGAGTGACCGCACAACCCACCGGGGAGCTCGGGGAATTCATTGCCGTGCTGAGAGGGGGGACGAGCGCATCTGCGCATCTCCTCCGACCCGATTCACCTGATCTGGATAATGCCAGCGGAGGAAGCACGCGATGTACAAGAGTCCCTCATGGGTCCGTTTGTCGGGCCTCGTGGTCACGACGTTGCTGATCGTCTCAGCCTGTAGCAGTAGCTCCTCGAGCGATGAGGCCAGGCGCTGCTTCGACGATCCCGAACTCACCGCCGTTACGTTCGATGGCGATCCAATGACCTTCGCCGGCACCGAGCTCACCATGCTTGCCTACGACTCGTTCTTCGTCTCAGAGTCGGTCTTCGAGGCTTTCGAAGAGCAGACAGGGATTTTGGTGACCGTCCTGACGTCGGCAGATACCGGGACGATGGTTTCCGAGGCTGTCCTGACTGCAGGTGAGCCGGTGGCGGACGTGATGTGGGGGATTGACAACACGTTCTTGTGCCGGGGTCTTGAAGCCGACATCTTCACCCCGTACGTCTCACCGCTGCTCGAGGATGTGGCCGACGAGCTCCAACTCGATCCCTTCAATCGGGTCACACCGGTTGACTTCTCCGACCTCTGTGTCAACTACTGGTCCAGTGCCTTGGATGGGCCGGCCCCCACATCGATCGCCGATCTCGCAGAACCCCAGTACGCGGAGACTTTTGTTACGCAGAACCCGGAGACATCGGCACCGGGCATGGGCTTCCTTCTCAGCACAATCGCTGCGTTTGGCGAGGACGGTTGGCAGGACTACTGGTCTCGCCTTGCTGACAACGGTTTGGCCGTCAGCCCGGGTTGGAGCGAGGCCTACTACGGCGAGTTTGTGGCTGGAGGTGGTGACCGCGCCATCGTGATGAGCTACGCATCCAGCCCGATCGCTGAGCTCATTTTCGCCGATCCGCCCGTCGAGGCGCCTCCTACAGTCGCGTTGCTCGACTCCTGCTTCCGTTCCGTCGAGTTCGCGGGGATTCTGGCGGGCACCGACAACCCCGAGGCCGCGTCGCTGCTCGTGGACTTCTTGTTGTCGCCGACGCTTCAAGAAGATATCCCGTTCAACATGTTTGTCTTTCCTGCCAACCAACGTGCTGAGCTGCCGCCCGAGTTCGTCGAATGGGCGCCGTTGTCGGCTTCTCCGCTGACGCTTGCCCCTGATGTGATCGAGGCAAACCGGGACGATTGGACCGAGCAGTGGACCGAGATCGTGCTGCGGTGATGCCGGGCCTTGCCTCACGCGTAGCCCGCGTCCTTGCGGTCCTAACGGTCGGCGGGTTCCTGTTCGTTTTCTACCTTCTCCCGGTTTCGTCCATCTTGTGGCGAGGCAGGTCTTGGTCGGTGGCTGTCGATGTGATCGGGCGTGGCGCGACGTGGAGGATCATCTGGTTCACGCTCTGGCAGAGCATCGCGTCGACGGCAATCACCTTGGTTGTGGGCTTGCCCATTGCGCACGCCATTGCTCGCTATAAATTTCGCGGCCGGGCGGCGCTTCGCGCATTTGTGACGGTGCCGTTCGTGCTTCCGACGGTGGTCGTCGCAACGGCGTTCTTGTCGTTGAGCGACCGCTTCGGATTGGACAGTGACCCAGTCCGACTTCCGGGCACGGCTTGGGCGATTCTGATCGCACACGTCTTCTTCAACGTTGCCGTGGTCGTTCGTAGCGTTGGCGGGTACTGGTCCCAGCTCGATGACGCCCCCGAAGCCGCAGCACGGACGCTGGGGGCAGGCCGCATTCGAACCTTCCTCTATGTGACCGCTCCACGCTTGCGGCCGTCGTTGCTGTCGAGCGCTGCGATCGTCTTTCTGTTTTCGTTCACCTCGTTCGGCGTGGTGCTGATCCTCGGTGGCCTGCGGCGAGTCACGATCGAGACTGAGATTTGGCGGTATGCGACACAGCGCACGGATTTCGAGACCGCCGCGACCCTGGGCGTGATCCAGTTGGTAGTCGTCGTGGTCATGCTCGCGGCAAATGGCAGGCTCCAGGGCCGTCTCGCCGTCCAAGAACGGACCCGGCCACCGTCTGAAGTGGAGCGTGTCCCCACGGGTGTCGCCCGCCTGGGCCTCTTTGGCGCGGTTGGGCTGGCTCTTGTGTTGGTTGGTGTGCCCCTCGCGGTGTTGGTCGAGCGATCGATGTCCACCGGGGACGGGTACGGATTCGGGTACTACCGCGCGCTTGGCAATCAGGACGCCCGGATCCCGTTGCTCCCCGTGTCGGGATGGGAAGCCGTGGGAAACTCGCTGAGCTGGGCAGTGATCGCCACGTTGATAGCGACGGTGGTGGGCACGGTCGCCGGCGTAGTTTCCAGTTCGCGGCGTCGCCTTGGTCGCGTGACCGACATCGCGTTCTTGCTGCCTTTGGGTACCTCTGCGGTCTTGGTCGGCTTCGGGATGCTGATTGCCTTGGACGACGCTCCCATCGACTTCCGCACGCGTTGGTGGATTGTCCCCGTCGCCCAGGCTTTGATTGGTGTGCCTTTCGTCATGCGGTCCGTGTCGACGGCACTCCGCAGTATTGATCCGAGTCTTCGCGAGGCGGCTGCCACGATGGGGGCCTCCCCGCGGCGCGTTTGGCGTGAGGTGGACGTCCCGATTGCTTCGCGTGCTGTTGTCGTTGGCGCCGCGTTCGCCTTTGCTATCTCGGTCGGAGAATTCGGCGCGACCACGTTCCTCGCTCGACCTCAGCGCCCCACAGTTCCCACGGCGATCTTTCGTCTGTTGGGCCGTCCGGGGGACCTCGCTTTCGGACAGGCGATGGCATTGAGTGTCATCTTGATGCTGATCACGGGAACCGCTGTGCTGGTTATTGAGAAAATGAGGGTGGTGGTGGCTGGTGAACTCTGAGGAAGGACTTCGTGTCGAGGACTTGGTGGTCCGCTACGGCGAGGTCGTTGCGGTTGATGGGGTCAACCTGAAGATCGGCGCCGGTGAGATCGTCGCGCTGTTGGGCCCGAGCGGGTGTGGAAAGAGCACCCTGCTCCGAGCGATTGCCGGCCTGCTACCGATCGGCTCGGGGTCGGTGGCCTGGAACGGGGACGATCTTGCGGGCGTGCCGGTGCATCGCCGCGGGTTCGGTCTGATGTTTCAGGACCATGCACTGTTTCCGCACCGCAATGTGGCCGAAAACGTGGGCTTCGGCCTACGCATGCAAGGGATTTCTCGGCCTGAACGAACCAAACGGGTCGCGGAGCTTGTGGAGTTGGTGGGCTTGGCCGGGCTGGGGGAGCGGACCGTGGGAACACTGTCGGGTGGCCAGGCTCAGCGCGTCGCGCTCGCTCGAGCGGTCGCACCACAACCGTCGCTGCTGCTGTTGGATGAACCGTTGGGGTCATTGGATCGAGCGCTTCGCGATCGGCTGGTTGGGGAGATCCGTACGGTCGTGGTGGAGTTGGGGTTGACCGCGGTTCACGTGACCCACGATCACGACGAGGCCATGAGTGTTGCCGACCATCTGGCCCTCATGGATGGTGGCATGATCACGCGGGTGGGGCCTGTGGCGTCGTTGCTGAGTGACCCGGTGGATGTTGGCACCGCACAAGCGCTGGGCGTCGATTCGGTGTGGAGTGTCGCAGCGGACTCTCGGGGCCGTGCCGTCACACCATTCGGCGAGGTCGAGGGCTTGCGTCCTGACACTGCTGCCGTGTTGATCCGCCCCGAGGACGTCCGAATATCGGAAACCGGCGTGGCCGTGACGGTGACCTCCGCTCGGCGCCGCGATGGTGCTTGGCTCCTCACCTGCGCGCTGGCCGGCGGCGCGGAGATTGTCGCGAGGAGTACCGAGCGAGTTGTCGAAGGGACCGAGGTTCTCGTCTCGGTCGACCTCGACAACGTGAGCTTGCTCGTCTGAGGATGGTCAGGCTGAGGTCGTCAAGGCGAAAGCTTCTGACACCAGCTCGTAGGAACGGACGCGGGCGTCATGGTCATGACAGATCGAAACGATGACCACCTCATCTGCGCCGTACATCTCAGCCGTTTCGGAAATCTGGCGTTTGACCTCGGCGGGGTTCCCGACAATGAGCGGCTTTTCGCGCTCGGGTGGGACCGACACTGTCAGCGGGTTCTTCGCAGCTGCGTCGGCCAGAGTTTCGGCCTCGGCGGGGGAGGGGATGGGCCCCTGCAGCCCACGAGCTCGCCACATCTTGAGGCTGGTGGCGAGGACATTGGCTTCTTCGGTCGTCGCGGCACACAAGACCGCGGCGCAAATGCTCAGTGAAGGCTCGGTGTGCGAAAAGCTAGGCGTGAACTGCTCGGTGTAGGCGCGACAGACTTGGGCGCCGTGTGGATTGATGAAGTGGGCCCAACTCAACGGAAGCCCGAAGTGCGATGCGATGGCGGCGGAATCTTCGCTCGACGCGAGTAACCACATTTCTGGGGCGAACTCGGTTTGCGGCCGCGCTTGGATACCCCGTAGCGGTCCATCATCGGGCACACGATCGTGCAACAGCTGGCGGAGTTCTTGGATCATGGTGGGGTAGTACTCGATGCTGAGGCGCTGGCCGCCGCGAGCCAGGGCATTGGCCGTGACGTGGTCCGACCCAGGGGCCCGCCCGAGTCCAAGGTCAATTCGTCCGGGATGGAGCGCCTCGAGCATGCGGAAGTTCTCGGCGACCTTCAACGGGCTGTAGTGGGTAAGCATGACACCGCCGGAACCGACGCGAATTCGGTCGGTGTTTTCGGCGATGTGGCCGATCAGGATCTCGGGACTGGAGCCGGCGAGTCCGCCCATGTTGTGGTGTTCGGCGACCCAGAACCGGTGATAGCCCAGCCGTTCGGCGTGCTGGGCCAGATCGATCGAGTTGCGGAGTGCCGTGGCGGGGGAGCTGCCTTGGGGAACAGGCGTCTGGTCAAGAACGGAGAGTCGCACGGGCCCAGTGTCGCGCAGTGACTGACCGGGATCAGATAGGTGGTGTCTCGTTGCGTCGGCCAGGGTGGGTATCGGCAAAAAGGATCGCCGTGGCCGAGAGCATGAACAAGGTGATGGCGGTGCTCGGGAGCGCTGTCAAGATGACGCCAGGGCCGGTGACCTCGAACGTTTCGAGGATTCCCCCGATGTCGAAGACCACGAGCTCGTCGTTCTCGACGATCACCAGCCGGTCGATGTCATCGGCCGAGGGTTGGGACGAGAACGGACTCAGCACAAGGCTTACGGTAAACGAGATCCCAAGGCCGATGATGGAGACGAGCACCAGCCGGCCCAGGACCGGCCAGAAGCGGCCCCGGCTGACGTCGGCGCTCGCCTGGATTGGGTTGCGACCTTCGACGGGCTCGAGGCATGCGACCACAAAAAAGCTGAGCTTGACCCCCACCCAGATAGCGGCAGGGAACGTGGCCAGTATTGCCAGTACACCCAGGATTGGGGTGAGGACGCTCAACAGGCCAACCACGATCAAGAGGGCCGTTATGGCCGCGACGATGGCCGACCCCCAACCAATTAAGCGGGGCATCGCTGCCGCCGCAGCGCCGAGCGAACGGTCGAGTGGCTGGTCGACGCCGCGGCGAGCGTGAAGCACCTGGTGGGTCATCACGAGGTACAAGAAGACGGACACGAACAACACGAGGACGAAGAGCAGACCAGTCGCGCCGAAGGTTCCTGCGGAGACGCCCTGCCAGCCACCGTCGACGTAGCGAACGTCGTCCCAGAGTCTGAGGACGAAGACACCGAAGCCAAGCGACACGAAGATGCTGGCCACGACGTAACCGAACGCGGCGACCCGTCGATTGAGCAGCGTCCGGAAGCTTTGGCTGAGCCAATCGCCGACGTCGGACAACCGGGACCCTTGCTTCGAGGGAATGGTCGGTGATTTGGGCGATCGGTGTTCGGACCAGCCGCCGCCGTCCCAATAGCGCAGATAGCCCGGATATTCGGGGTCGTCGTACCAGCCAGGTGTGGGTTGATTGCTCACGTTGCAATCCTGACATGCCCAAGGGATCTTCGGATGCACCTGATTTGTGCGCTTGCTGTCGGGCATGCGGTACGGGCGCGATCACCGGTGAAGGAACTGGGAACGACAACGTCGATTGCGGGCTGGGAAGCGGCGCTAGTGGACGAGAAGGCCGCATCCCCACCTAACGCCGGAAATACACGTTATGTAACGTAGATAGAGGAAACATCG
>CAWKYX010000010.1:0-28949 GCA_963854265.1 Acidimicrobiia bacterium
TGACGACATCGGAAGACCTCAACGAATTGACTACGAGGGTGCTTGGCACCATCTCATGAACCAGCGGACTGGCAAGGCTGTGATGTTTCACACCAACCAGGACCGTGCGTTCTTCTCTTCGCAGCTCAGCGTGCTCGAGGCTCGGTTCGGCCTTGAGATCCATGCGTACGTCCTGATGGGGAACCACTATCACGTCCTTGCCCGCTCGAGAGATGGTCGCCTGTCCGAAGCGATGCAGTGGATGGGCATGCACTACGCCCGCTATTTCAACCACACTCACAGTCGGGTCGGTGCATTCTTTCGAGCTCGGTTCAATTCGTGTTTGGTCGAAGACGAGCAATATCGAGCCTGGCTCGGCGTCTATATCCACCTCAATCCGTTCAAGGGGGGACTCGGGTTAGATCCTGTTGACTGGCCATGGTCGAGCCTCCCGCAATACGTCGGTCGGTCCCGCTCCGAGCGTTGGCTGCACCAAACCGTCCTCCTCGGGGGCGGCAGCCAACAGGCGTATGCCAACCTCGTGATGAGTCATGCTGACGGCGGTGGCCCGTATAAGGCAGCGGACCCTGCAGCGGTCGAAGGAGCGTGGCGCTCAGACCGTGATGGCGAGCTTTCGATCGAGCGGGTCGAAGAACTCGTGACGACTCATTTCGGGATGCCCGAATCGGCGCTTCAGGCGCAGCGGGCCGACAATCTGAGCGTGGCCAGGTCGGCAGTACTCGTGATCGCAAGTGCCCGCACATCGCTCACCCAACGCGAACTCGCGGCGCGGTACGGCCTCGCTTCGCCATCATCGGTCGGCGCTGCCGTACGAAGATTCGACGCAGCGATGTCAGCGGACGCTCCGCTCGCGCGATGGGTCGCCTCGGCCAAAGAGCCGTGAGCGCGCCGGCTACGCAGCCCCGACACGACGCCATCGCGCGGCGGTGCCTGGCACGAGCGCGCGATGGTGTTGGGTCGCGTCGCTCGGTGGTGCCTGGCACGACCGCGCGACGGTTGTGGGTCGTCGACGACACGAGGGGTGACCGAGCGACTGAGGTCGGTGAGATGGATCTAGAACTGTCGGCTCAGGGCTATGCCCCCCGGCGCGTGTGGTGCCAGTAGCCTCAGCCGAAGAAATGGAACGACAAGGTGGCTACCCAAAGCACGGCGACATCAGGCGACGTCATCGGCTCGCGATCATCCTCTCGACGCTCGCGCTTGTGGCTGCTGCATGTTCGGGCGGAGACGCCTCTGATAGCGGTGGCTCCGACGAAACCGATGGTGTCGTGGACGATGGCGGCAGTCTCGACACGACGACGACGTCGATCGACGCGTTGCTGGAGCTTGTCGATCCGACTGGCGATTCGTTGTTTGCCTGCTCGACAGGAGCGGGGAGCGACGCGTCAGTTGCCTACCTTCAAGCCGATGCCACGGGCCTCAATGCCGAGTGGATGCGTGCGGTCGTGGGCGAATACAACCGGCGGTGTGGCACGACGATTGATGTCGATCTTGCGCTGATCGGCAGCGGACAGCCGGGGTGCGATGAGTTGGTGGACGCGGCAGCGACCATCACAGTGTCCGACCACCCTTCGCCTTCGACCGTGGAGTGTTTCGCGGACTCCGGGCTGCCGCTCTGGAGCGAGGCCGGTATCGGCTCGGTGACGCTCGACGAGGCCGAAGGCTTCTTGGTCACGACCGATGCTCCGCCCGATCTGATGGCACAGCTGCAGGTTCGGTTGCTCGATGCTGAGCAGTTGCTGGGTAGCAGAGCAACGTCGATTGTCTACCTGGACACGCCCGAGGCGGCGTTGATTGCCCGAGATGGGTTCGCTGCGGGCCTTGAGGACGCCGGCGTTGTGGTCTCGGAGGTCGCCGTCGACGCAACCTGCAACAGCGCTGCTGCCCAAGCCGCCTGGACCAGTGCCATCGTGATCACCGTCGTCCCGGCCGCATGCCATCTCGAGTTGGCACGAGCGGCGACCAGCGCCGGTGCATCCCCCCAGTGGGTGGTCTTTGACTATCGGGCATCGATCGCCGATGACGCCGACGTCGACTTTGCTTCTGTCGCACCCATCTTCGACGTGGCACTGGCCTATAGCGCATCTCCCGTGATCGGCGCGGGCTGGCCTCGGGTAGCCGATCCACATGCTCGTGACGCGGCGGGTGTCGCCTACCTTGACGATCTGTTGGGGACGTCGACCGCCTACCCAAGCGTGTCCTGGCACGAAGCCGCTCGATTCTGTTCGACCGCGCACGCCCTACTGCAGCTTCTCGTTGTTGCCGGCCCCGGCGCCACGACCGACGACCTCGCCGATGCCCTCGCCAGCGTCGACTCCGTCCCCTATCCACGCGGCCAGATCGGCGGCTTTGCGCCGGGCAAGGATTGGGTCGGCCCCGCTCAGTTGTTCTCCCTCGAGTGGAGTGCCGACTGTGATTGCTGGACCCACGTCGCAGGTCCCCTGCGCGCGGGCTGACATCTGCGTCCGCGGACGCAACCAATTTCAGGAGTGTTGATGGACGTTACCGAGGCTGTAGAGAAGCGGAAATCGGTTCGCGCGTTTCTGCCGGACCCTGTCGACGACGATCTGCTGCGTTCGTTGCTGGACCGCTCCGCTCGTGCGCCATCTGGTGGCAACATCCAGCCTTGGCGAATCTACGTGGTCAATGGCCAGCGCCGCGAGGATATCATGACCTTCATCGAGGGCAGGGACCTCGACCAGCCGGAGTACCCCGTCTATCCCGAGGCCCTGTGGGAGCCGTACCGGACCAATCGGTTCCAACTTGGTGAGGCGATGTACGAGACGATGGGTATTCCGCGTGAGGATAAGACCGCGCGCTTTGGTCACATGGCGCGGAACTACTCGTTCTTCGATGCACCCTGCGCATTCTTCTGCTTCGTCGACCGAGGTATGGGGTCGGCGCAATGGGCCGACCTCGGGATGTTTCTGCAAACGTTCATGTTGTTGGCCCAAGAGGCTGGTCTCGACACGTGCCCTCAGGAGGCTTGGGCCAACTACGGCGCATCGATTGCCGAGTTCGTCAACGCACCCGACGGCGAGATGTTGTTCTGCGGCATGGCCGTCGGCACAGCTGATTGGGAGAAGCCGGTCAACAGTCTTGATTCGATCCGCATGCCACTCGACGAGTGGTGTCGCTGGGTCTGACGGAACGGCCCAGCCTGGGCGTTAGCCAAGCGAGGCACGGGCCGCAGTGCGGACCGGGTCGAGCATCATGAACGAGCCGGTGGCCACGATTGTCTCACCGTCCTTGGTGATCTCAACTGCACTGGCCACGGCTCGCTCGATACTCGAGACGACGTGCACCTCGACTTCGGGCCGAGTAGCCTTGAGAGCCCGCGCCAGTCCGACGGCACTCCAGGACCTGCGTACAACTCGGTCTCCTGCCAAGACTTCGAAATCGCTGGCGATGATGACATCGGCGATGCCGACGAGTTCGGCTGCGCAGGCCTCGAGCTGTTTCTCGTGGCTGAGGGCGGCCACCAAGACGGTGGGCTCGGTCGCTTCGAGCGCCTCTTGTACCCCACGAAGTTTCATCGGGTTGTCAGCGCCGTCCAGGATGATCTGGCGGCCTCCGATCGCGACCATTTCCATCCGGCCTGGCAGGTGCACGGGTGCGATTGAGCCAGCGCGATCCAGCGTCGGGTCGTCCAGACGTTGGAGGACGACATCGGCCACGAGTCCGGCCTGGCGCTGCCAGCTTGGGGCGGCGGCGACTTCGACCAGGTGAGCCTCACGATCAAGACAGACGTGTCGCACCACGGCTGCAGCTGTCTGGTGGATCTGGGGCGCCATGACTACCAGGCCGCCCCGGGGTATGACGTCCGCCTTGTTGCGTGCGATGGATTCGAGGTCGTTGCCCAAGATCTCAAGGTGGTCATAGCCGATAGGCATGATCACCGTGATCTTGTCGGACCGGTCGATCGCATTGGTTGCGTCGTATTGGCCACCAATACCGGCTTCGGTGACGATGTAGTCGGCCCCGCCCCGGCGACCGATGGTCCACGCGAGCGCTGTGGTGAGTTCAAAGAAGCTGGGGGGATGTCCTTCTTGGCTTGTGGTCGCTTGCAGCGCGGGCCACAGCTCGATCATGGCTGCGTCAACGTCGCCCCAACTCGGGAGTTGCCCGTTGAACAAGAACCGCTCACGGAGGTCGTACACATGGGGCGAGAGGTGTGCCCCAACGCGGGCCCCGGCGCCCACCAGCCGAGCCACGGTTGCTCCGACGGCGGTGCCTTTGCCTGCGGTTCCCACGATGTGGATCTGGCGTGCTGCGTGCTGGGGGTTGCCGGCGCGCTCAAAGAATCGACGAGCGCGGGCAAGGCCAGCCGCTCCACGGGGAGGCGGGCCGGTGGCCGGCAACTCTTCGAGCACGAACCGCTTGATCTCGGCTCGGCCCTGCGGGGGATTGTCGGGCAGCACCATGGGAGTGTGGCAGGGCGGCGGCGGTGTGGCGAGGTCGGGTCAGCCCCGGCGTCGCTTGATTTCTGCGGCAATCGCGGGAACGACCTCGTGGAGATCGGCGATCACGGGGTAGTCCGCCTTCACAACCATGTTGGCTTCAGGGTCGGTGTTGATGGCAAGGATCCGTTTTGAGGCCATGGCCCCGACCCAATGTTGGATGGCCCCCGAGATACCCGTGGCGATGTAGATCTCGGGTGCGATACGCGTGCCGGTCTGGCCTACCTGGTCGGTGTGGTTGCGCCATCCGAGGTTGGTGACCGCACGCGAACAGCCGACGCGGCCGCCCAGCAGCTCGGCCAATTCTTCGAGGCTGGCGAACCCCTCGGCTGATCCGACGCCGCGGCCGCCCGACACCACCACAGAAGCGGTCGACAACGTCACCCCCGCAGTCTGGATGTCGCGTTCAACCACGATCGTGCGAGCGAGTTCGGGATCGAGGTCCGAAGTGAAGTCAGCTACCTCACCCGTGCCTGGGCTGGCCGGCTCTTCGGCGATCACGGCGTGGTGACCGTAGGAGACGAGCTTGACCTCAGCCTCCAGCGCGGCGTCTTCGAGAAGCGATCCACCCCACTGGACGCGGGTCATCGTCCATGCGTCGGCACCGGGAGCGACCTCAAGACAGTTGGCCACAAACGGCAGGTCCATCCGCGCTGCGACTTGGGCCAACACCTCGTTGCCTCGGCTCGTACCGATGGCCATGACCGCTGTCGGGGCGGCTGTGTTGATGAGCTGCACGACAGACTCGTCGTATGCCTCGGGCCCGAAGTCGATGAGCATGGGGTGCGAAATAATGTGGGTGACCACAGCACCACCGGCGCCAGCCTGCGCTGACAGGCTGGCGGCTCCCTCGCCGATGAGGACCGCGTGCAGATCGGCGCCCATCGCTGCCGCGAGAGAACGGCCGGCCGTGAGAGCCTCGTCGTTGGCATTTGACCAAGCGCCTCGGTCATGTTCGAGAATCGTCAGGAGTGTCATCTACGCGACACCGATCTCTTCGAGCATGTCAACGACCGCTACGGCCGCCGAGGCATCGGTGCCAAGGATCTGCGTTTTGCTGAGCGCCTCGGTGGGCCGGTGGAGCCTGACCAAACCCTGACCCCCGACTGGGGCGTCGACCTCGGACACGGTGAGCTCGGCCTTCTTCGATGCGAGTCGGCCCTTCATGGTTGGGTAGCGCGGGAGGTTGATGCCTTCCTTGACGCCAAGCACGGCCGGTGTCGGGATCTCATATACCTCGAAGCCGCCATCGATCTCGCGCTTGGCGGTGACGCTGCCGTTGGTGGGCTCGATGGCTTTGATGGCGTTGACGATCGGCCGCCCCAGCTTGTGCGCAACTCGGACCCCAACCTGAAAGCCCCCGGCATCTGCGCTTTCGTTGCCAAACAACACAAGTTCGAACGGTCCGTCGGTTGCCTCGATGGCCTGGATCGATTCGTTGATCGCAGCGGCGGTGCGCTGGGGATCCCAGGCGGTCCCATTGGTTGGAATCAGCACCATCTTGGCTGCACCAACGCTGGCTGCATAGCGCAACTGCTCTTCGGCCTCGGCGGGTCCCAACGTTAATACCGTCACCTCGCCGCCGTCGCGCTCGACAATTTGAACGGCTTCCTCCAACGCGCATTCCTCGTGCGGGCTGGTCGTGAAGCCCAGGTGGGCGCTGTCAACCGACATCGCGTCGTCGGTGATGTTGATTTTGGCGCCGGGTGCCGGCACCCGTTTCACACAAACCAGAATGCGCACGAGCCCTCAGCCCTTCAGGCGGGTGTCGTCGGGATCGAAAGCAGAGCCTGTGGTGGCGGCGACCTTCACGGGGAACAGTTCGTTCATGTACATCACCGTGAGGTCGGTGCCCACCACCGCGTATTCGGGTGGCAGGTAGCCGAGCAACAAATGCTTGCCGACCGACGGGCCTCCGCCAGCGGTGGTGACACGGCTCACGCGACCGTGGGAGTCCACGATTCGATCGCCATCGACGGTGAGCGTGCACATGACTGCCGCTGGTCCCGCTTCGCGTGCGGCCAAGTAGGCCTGTTTGCCGATGAAGTCGGCGGCCTTCACCTTGGGGCGCGCCAGGCCGGCTTCGACGGGGTTGTACTCGCTTTCGAGTTCTGCGCCCATGAGCCGGTAACCCTTTTCGATGTGTCCGGTGACGGCATAGACACCACGTCCGAGCGGGCGTAGCCCATCGTCAGCGCCGGCAGCCATGAGTGCATCCCAGAGGGCCGGCCCGTCGTCGCAGTCGGTGTAGATCTCCCACCCGGTGTCGCCGACGTAGGAGATACGGAAGATCGTGCACGCGATGCCGGCGATCTCGATGTCGCGGATCGAGCCATAGGGCGAGCCGTCCTGGGTGAGGTCGGCATTGGTGATCTTGGCGAGGATGGTGGGGGCGTTCGGGCCCCAGAGGCCCAGGGTGGTCACCCGTTCGGTGAGGTTGGAGAACGTGACTGAGCCGTCTTGGGGCATGTGCTTCTTGACCCAGAACTCGTCCCGGCCGCCGTCGAACGCGCCGGTCACGACGCGAATGGTCTCTTCGCCCGTACGCATCATGGTGAGGTCGGAGTGGAACCCGCCATCCGGGGTCAGCCATGGTGTGTACACCGACGAGCCGATGGGCTTGTCGACCTTGTTGACTGCCAGGTACTCGGCGTAGGCCACTGCTCCGGGACCCGTGAGCTCGAAGATTTGGAATGCCGTGAGATCGACGAGGCCGGCGTTCTCGCGCATGTTGAGGTGCTCGCCGTCGATGATGGGTGACCACCAACGGTTGTCCCATTCGACCTCGCGCTCGGAGAGCCCGTAGCGCTCTACCAGGTCGGCGTTGGACTGGTACCACTGCGGGCGCTCCCACACGCGGGCCTGGTAGAAGACCGGACCGAGGTCCTGCTCGCGTGAGTAGTAGGGGCTGACCTTCAGCTCTCGCTCGGTCTCCCATTGCTCGGACGGGTGGACGATGCCGTAGGTCTTGTTGAAGTGCTCGCCGGCGCGGGCCCAGATGTGTTTGTCGCCGCATTCCTGAGCGTAGAAGCGGGCGATGTCGGCGCCGTGTGCGTCGATCACGCGCGGGTAGCCGTGGGTCATCCATTCGGCGACCACCTGGGCCATCCCCGGACCCTCTTTCACCCAGACCGCTGCGGCGGACCACAGGTTGCGGACGTCGGGGATCTCGCCCAAGCAGGGCATTGCGTCGGGGGTAAGGCTGAGAAGGCCATTGGTGGCGTACTTGATCTCGGCGTCGCCGAGCATGTCCATCAACTCAATGGCTTCTTCCATCTGTTGGTCGAAGTCGTCGATCGTGAACGGCATCTCGGTGGGAGAGAGCGCGGTTTCTTCGTTGCTGGGAATCTCGTCGGGGTGGTGGAAGATGGGCCGGTGTGCGTAGGACCCGACCTCCATCGAGTCGGCGGACTGGCGCTCGTAACAGAACGTGTCCATGTCCCGCACGATTGGATAGCCGATCTCGTTGTTTGTCTCGACCAGCACGTCCATTGGGCCCACGTCGGCCATCTGATGCACGGCGGGCACGAGGGGGATGTAGGCGCCGGCCATGTTGGCGATTCGGTTGGACCAGACACCGCAGGCGATGACCACGTATTCGGCCTCGATGGTGCCCTTGTCGGTGACGATGCCGGTGACCTTGGTCATCGCGGGGGTGGCGTCGGCTTCGGTGAGGACGTCGAGGACTTCGGTGTTGGCGAAGACCTGGAGCCCGCTGTTGGTTATTGCTTCTTTGCGCATGACGGTGCCGGTCTCGAGCGAATCGACCACCGATACGGTCGGGCAGTGAAAGCCACCGAGAATGACGTCCTCGTTGATGAAGGGGACGAGCGCTTTGACCTCCGATGGGGAGAGCAGGTGCGCCTCGATGCCCCACGCCTTGGCCGAGGTCATGCGTCGGTTGAGTTCGTCCATGCGCTCTTGGGTGCGGGCAACCTCGATACCACCGGAGTCGACTGAGAGCTGCATGTCGCGGTATTGGTTGGCCGACTGTTCGCCCAGCAGTGCCATCTCTTTGTTGTGGTCCACCGGGAAGATGAAGTTGGACGCGTGTCCCGTCGAGCCGCCCGGGTTGGGTAGGGGCCCTTTGTCGATGAGCACCATGTCGCGCCACCCGAGACGCGACAGGTGACCAACAAGGCAGTTGCCCACGATGCCGGCGCCAATGACGACGACTTTGGCGGTGGTTGGGAAGGACTCGCTGGAAGAATCAGACACGGTTGCCCCTGGGCAGATGGTGTGTCTGGGTTGTAGAGCTGGTCGACAAGTGATATATTAGAGATGTATCACTTGAACCCTAGGCGCGAGTATCCAGCAGAGCAACCGCCCAATGGCCTGCCAGGTGGCTCGCGTGTTCAGTTGGGGACAGACCCCATCTGAACAGAACAGACCCCATCTCAACATGATTTTGGATGGCGCCACCCAGACCATGACCGAAAAGACGCTCAGCGAGCAGGCCTACCAACACATCCGCGCCATGATCGTGCGACTCGATCTCGCGCCGGGCGACGTCCTCCGTGAGGACGACCTGCGTGCGGTGTTGGGGATAGGGCGTACGCCGATTCGCGAGGCGCTCCAGCGCCTTGCTCGCGAGCACTTCGTCACCGTCATGCCCCGGCGAGGCATGTTTGTCTCGGGCATTGAAGTCTCCGAGCTCTCCATGTTGTTCGAGACCCGCGCAGTGCTTGAACCCTATGCGGCGCGACTCGCCGCGGCCCGAGGATCGGCCCGGCACTGGGACGCCATGGCGGCTGCGTTGGCTGAGACCGTGGTTCCTGGCCTCGTGCCATCGGATCTCATGGCGATCGACCGCACGTGCCACGAGATCATGTGGGAGGCCGCCGACAACCGGTTCCTGCTCGACACGCTGGACATGCTTTATGCCCAGAGCGACCGCCTGTGGCACCTGTACCTCGGGGACGTCGCCGACATGCATCACGCGGTTGGCGAACACAAGGCCATCCTCGATGCGCTCTCGGCCGGCGATGGCGATGATGCCGCCGCGCTCATCGACGCTCACCTCAGTGCTTTCGACACCCAGATTCGCGACGCCGTGACGTCACGGCTGGCGAGTCCGCTGAGCTAGTTGGGGCGTTCTTGTATTCCATAATGCGGAATACGTCCGTATTGTGGAACGGAGCGGAAAATGTCAGAGTGAGATCGTTCGCTCGACACGGGTGCTCGCGCCTGGGGGTTTTCATGGTTTTTCCGTCTGATTTGGAGATTGCGAAGGGTGCGGTGCTGCGCCCGTTGGGTGAGATTGCGGACGCGGCCGGGATTCCTCGGGACATGTTGGAGCCGTATGGGCGCGGGACGGCGAAGGTTGACTTAGCTGCGATCGAGGCAATGTCGGGTCGGCCGACGGCGAAGTATGTGGTGGTGTCGGCGATTACGCCGACGCCGTTAGGTGAGGGCAAGACCACAACGACGGTGGGGTTGGGTCAGGCGTTTCAGCACATTGGCAAGAGCGCGACGATTGCGATTCGCCAGCCGTCGATGGGTCCCACCTTTGGGATCAAGGGTGGCGCTGCTGGTGGTGGCTACTCCCAGGTCGTGCCGATGGAGCTGTTCAACCTGCATTTGTCCGGGGACATGCATGCCGTGACGGCGGCGCACAACATGTGTTCGGCGTTGTTGGACGCTCACCTTTTCCATGGCAACGAGTTAGGTCTTGATCTCTACAACATCACATGGCGACGTGTGTTGGATGTGAATGATCGCGCGTTGCGCAACATCACGATTGGGCTCGGTGGCCGCCTCGATGGGGTGCCCCGCGAGACGGGGTTCGACATCACCGCCGCCAGCGAGGTGATGGCGACGTTGGCGTTGTGTACGTCGTTGCAGGATTTGCGCGAGCGGTTAGGTCGGATCGTGGTGGGGTATACGAAGGCCGGTACGCCGGTGACTGCTGAGGAGTTGGGGGCGGCGGGGTCAATGGCGGTGATCTTGATGGAGGCGATCAAACCGAATTTGATGCAGACCCTCGAGGGGACTCCTGCGTTGGTGCATACGGGGCCGTTTGGCAATATTGCGACAGGGAACTCGAGCATTGTCGCTGACCGGATTGGTATCCACAGCGGTGACTTCCTCTTGACTGAGGCCGGGTTTGGTGCCGACATGGGTGCCGAGCGCTTCTTCAACATCAAGTGCCGGTATTCGGGGCTCGCTCCCGATGCGGCGGTGTTGGTGGCGACGGTGCGTGGTCTCAAAGCCCATAGCGGCAATCACAAGATCGTTGCCGGCAAACCTTTGCCCGAGGCGCTCCTGGCTGAGAACCCCGATGAGGTGCATATGGGCGGCGACAATCTGCGCAAACAGCTGGAGAACATGGCGATCCATGGGGTGACGCCGGTCGTCGCGATCAACGTGTTCCCCGGCGATCACGACGCCGATATCGCGGCGATTCAAGAGATCGCGGATGAGTACGGGGCCCGTGCCGCGGTGACCACCCATTTCGCTGACGGCGGCCGAGGTGCCACCGAGTTGGCGGCAGCGGTCGCGGAAGCCGCCGAGGAAGAATCGAACTTCGAGGTTCTGTACCCGAGCGAAGCATCGCTCAAGGACAAGATCCATGCCGTGGCAACCAAGGTGTACGGCGCTGATGGCGTCGACTACACCGCGCAGGCCGACAAACAGCTTGCGACTTACGAAGACGCCGGGTTTGGTGACCTGCCCGTCTGTATCGCCAAGACCCATTTGTCGATCAGCTCAGACCCGAAGCTCAAGGGCGCACCCACGGGCTGGACCCTGCCCGTGCGCGAGGTCCGCGCTTCGGTCGGCGCCGGATTCATCTACCCCATCTGCGGCGACATGCGCACCATGCCCGGCCTCGGCAAAACCCCCGCAGCGCACAGCATCGACATCGACACCAACGGGGAAATCGTCGGGTTGTCCTAGTGGGCGTCTTTCGCAAGCCCGTGGCGGTTGTCGAGTCCGACGCTGCATCGGCCCATCGCCTGGGCATGATCAGAGACCTCACCTTCGAAGTTGTACCGCTCAAGAGCCTGACCTGTGCCATGGATGCGCTTCCCGCCGGCGCAACCGTGTCGGTGACATGTTCTCCTACCAAGGGCATCGCCGAGACCCAACGGGTCACCGCCGAGCTGACCGAACGGGGCTTCACTGCGATCCCACACGTCGCGGCCCGCATGGTGCGCGATCGCGCTCACGCCCGAGAACTCGCCGCCTGGTTCCGCACGCTGGGGCTCCGGAAGGTGTTTCTTGTAGGCGGCGACGCCGAGGAACCGGGCGAGTATCCCGGCGCTGTGGAATTCCTCCGCGACCTTCTCGACACTGACCACGGCCTCGCCACTATCGGGGTCGCGGCGTACCCCGACGGCCATGCGTTTCTGTCGGACCAGACGCTGCGCGACAAGGAGCGTCTCCTCGCCTCGGCGGGTATCGACGCGTACTGCAGCACGCAGATGTGCTTCGACCCGATCACGCTTGGGAAATGGATGCGCGCGGTTCGCGAGCAGGGCATTGAAATGCCGATCCAGCTTGGTATCTCGGGCGTGGTCGACAAGACCAAACTCATGACCATGGGTGTGCGGCTCGGCATCGGTCAATCGCTCAGCTATCTCAAGAAGAACAAGGCTGCGGTGGCCAAGATGTTGACCGCTACCTCCTACGACCCCAACGACCTACTGATCCCACTCAGCGACGACATGGTCGACATGAATGTCACTGGCCTCCACGTCTTTACGTTTAACCAGGTCGGGGCAACCGACGCGTGGCGGCGCCAGGTGTCGGAGGCTGTTGAGCAACGCGTCTAGTTGAGTGACCGACGTCGGGCCGGGGAGACCCCTACGCGTACTCTTGGAGTTGAGCGCTGAGTAGCGCTGCTGCTTCGGCAACAAGAAGACCGAGGTCGTGCGTGCTGTCGGGATCGGGGAACCGGTAGGCCGGGCCGTGCAGGTGGATGGCGGCTTCGACGCCATGGGGGCCGTACACCGGCGCCGCGACGGAGTTGATGCCCTCGGCAAACTCTTCGTAGCCCCAGGCATATCCGGCGGACCGCGCTTGCTGGAGGCGTTCGTGGAGGTCGGCGCGACTGATAACAGTATTGGTGGTGCGTTGATCGAGTCCCTGCGCGATGTATGCGTCGATGGCCGCGGCGTCGGCGTGGGCCAGCATCGCGATCCCTGCCGGGACGCTGTGGGCTTGGGCCCATTCGCCTGTCCAGTCGCGGACTTGCACGTCGCTCGGGCTGGCGACCTGGTCCAGAAAGTACACCCAGCCGTCGTCCATGATGTCGAGCCCACTGGCTTCGCCGGTCCGTTCGGTCAGGTCGATCAGGAACGGCCGAGCGGTAGCCACGAGGTTGCGGCCCGGCTGTGATCCTCCGGCGATGTCGTCGATACCCGCGCCCAGTTGGTAGTCGCCGCCGACCTTGATCTGTTCGACCGCACCCTCGTTCTCGAGTGCCCCCAGCAAGCGAGCAACCGTGCTCTTGGGGAGGTTGACCCGATGGGAGAGGTCCGTCACGCCGCCGGATTGAACCGCCAGGGCGCGCAGGATCGAAAACGCTCGTTCGATGGATTGCACGCCTGCCATCCGTGCAGACTATCGGTGTTCCGCATCGTGGAATGCATCGTGGAATGGATCCAGGCCAGGTGAATCGGTCGAGGCGCTGGTCATTGGGGCCTGACTCGTGTCAGTCGGCAGCGAGAGCAGTCTCGACCATGTCGACGATGTCCTCGCCATACTTCTCAACCTTGACTGGACCGATGCCGGTGATGTCCAACAGTGCGTCTGGAGTGGTGGGTCGCAGCCGCGCCAGTTCGAACAACGTCGTGTCGTTGAAGACGACATAGGCCGGGACGCTATCGCCCTTGGCGCGCTCGCTGCGCCAAGTTCGGAGCTTCTCGCGCAGGCCCGCTTCGGTGAGGGTTGATGCTTCGGGTACCGCGCGCTTTTGGCGCTTTGGCTTGGCCGCTGCCGCTTCGGTCCGCCGGGGGGCGAGTTCGGGTTCGGACGCTGCTGCATGGTCCCGGCGGGTCATGAGCTGATCGACGAAGGGGGATGGGGGAGTGCCCGCAACGATGGTGACCTGCTCGCTTCCTCGCGTCACGGCTACATGGAAGACGCGCCGCTCTTCCTCGTGGTCTGAGGCCAGCCGGTGGGGCATGATGCCCGCTGTTGCTTCGTGGACAAACACGTGCGGCCACTCACGGCCCTTCACCCGATGGATGGTGGCCAGACGGATACCATTGGCGTTGGATTCGATCTCGCCGAGTCGGGTACGGACCCAGCCACCGAAAGCGGCAGGGTCGGGTTGGTGCGACGAAACGGCCAAAAGCGCGGCGAGATCGTCGCCATGGGCTGAGCGATCGACCGAGCGGCGGCTGGCATCGAGGCGGTTGTCGAGCGCCTGGCCCAAGCCCACTGTGTCGCGGACCGCGGTGAGAACCGCCGTGGTGTCGGCGCCGGCGTCGACCATCGATCGCAGCGACACGAGGTCGTCCGCGAATCCCACGATTTTCTGCTGGTCTCGCTCGTTGTTCATGCGTCCTGCCAGCGCCCGCAGGTCTGCGACGCTGCTTTGTTCGCCCACCCAGCCCGCCAGACGAGCACTGATACCGCGTGGTGGACGCCGGATAGCGGTCTCTAGCGCCGCGTGACTGAAGCGCTGCGCGGGGGCCGACGCGAGATCTAGCCATGCGAGCGCACCTGCGACTCCCGTGCGCTCGACGAAATTGGCCTGGACCGGAGCGTTGGTGGCGATACCCAGCTCTTCGAGCAACAACATGGGGCCGAGCAAGGTTGCGTTGACGCGTGTGAGGACCGCGATGTCGGCGGTCCGAACTCCGTTTGCTACGAGTGCTTGGATCCGTTCGATGGTGACCGAGAGCGGATCGGCAGTGCGAACGATCTCGAGTTCCTCGGCCGTGCTTGGGCGCCCCGGCTGGGCATTGATCTCTTTTACGATGCGTCGGTGATTGTGCGATAGCAACGTTTCGGCAGCTTGGACGACAAGCGGGGGGCAGCGATAGTTGACGGTGAGATCGTGCGCCGCGGCCCCGGGGAAAAGATCGGCAAAGTCAATGAGCCACGCCGGCGATGCACCTGAGTAGCCGTAGATGGTTTGATCGTCGTCGCCGACGCCGAAGACTTCTGAGCGCGGACCGGCAAGAAGGCGCAAGAAGAGGACGTGCGCCGGCGTGAGGTCCTGGAACTCGTCGACGAGCAGGACCCCGCAGACACGTCGGGCGACAGCTCGGGCCGCGGGGTCGGTGCAGAGTACCTCGATGGCCCCCAGGATCTGCTCGTCGAAATCGACAGAGTTGGAGCGGCGGAGACGCTCCCGATACTGCGGCAAGACCGTCGCGAAATCCTTGACGTCAGGGGCGAATTCCTGCTCGACGGCGGCCGGTGAGCGGAGGCCGAGACGAGTGGAGGTGAGGGCTTCGATCCAGGTTGCGAACGGGTCGGCCATGGCCTGGCGGCGCCCGGTGACGAAGTCGTCGAGGATGCGACGAATCTGACGTTCGTCGATGACCGATGGCGCCGATCGACCGGATGGGGAGATGAATGGCGCTCGGCCCGACAAGATCGCCAGGGCCAAAGAGTTGAGCGTGCGAATCTCGAAGCCGGGCAGATCCCGGGTGCGGTCCTGCATCTCCTCCCGGGCCCGAACGTTGAATGCCACCATGCAGATGGTGGAGGGCGAGACGCCGCGGTCGTTGATCAAGTGCCGGGCGCGTTCGGTGAGCACCCGGGTCTTGCCGGACCCTGCGGGCGCAATGATGCGGGCGCCGCCCCCACGATGGGCGACGGCTGCCAGCTGGTCCGGCGCGAGGTCGGCGCTCGGCGCCACTGATCCGAGGGTGCCCAGCGAGCCTGCAGCCAGGTGCACCATTGGGATCACCGCCGTGTCGAGCGAGGGCCAGTCGAGTGGACCGCCGTCGCACCACGCCGGTCCACCAGGAGTCACAACATCGCCGGGACCTTCGGTGGATGCCGCAGCACCGGCGGCGATAGCCAGCGTCACAGCCCCGATGGTGGGCGATTCCGGCTCGCGGGCATCGACCGCGTGGTCGAGCACGAGGTGTCGCAGCACATCGCCATCGAGGTCGGTCCCAGGCGACAAATGCCAGTAGTCGACATCGAGGATAGGGTCGGCAGTCGGGAGCTCGGTGGCAAGGTCGATGACAACTCGTTGACGTGCGGCACGCGCGTCGCGCAGGAGCGCGATGGCACCGGGTCCGCCGTCGACGGCGATCCGGGGTGCATCTGCCCACGGTGCCGGCACCGGATCTCCCGGTGACACGATGATGTTGCGTCCCAGCTCGCCGGGTCCGGCCAGGCGCTCCCAGTCGGTTGCCAAGACGACGGGCGCGGTGGCCACGACCGGCGCGACCGACGGGCGCCGTTTGGGGGCGGCCGGGGGCTCGGGTGGCAGTGGCTCGTCGTCAAAGCGCGGACCGCCAGAGTTGTCCGTTCGACTCGTCGCAGTGGCAGGAGTGCTATCCATTGCACAAGCCCGGACCTCAGCAACCGTGGCGTGCTCGCCCCCGCAGTGTCCACATCCAATCATCGCCTGCACCGTAGAGCAGCCCAGTGACAATCCGTGCCCATCGCGCGGTGGTGCCTGGCACCGGCGCGCGATGGGCTCGAGGGCTAGCGGGCGGCGGTGACGATGTCGATGACGCGCGCGGCGATGTCTGCCACGGGCACCATTTCGGTTTCGCCGGTCACTCGGGGCGTGTACTCGATGTTGCCGTCTGCAAGGGCCTTGGGCCCAATGCCCAGGCGATGGGGAATGCCGATCAGCTCGGCGTCCGCGAACTTCACGCCCGGCCGCGCGTCGCGATCGTCGAGCAGGACGTCGATGCCTGCCGCGACGAGCTCGGCGTAGAGCGCCTCGGCCGCAGCGATGGACTCCTCGTTCTTCATCTGCACGATGGTGATGACTGCCTCATAGGGGGCTACCGATGTCGGCCAGACAATGCCGTTGTCGTCGTGATGGGTCTCGACGATGGTGGCCATGGCCCGATCGACGCCGATCCCGTAGCTGCCCATGACTACCGGCTGCTGCTTGCCATCGCGGTTGAGGACCAACGCTCCGAACGTCTCGGCGTACTTGCGCCCCAGCTTGAAAATGTGGCCGGATTCGATGGTCGGCACGATCTCGAGGGCCGTCGCACACTTGGGACAGGCCTCGCCCGCGCTCACCTGGCGCAGGTCGACCCAGTCATCGATCTTGATGTCGCGAGCCACGTCGATGCCGCGGTAGTGCCAGTCGTCTTCGTTGGCGCCGGTCGTCATGTCGCTGCGACCCTCGAGCGCCGGATCGGCCAGGATCGGCAGATCGGTCACGCCATAGGCACCGAGCGATCCCGGCCTTGCTCCTAACGCAGCGTGAGCCTCGTCAGGTGTGGCCGGGCGGACCGCATTGGCCTGGGTCGCGTCGGCGAGTTTCTGTTCGTTGAGTTGGTGGTCGCCACGCAGGAGAGCGAGCGTCACTTGGCCATCAACGACAAACACCATGGTCTTGATCTGCTGTTCGGCCGTCGCATGTTCTTCGAGAGCCGCGATGGTGCGGATCCCCGGTGTGGGGAACTTCTCGGGCGCGTCGAGCCCCACGCCATCGGCAACGGGGGCCAATGCCGAGGTCGCCTTCTCGATGTTGGCGCCATAGCCACAACTGGGGCACACGACAACGTCGTCCTCGCCCGCGTCGGCCTGCACCATGAACTCGATGCTGTCGCTGCCGCCCATGTTGCCCGATGAGGCCTCGACGGGAATCGCATTGAGATCGAAACGGCTGAACGTCTTGAGGTAGGCCTCGTGTTGGCGATCGAACGATGCGTCCAAGCCCTCTTCGTCGAGGTCGAAGGAGTAAGCGTCCTTCATGGTGAACTCACGCACCCGCAAGAGTCCGCTCTTGGGCCGGGCCTCGTCGCGGAACTTGGTGTTGATCTGATACCACATCTGCGGCAGCTGCTTGTACGAGGTGAGTTCGGAGGCCACCGTCGCGAAGATCTCTTCGGCGGTGACGCCCAGTGCCTGTGGCGCACCGTGGCGGTCCTCCAGCCGGAACATCACGTCGCCCATCGATTCCCAGCGCCCTGATTCCTGCCAGATCGAGGCGGGATGCATCGTGGGTACCTGGATTTCCTGGCCGCCGATGGCGTCTTGTTCTTCCTGGATGATGCGAATGATCTTCTGCCGCACCCGGTAGCCCATTGGCAGGTAGGTGTAATGCCCCGCATGGAGTTGACGGATGAACCCGCCGCGTACCAACAGCTTGTGGCTGATGGCCTCGGCATCGCCGGGGGCGTCGCGGAGGGTGGGAGTAAACAGGGAAGACCAGCGCATAAGCCGTAACGCTACCAAGGCAACGATGCGGCCCTTCTGCTTTGTGTCGTGACTTCAGCCAGCAGCTAGTGGGTCGTCGCCGACGGGCACAATCCTGGTCGCCACATTCACACCTATTGACTCTCGGCACACAGATGTCGATACTCGGCACGCTGACGTCGTCGAGCCAAGCGCGGGAGAAGATCAGTTGGGCAAGAACGCATCTCGCAAACAACGACTCACCGTCCCGATGGTTCGTGACGCGACCACCGATGGGAGTCGTGGCGAACTGCGCGAGGCCACGTGGGACGAGGCGCTTGATCGTGCGGCGGGTGGTATTCGGTCGGTGCTCGATAACAGCGGCCCTGACGCCTTTGGCATGTTCAGCTGCTCGAAGGCCACCAACGAGATGAACTACATGGCGCAGAAGTTCGCCCGGACGGTGGTCGGGTCGAACAACATCGACTCGTGCAACCGAACTTGACACGCTCCTTCGGTCGTCGGTCTGGCGACAGTGTTCGGAGCGGGCGGGGGCACCTGTTCATACAAGGAGATCGAGGAGACCGACGTCATCTTGTTGTGGGGCTCAAACGCCCGTGAAGCCCACCCCATCTTCTTTCACCACCTGCTGAAGGGGCTCGACAACGGCGCCCAGATGTACTGCGTCGACCCTCGCCGGACTTCTTCGTCGAAGTTCGCGGACATGTGGTTGGGCATCGGCGTCGGTACCGACATAGCTCTGGCCAACGGCATCGCCCGAGAGATCATCCATGCGGGTCTCACCGACGACGATTTCATTGCGCACAGCACCGACGGATACGAAGCGTTCAAACAGTCCGTCGAGCCCTACACGCCCGACCTGGTCGCCGGGATCACGGGCGTGCCGGCATCGGCGATTCGCGAACTTGCGCACGCCTACGGCTCCGCAGACAAGGCCCAGATTCTGTGGACGCTGGGGATCACCGAACATCACAACGCGGTCGACAACGTGTTGTCGTTGTGCAACCTGTCGCTGCTCACTGGACACGTCGGGCGATGGGGGTCGGGCCTCGTGCCGCTCCGAGGCCAAAACAACGTGCAAGGTGGCGGCGATATGGGCGCGCTGCCCGACAAATTCCCCGGCTTCCAAGACCTCACCGACCCCGGATCGCGGGCGAAGTTCGAGGCCGCCTACGGCACCTTTCTCAACCCCGAGCCTGGCCTGCACCTCACCTTGATGTTCGAGGCCATGGAGCGTGACGAGCTCAACGCCGTCTATGTGATCGGTGAGAACCCTGCCGATTCAGAGGCCGATATCCAGCACGCCCGGAAGCTGTTGGAGGGGCTCGACATGTTGATCGTCCAGGACATCTTCATGACGCGCACCGCCGAAATGGCCGACGTGGTCTTCCCTGCATCGATCGCGTGGGCCGAGACCCACGGAACGGTCACGTCGAGCGAACGGCGCGTGCAGCGCGTGCGCCCGGCGGTCACGCCGCCCGGCCAAGCCCGCCACGACACCGACATCTTGATCGCCTTGGCCGCGGCGCTCGGCTCGGAGTTGGGACCCAAGGATCCGGCCGAGATCTGGCAGGAGGTGTGCTCGTTGTCGCCAGTGCACAAGGGCATGACCTGGGACCGTCTTGAAGCCGAAGGCGGTCTGCAATGGCCATGTCCCGACGTCGACCACCCGGGCAGCCCGTTCTTGCACGGTTGGCTCTGGGAGCAAGACCTGGGTGGTCGGGGCCCGGCGCCGTTCTCGGTCGTCGAGCACGAGGGACCCAAAGAGCAGCTGACCGAAGAGTTCCCATGGCGCCTCACGACGGGTCGCGCACTCGACAGCTACAACACCGGCGTTCAATCGAGTGGTTACGACTCACCAATTCGCTCTGGCGAAGCGCTCGACGTCAACCCTGCTGATGCGGCCGAACTCGGACTCTTGGACGGCGAGCGGGTGACCGTCACCTCACCACGTGGGTCGGTTGAGATGTCCATTCGGATCCAACCCGACATCCCCCGTGGCCTCACGTTCACCACGTTCCATTTTCCCGAGCTCGTGGACGCGAACGTCTTGACCAACGATGCCTGGGACCCGCGTTCGGGCACTGCCGAATTCAAGGCGGCAGCAATTCGGATCGACAAGATCGCGGTGCCCGCTGGTGGCTGATCTTCATTTCACCGCCGACACGGCTACCGACGCTGAGGCAGCCGCTGTCGATGCCTTGGTCGGGCCCGATGACGCCGCCGTGCTGTTCGAGACCGAACGTCTCGTCCGGGGCGGTCAGGCGCGACGCCACGAACGCCGACACCTCCTGTTGCCGGTCTTGCATGCGCTCCAGGCCGAGATCGGCTGGATCAGCCCGGGGGGCCTCAATTACGCGTGCGACCGACTGCAAGTCCCGCCCGCCGAGGGCTACGGCGTCGCCACCTTCTACGAAATGTTCCGGGTGGACGACCCCGGCCACACCGAGTCCGTTGTGCACGTCTGTGTCGACGCGGCTTGCCAGGTTGCCGACGCTGCGGGACGAATTGCTGTCTTGGAAGCCGAAGGGAAACACGTCCATCGCAGCCCGTGTCTGGGCCAATGCGAGCGGGCACCGGCGGTGTTCATCCAAGGCCGAGGCGAACCCGACACTGTTCCTGCGGACGCGACTGATGTGTTCGAACATCGCCAGACCGGCCGCGACCAGTCCCAGCTCCCGCTCACCCATTGGCTGGGCGTGGTCGACCCCACGAGCCTGGACTCCTACCGAGCACACGGTGGTTATGAGGCCCTCGCCAAAGCGATCGAGCTCGGTGCCGAGGCGGTCATCGCCGCCGTCACAGAATCGGGCCTCTCCGGACGGGGCGGCGCCGCGTTCCCCACCGGGATCAAATGGAACGGGGTGCACGACCAGACCGGACGCCCCAAACACGTCGTGGCCAACTGTGACGAGTCCGAGCCGGGCACCTTCAAAGACCGGATCCTTATGGAGAACGATCCGTTCTCGATCATCGAAGCGCTGACCGTCGCCGGCTTCGCAACCGGGGCAGAGAACGGTTGGATCTACGTTCGTGGTGAGTACCCGTTGGCCACCAGCCGGCTGGAGCACGCCATTGCGCAAGCACGCGATGCCGGGCTGTTGGGTGCTGACGCCGCGGGTAGCGGCCACAGTTTCGACATCGAACTCCGGCGTGGTGCAGGTGCCTACATATGTGGCGAAGAGACCGCATTGTTCAATTCGATCGAGGGGTTCCGCGGCGAGCCACGGAACAAGCCGCCCTTTCCCACCACCCATGGCTTGTTCGGCGAGCCGACCGCCATCAACAACCCCGAGACCCTCATCAACGTCCTGCACATCGTCCTGCACGGGGCGGCGGCCTATCGGTCGCGTGGCACCGAACGCTCGCCCGGCACCAAGCTGTATTGCCTCTCGGGGGCTGTTGGCCGGCCCGGTCTCTACGAGATCGAGTTCGGGGCCACGTTGCGCTCGGTTGTCGAACAAGCCGGGGGAGTGCAGGGAAACCTGCAGGCGATTCTGATGGGGGGCGCAGCCGGCGGTTTTGTCGGTCCTGATTCACTCGACCTGCCGTTGACGCTCGAGGACGCCCGCGAGGCCGGGACCACCTTGGGGTCTGGCGTGATCATGGTGTTCGACGACACCGTCGACATGACCCCGGTGCTTGTGCGAATCGCCGAGTTCTTTCGCAACGAGTCGTGCGGCCAGTGTGTCCCGTGTCGTGTGGGGACCGTCCGCCAGCACGAGGTCATGGTGCAGCTCCAGACCAACGGTTCGCTCGCTGCCGATCGTGTGCAGCTCATCGACGACATGGCCCGCGCCATGGCCGACGCATCCATCTGTGGCCTCGGCCACACAGCGGCCGGTGCGGTGCAGTCAGCATTGAAGCTCGGCATTATCGGAGGCACCCAATGACCGTTCTTGATGCCGAGACCACGGTCTCGATCCGGATCGACGGCACCGACGTCACGGTGGCCGCTGGTGACACCATCCTCGATGCCTGCAGGCAGGCTGGAGTTGACACGCCGACGATCTGCTACTCGGACAACCTCACTGCGGTGAACGTTTGCCGGGTTTGTGTTGTGGAAGTCGAGGGCTCTCGCACGCTGGTTCCTTCGTGTTCGCGTCCGGCCGAAGAGGGCATGGAAGTCCAAACTGACTCCGAACGTGTGCAGCACAGCCGCAAGATGGTTCTTGAGTTCCTTGGTACGGGGGTCGACCTCTCACAGGCCGACGAACTGCACCGCTGGATCGAGCAGTATGGGGCCGACCCCGACCGTTACGTGGTCGAAGGTGTCGAGTTCGAGACGATGAACGAAGACGTCAAGGTCCAAGACGGCCTCTACGTCCGTGACTACGACAAGTGTGTCCTTTGCTACAAGTGCGTCGAGGCCTGTGGCGACGATGCCCAGCACACCTACGCTATCTCGATTGCCGGCCGCGGCTATGGCGCTCGGATCTCGACCGAGTTCGATGTTGCTCTGCCGGACTCCGCTTGTGTGTATTGCGGGAACTGTGTCGCTGTCTGTCCCACCAACGCGCTCCAATTCAAGAGCGAGTTCGACCTTCGCGCGTTGGCCAACTGGCGCCCCGAGGATCAGACGGTGACCCAGACCGTTTGTTCGTACTGCGGGGTGGGCTGCAATCTCGAGCTCCATGTCCAGGATAATGAAATCGTCAAGTGCACAAGCCCCGACGACCACTCGGTCACGATGGGCAACCTGTGTATCAAGGGCCGCTTCGGCTACCAGTATGTCAACGCTCGCGGCGACGACTAGGACCTGGGCCATGACAGCTTTTGGCCACGAGCACCATGTCGAACTCAGGTGATCGGGGGGGCGTCCCAGGGTCCGTCTGGGGTCACGCGTCCCGCGTTCGTTCGTCCCCGCGTTGTATGACCACCGATCCAAACCTATGGCCGAAACGTCGTCGCGCGCCCAATGAGCGCGTCACGGCATCAGTCCTGAAGGGGAGATTCATGAACTGGAACATGCTTGACGCCATCCGTCGCACGTCCACATGGAGTTGACCCGGTCTCGTGGACACGGGTTTGTGTGATTCAGGCTGCTTTGGAGGCAGCGTAGGTCTGTGCGGGTGTTCGGTGTCCGAGGCCTTGTTTGTGGCGGGTGCGGTTGTAGAAGGTTTCGATGTAGTCGAACAGGATCGTGCGGAGCTGGCTGCGGGTTTTGGTTTCCCAGGGACCCCAGATGTGGGCGACTTCGGTTTTGAGCACGGCCCAGGTCGATTCCATCGCGGCGTTGTCGAAGCAGTCGCCGGTGGAGCCGAACGAAGCGTTGAGTCCCCAGGCTCTGAGCCGGTTCGTGAACTCGAGCGATGTGTATTGGCTGCCGCGATCGGCGTGATGGATCAGCTCGCCGTCGGGGTCACGGCGAGCGACCGCCATCACTAACGCGTTGACGACCAGGTCTGTGGTTTGGCGTCAACACATTTGAACTCGGAGATGTCAGCAACCCAACGTTGGTCTGATTGTTCAGCAGTGAAGTCGCGTTCCAACAGATCCGGGGCGGGGCAGTGTTGGGGCGGCCCCGCCGCCATCGACGCCGGGCATGGGCCCCAACAAGGCCCGTTTCGGCCATGAGGCGGGTAACGCGTTTGCGTCCGCAACGGATCCCGTGGTTGCGCAGCTGCCCAAACACGCGAGGCGTTCCATAGGTTCGCCGCGACGCCAGATGAATGTCGAAGATGTCGTTCGTTAACCACGCGTCATCGATGAACCGGTCCGATAGCGGCCGCTTCGCCCACGCGTAATAGCCCGACCGCGAAACCCCGGCATGACCACATAGCTTCTTGACCGGATACTCATCTCGGAGATCGTGGACAAACCTGAACCCGGTCACTGGTTCGTCTCCCGAGCGAAATAGGCGGCTGCTTTCCGCAAGATCTCGCGATCCTGGCGCAACTCGACAACCTCTTTACGTAACCGGGCCAGCTCGACCCGTTCATGGTCAGCCAAGGCGTCGGGCTCGGCCAACCGGGCTTCTTCAGCCTCGGCCCCTTTCACCCAATTCGCCAGCGACGCATCGCTGATACCTAACGACCGAGCAACCTCAACACGAGGCCGATCAGACGACCGAGCAAGCTCTACCGCCTCACGACGGAACTCCTCGGGAAACTTCGATGGACGACCCATCCGGGACTCCTTCCCCTGGACCAACATCCAGGATCGAGTGTCCACCAAACCGAGTCAACTCCAACACCACTCAAGAACGATCTGATCGGCAACTACGCGGCTGGCAAGATCAACCACCGAGATTTTGTCCGCCGAGGCACGATCATTGGTCTGGGCCTTCCCGCAATGACGGCCGTGATCGCAGCATGCGGAGGCGATGACGATGATGCCGTAGCACCATCGCCAGATCAGCCGGCCGCCGCCTCGGAGAACTTCGGGTTGGTCTCGTCGCCGGGCTTCGCTGCCGGCGGAGTTGTCACTATCGGCACCCAGCCGCCCAGCTCGGGGCTCGATCCCATCAACATGCAGGATCAGGGCGTGTACAACATCTGCTCGCAGAGCCTTGAGTACCTCGTGGGCGTTGGCGCAGACGGCAACATCGCCAGCAACGCACTGGCCACGGGCTGGGACGTGAATGCAACCGGCGATGCCTGGACATTCAACCTTCGTGAGGGTGTGACATGGCAAGACGGCACCGCGTTCACCACCGCTGATGTTGCGGCCACGATGGACCGTCTCTCCGAAGCGGCAAATGCCGGCCTCGGTGGCGTCATGGGTGTCGGCGCGGTCGAAGTGGTCGACGACGTCACCTGCGTCATTAACCTGCTCAACCCCAACGGCAACTTCCCTGTGCTTGTTTCCAACTTCAACGCTCAGACGCTCATCACGCCGGCACTCTAAGACGGGCACGCTGCTCGACGAGCGCCCAGCAGGTACGGGCGCCTGGATCATCGAGAGCTACAGCCCGCAGGGCTCAGCAGTCTTCGCGAAGAACCCCAACTGGTGGGGTGGTGAGACACTGCTCGATGGTGTCGAGATCCGTCACTTCGAGAGCACAGAGACTCAAATCACCGCCGTCGAGGCTGGTGAGATCGATGCCATTCAGCAGTTCAATGTGATTGGTGGCGAAGGGCTGCTCAACGACGATAACTTCACGGTGCTCACGCCGCCGGCGTCGACTCACCGTCAGGTCTGGTTCAACACCGGCCGCGCGCAGTTCACCAACAAGCTCACGCGACAGGCGATGGCTTGGACCTTGGACCGCGACCGCATGGTGTCCAGGCTGTTCAACGGCCGGGCCATGGTCGGCAACGACAGTCCTGTCTGGTCCACGCTGCCGTTCTATGACCCCGACGCCGTCGAGCAACGTAGCCGCGACATCGATCGTGCCAAGGACTTGCTCGCGCAAGCCGAGCAGGAGTCGGTGGCCACCGACCTGCACTTTGGCGATGTTCAGGAAGTGCCCGACCTTGCGCAGCTCATTGCGCAGGATGCCAGTGATGCCGGTTTCGACGTCACGGCACAGCTCAACAACCAGGGCACGTTCTATGCCGACAGCTGGTGCCCCAACGGTGATGGGCCCCAGCCGTGCTCAGACTCTAGCGACTTCGGAATCGTCGACTGGGGCCACCGCCCCGTCCCCGACGTCTTCCTCACGTCAGCGTTGCAGAGCAACGCAGTCTGGAACGCGTCTGCGTATGCAGATGCGGACTACGGCGCGCTCGTCATCGAGTACCAGGGATCGTTCTCCGTGGACGAACAGAAGACGGCGATCAGCAAGATCCAGAAGAAGTTGTGGGACGACGTTCCGGCGATCTATCCGTACTTCTACAACTACTTGTCGGGCCACCGGACCAGCGTCGCCAACATGCAATCAACGGCCCTCGGCCATTCCATCTTGACCAAAGCGTCAAAGGAGGCCTGAGCCGCCGGCGTCATTGCTACGGCGACCGGCTCCATGCTGGGTCGGTCGCCTGTCGCTTTGAGAAGGCACCGCTCGTTCAAGTTTCTTTATGACTCGTTTCGTACTCCGCCGTCTCGCACTTTCGGTTGTCACGCTGTTCATCTTGTTGGTGATCATCTTCTCGATCACCAACGTGTTCCCTGGCGACCCAGCCCGCAGCATTGCGGGCCAGCTGGCCACCCAGCCCCAGATTGATGCGGTCCGCGAACGGATCGGCAGCGTCGATCCCCTCACCACCCAGTTCTGGCGGTTTCTCCGCCAAACTGTGAGCTTCTTCGACGGGGTTGATTCGTTCGAAAGCCAGAAGCCGGTGCGCGATCAGGTATTTCCTGCCCTCGGGCGTTCGTCGTTGCTCGTGGGTGTAGGGCTGGCAATGACCATTCCGCTCAGCATCGCTGGCGGGTTGATTGCTGCTCGCCGCAAAGACACCGTCAGCGACCGGGCCATCGTGACCCTGGGCCTTGCCAGTTCGGCGATTCCCGACTTCGTGTCGGGGGTGATCATCCAATACCTGATCGGCGTGCAGTTGGGGTGGTTCCCGGCCCTTGCCGATGCACCAAGCGGTTCTGGTTTGTTCAAGACGCTCGAACACCTGATCCTGCCCGGCCTGACGATTGTTGTCGTCTATTTCGGCTACATAGCGAGAATTACGCGCGCTGGTGCTGTCGAGGCTCTTGAGTCTGACTATGCGCGTACTGCATCGCTCAAGGGTCTGTCCGCGCCCAGCGTCATCAGCCGACATGTCCTTCGTAACGCACTCCAACCGACCGTCGCGGTCGTTGGCACCCAGATGGGCTATCCCTTCGGTGGACTTGTCGGTATCGAAGTGATCTTTGACTACTCGGGTCTCGGTGGGCTGATCGTGAACGCTGCGACATCTCGCGACCTCCCACTTCTCCAAGCCGGTGTCATCGTGGTCGCCGTCATCTTCATGATGGCGACGTTGCTGGCCGACTTGCTGATCGCGTGGATGAACCCGCGGGCTCGACTGACGGGGGGCTCGTGAGCAACGATCCGGACGGGCCGCCAACTGCGGCCGAGATACCTGCCGACGACGATCAGTTGTCCTAGGCCGATGCAGTGGCCGAGCGTCGACAAGCGCGCCGTGAGCGACGGCAGTTGCTCCTGCGTAGCCCGGCCTTCATCGGTGGCGTGCTCATCGTTGGATTCTGGGTACTCTGCGCCTTCTTTCCCGATCTGTTTGCCCGGTACAACCCCGAGGAGTCGATTCGGAGCGTGGCACCAAGGTCGGGCCCCAGCGGCGACGCTTGGTTTGGCACCGACAGGATCGGCCGATATGTGTATTCCCGAGTCATAGCAGGGGCGCGCGAGGTGCTCAAGATCACGCCCGCCGCAGCCGGTCTCGGTGTGTTGGGCGGAACGATTATCGGCCTGATCGTCGGATACTACCGAGGCTGGGTCGACGAAGTTATTGGACGAATCATCGACGGATTCCTGTCGATTCCGTTGATCTTGCTTGCGGTGCTGGCATCGGCGGTTCTGACCGTCACCGACAAGGTGCTGGTGATCATGATCGCAGCCCTGTTCGTGCCGGTGGTTGCGCGGACGATTCGTGCCGTCGTGATCGGAGAGAGTGACCTCGACTACGTGACCTCGGCGAAGCTCAGGGGGGAGTCTGGTCTGTACATCATGACCAGAGAGATCCTTCCCAACATCACTGGCACCGTCGTTGTCGAGCTGGCCGTCCGGGTCGGTTACGCCATCTTCACCGTGGCGACGCTGTCGTTCCTCGGCCTTGTCGGCGACATCGCTACTGCCGACTGGGCAACCGACATCAACCAGACCTACCCAAACCTTCAGGCTGGTCAATGGTGGATGTCCATCTTCCCAGCTATCGCCATTGGCAGTTTGATCATTGGTGTCAATCTGATGGCTGATTCCATCGATCGAGTGAACAAGTCATGACCATTGACGCAGACGACACGGCCGGCGCGCTGGTGGTCAACGACCTCGAGCTGGCGTACATCGTTCGAGGGGTGCCCCGCGAGGTGTTGCGCGGCGTGAGCTTTCGAGTCAAGCCCGGCGAAGCCTATGGGCTCGTCGGCGAGTCTGGCTGTGGGAAGAGCACAACTGCATACGCGGCCATGCGCTATCTACCGAGCAATGGCCGCATCACCGGGGGAATCATCGAGGTCGCCGGCACTGATGTGACCAGCATCTCCAACTCGGATCTCCGTGCGTTGCGCGCCAAGAGTGTCTCGATGGTCTACCAGGACCCGGTCTCGGCGATGAACCCGTCGTTGCGCATAGGTCGCCAGGTCGCTGAGTGTTTCGAGGTCGCCGGCCACTCCAAGGCCGTCGCGATCGAGCGATCGATAGAGGCGCTCACCCAAGTGCGGATCGCCGATCCCGCCAGCGTGATGGAGCGCTACCCGCACCAACTGTCGGGTGGAATGCTCCAGTGCGTCGTCATCGCCATGGCGCTGGCGTCCGAGCCGACGTTGCTGGTCCTCGATGAACCGACCACCGGCCTGGACGCCACGGTCGAGGCCGAGGTGCTCGATCTCATCCGGGCGCTGCGACAAGACAGTGGCGCAGCGGTTCTCCTCATTGCACACAATCTTGGTGTGATCCGCACCATGTGTGACCGCGTCGGCGTGATGTATGCCGGTCGGATCGTGGAGGAAGGCGAGGCGCAGGAGGTTTTCGAGAACCCCCAGCATCCGTACACGATGAGTCTCCTCAACGCGATTCCCCGGAAAGGTCTTCGCAAGAGCGACCGGGCCCTTTTCACGATTCCCGGCAACCTTCCCCAGATCGGCACCCCGTTGCCGACGTGCGTGTACGTCGATCGATGCCCTCTTGCCGATGACATATGTCATTCCGAGGTGCCGCCGCTGGTCGATCTCGGCGCCGGCCACCTGAGCCGGTGTCACCACACCGACCGCATTGGTGATATCCCCGAGCCCTCGGCCGAGGCTGTTGCGGTATCGAACCAAGACAACACCATCATCGAACTACGTGGAGTCTCCAAGATCTTCGTTCAGCGCGGCGTTGACATTCCTGCCCTCGTCAGCGTCGACCTCGACATCGGCGAAGGCGAGACTGTTGGTCTCGTCGGCGAGTCCGGTTCTGGCAAGAGCACCCTGGCCAAGACCCTCGTCGGCATCCATCCCTTCGATGACGTTGGCGAGATTTCGCTCGACGGCGTCCTGGTCAAGGCGACGGCAATCGCTCGGCGCGTCGCGGCCAAGCGTGCAATGCAGATGGTCTTCCAGAATCCGGATTCGGCCCTCAATCGAGTTTGGTCGGTT
>CAWKYX010000011.1:0-28304 GCA_963854265.1 Acidimicrobiia bacterium
AACACCAGACCATCGACCAGGCGCGCCAAGAGCCTGCTTGCGACGCCTGCAGTCTCGAACTCCAACACCACCGCTTCGGGGGTGATGATGCCCACGGGTCGGTCGTGCTGCCTCGTCGTCATCGGGTCCCACGCTACTGCTGTGAGCTGCGCTGGGCCGGGCTCTGGTGCCACACGCTGGGACCATGGCTCCCCGGCGCCAAGTACCGCACCACTACGCTTTCGATCAACGGCCGTGGCAATCGATCAGTTCATTCAGCAGAACGAGCCGAGCTGGACGCGGTTGGAGTACCTCGCACGCGAGGCACGGCGGCGAAAACCCCAACTGAGCCCGGCCGAACTCGACGAATTCGTGCGGTTGTATCAGCAGACCAGCACGCACCTTTCCCACGCTCGAACAAACCTGCAGGATCCCGGACTGTCCATGCGTCTCACCCGAGTCGTCGCAGACGCCAACGGGGCGCTGTACGGGCGATCGGGTAACGCTGTCCGGGGCCTGACCGATTTCTTCCGGTATTCGTTTCCCGCTTCGGTGTGGACAGCCCGGTGGTTCATCGTGGCTGCGCTCCTTCTCACGTTTATCCCTGCGCTGATCTTCGGAACCTGGTTGGGAGTCTCGGATCGTGCCGTCGAGTCGATCGGCGATGCCGCAGCACGCGAGGCCTACATCACGGAGGACTTCGAGTCGTATTACTCATCAGCCCCCGCAGCGCAGTTCTCCACCGAAGTACTGGTGAACAACATCCAAGTCTCGTTCCTGGCGTTCGCCTTCGGCATCGTCTTCTGTTTAGGGACCGCCTACATACTGATCTTCAACGGCATCAACGTCGGCGTCGCCGCAGGCCTCTTCTACAACGTCGGCGAACCCGGCAAATTCTGGGGCCTGATCCTGCCTCACGGACTGATCGAACTCACCGCGGTCGTGGTTGCCGGCGCAGCTGGACTTCGCCTCGGATGGGCACTCATCTCACCTGGAGACAAGACCCGAGCAGCAGCCCTCGTCGACGAGGGCCGCCGATCGGTCGTGGTGGTGTTGGGCCTGATGGTCGTGTTCATAGTGGCCGGCCTCATCGAGGGATTCGTGACGCCCAGCCCACTGTCGACCGCGGTGCGCATCAGCATCGGTGTGCTGGCCGAGTTGGTGTTCATCCTCTACATCGTGACCCGCGGCCGCGTCGCCGAGTCCCACGGCCTCACCGGCCAATGGGGCGAACACATCCCCCGCACGCCAACCCGCTGACCCCAGTTTCGCGATCAGTCCCCAGAGCGAGCGGGCCTGGGGCCGAGCGCGATCTACCAAGGGGCAATCACAGCCGCCGGCAAGCCTAAGAACGCTGGGCCCGGAGGGAGTCGACAGCCCGACCCAAACCCGGAAGCAGCCAGTCACGGCTAGAGATGCCAAGGGCCTGCGTGACCCGAACGCCCAGCCCGGAGGGCAATCACAGCCGCCCAGTCGCCTTGATCCCGAGGTAGGTGTCGGCCAGGCGGGTGGCGAGCTGGCTGGGTGGCGCGTCAACAACGGTTGCGCCCAAGGCTCTGAGCCGGCTGACGGCGCGTTGTCGGTCGGCCAGCGTGGCGAGAGCAGCGGCCTGTCGGTAGGCGTCGACGGAGTCGGCAGGTTCTTCGTTGGCCCATCGGACCACGTCGGGATCTTGGACGGCAGCGATGACCAAGACGTGCTGACCCGCAATCAGGGGCAGCGCTGGGAGGAGGGACTCTCCAACGGCGTGTTCGACGAGGTCGGTGTAGAGCACGAGCATGGTTGGTCGTCGGAACCTTGCGAGGGTGTGCATGAACGCGCCCCGGTAGTCGCTTTCGTGGAGCGAGGGTCGCAAGTCGAACATGGCCTCGGTGACGGGTCCGAGCTGGCGTTTCCCGGCTGCTGGCGGGACAACGGCGCGGACCTGACGGTCGAAAGCCACTAAACCGGCCTTATCGCCCAGGTGGGCGGCGACCGCAGTGAGCATCATGACGGCATCCATAGCGTGTTCGACCCGTGGGACACCATCGACACGTCCCGCCATCACCCGACCGTTGTCCAAGAGTTGGACTACAATCTGGTTGCGCTCAGCACGATAGGTCCGCACGATCGGGCGTTGCGTGCGTGCGGTGGCGGCCCAGTCGATACGACCAAAGTCATCATCTGGCTGATAGTCCCTGAGCTGATCGAAGTCGGTGCCACCGCCGCGGCCACGCGTAGAGCGGATCCCGACTTCAAGGACCCGCGCTTTCTGTATCCGGAGTTCGGCTTCGTCGCGAGACCGGAAGGGAGGATTCACGCGAAGCGTCGCCGGCACCTCCCGTGTGCTTTGGCGAGCCCCGAGCCGCAGGGGGCCGTCGACGCGAAGCGCGATGTCGGTGACGTCGAACGCGCCTCGCCGGGCGGGTTTGATCCCGGTCGCCGCCTCAGCTCGACCACCAGGAGGCAGGCGTGCCTGAAAGCGGCGATCGTCAGCGCCCAACGAGGGAGCCAGTTGGTCCGCTACCGCGATGTTGATCGATCGCCGCAACGGATTGTCGACCACCCATTCGACAGTGGCTCGCTGCCCAACGGTCATGGTCCCAGGGAGACGCCGAGCAATACCCACGCGGTCGGGTGACGGAGCGGCGACAACGTCTACCACCAAGAGGCCAATTACGACAGCGTTGACCGCGACCACCGTGGCGACCAACCCGAAGGGCGACACCAACGCGAGCTCAGCGGCAGCGATTGCCACCACCGCCAACCGCCATGTCGGGAGTGGCATCAGCGAGGCGCCGGCACCGAGGCCAGGATCGTATCAAGGACACCATCGGCGGTACCGCCTTCGAGCTCCACCTCTGGCCGCAGCTGGAGTCGGTGCCGCAACGCCGGTTTCGCGACGGCCTTCACCTCGTCGGGCGTCACGAAGGTACGCCCGGCGAGGAACGCCCAAGCCTTTGCGCTGTGGAGCAACGCCGCTGCGCCGCGGGGCGAGACCCCGAGCGACACTGCCGGCGAATCTCTGGTAGCCCGGACGAGCTGCACGATGTAGTCCAAGATGGGTTCCTCAACACCAATTCGGGTGACCTCGGCGCGAGCAGCCGCGAGATCGGCCGCCGTTGCAACCGGGGACACCCCGGCACCGCCCACATCGTGGGGGTCGAAGCCCTGATGATGACGCAACAAGATGTCGCGTTCTTGATCGGCGGACGGGTACGGCACCTGGAGCTTGGACAAGAATCGGTCAAGCTGGGCCTCGGGCAACGGGTACGTGCCCTCGTACTCCACGGGGTTCTGTGTTGCAATGACAATAAAGGGGTCGGGCAAGGGTCGAGCATCACCCTCGATCGAGACCTGACGCTCTTCCATGGCCTCGAGCAGCGCGGCCTGGGTCTTGGCCGGGGTCCGGTTGATTTCGTCGGCAAGGAGCAGGTTGGTGAACACGGGGCCTTCGCGAAAGCGAAAGTCGCCGTTGTCATACACCAGCTGCCCCAACACATCAGAGGGCATCAGATCCGGCGTGAACTGGACCCTCGTGAACTGCATGTCGAACGCGGCGCTAAGCGCCTTGACCAACAACGTCTTGGCAACTCCGGGAACACCTTCCAACAGCACGTGGCCTCGCACAAGAAGCGCCGTGATCACACCTGAGACAATGCCGTCTTGGCCGACGACGACCTTTGCCACTTCATCGCGTACGGCTCCGAGTGTGGCCCGAGCATCTGCAGATCCAGTATCGGTCATGGGCTCTTTCCTGAGGTTTGGGTCGTTGTCGGCTGGTGCGAGCCAGCCCGGTCGAAGACGGCTCTGCGCACGGCTGCCAGCCCCTGTGAGACGGCAAGGAGCTCGGAGTCGGTCTTGACCGCGCGGGTTGCGAGCAAGGCAAGGACTTCGGTGGCGTCACCGGCGCCAGCTGCGGCGGCCCGCTCCGCTACCAGCTCGGCCGCAGCGCCGGGCGGCAGCCCCAGACGACGCGAGAGTTGGACGACTGTGTCGGCACGTATATCGGCCGCCGCTGAACCTGGCTGGCGCAGGCCTTCAAGCAGGCGACCGCGAGCGACCGCCAGTTCCGAGCCCTCGATCTGGACATCGATTGGTTCGGCCACAGGGGCCCCAAGGCGACGGGATCGCCACCACGCGAAGAAGAGGAACCCGACACCGATCTGGAATGCGAACACCCAGATCGGGTCCGAGATCAGGTCGCGCAATGACTCGCCCCCGACGCCGACCGGGAGGGCAGGTTCCAAGAAGGCGACCTCGGTGCCGTCTGTCGGGGCAAGCAACGCCACGGCGAGGACCGCATTGTCCGCCTGGTCGAGGCGATCGTTGAGGAACGGACCTGGCCCACCGAGGCTGATGATGTAGCCGTCGCCGACGGGGTCGACGATGACCACTCCCCCGAAACAGGACGTGGCGTCGCCCAGCTCGCGGAAGCGCACCTCGGGGCCGACCAACTCGTCGATGGCTGCGAAGGCTTGGACGGAGCAGCCGCTGGACTGCTCGCCAGACCGGTCGAGCGCGGGGGTCAGGGCCGAACTCGGATCAGCGACCACAAGAACGCCACCGTCGCGAACCCATCCCTCGACCCGGTTGCGATCATCGAACCCATAGCTGTCGTCGAGCAGCAAGGCCACGCCATGGCGATCGGTCGGGATACTGATGCCGAGCTCAACCCGGGCCCCGAACCGATCGAGAAGATCCACCAGCGCTTTGGCGCCGTCAGGGGCCACGCTGCGCGGATCGAGGGGCTCTTCATTGGTCCCTCCCGCCAACAAGATGGCGACCAGCAGGACCAATGCAGCCCCTCCACCCCAGAACCCAATTGTGGATCGGCGTTCGCTCATGTCCGGGCTCCGGCCAGGACTGCATGTTCGCGAGCCTCGAATCGGTCGAGGTCGGGCGAGGTGGCAACGTCCGGGCCGTACCAAACGGTCTCGAACAGGTCGGTCGCATCAGCGAAGGGTGCCGAGATCTCAGCGCTGGCCGCGGTCTGGAGATCTCGCCGATACTCGCCCGGCGTGCGGCCAGGGATGTCTTCGATCAAACCGCGGTCGATGAGATCCGCCAACAGCGCTCGATAACGCGCGCGCAGTGCTTCGTCGTAGCGACCCTCGGCCGCAAGGCGTCCGGCCTCCTTGCGCCATTCGGTCGCATCGCGAAAGTCCGTGGCGGCGGGGCCACTCGTCTTAACCACGGCCTCGGTGGTGGCGACACGGGCGGTCCGGTAGTGGGGCCGAGGCGCAGGAGCAGCCAAATGAGGCCGCCCACCAGTGTCAGCAAAATCAGCCAGGCGATCAGGCTGCCCAAACCGTCGCCACCCAGCCCTCCGAGGATGTCGCTCATCAGGTTGTCGAGCCACCCACTGGCTCGTTCAATCAACGACTCGGTTTGGCGGTATTCAGGACGTTCCAAGATGTCGTCAGCCACACCTCGCACCTCGCCCGCCGGCGGTTCGGGGATCGGAAGTTCTTGGGCGATGACCAAGGGGTCTCGAAGTGTTGGCCGATGCTCGACTGGATATCGAGGCCTTCTGTGCGGACGCGGAGATCGAAGTAAGCCATGACGGCGGCCCCCGCAACAAAGGGCAGAACCAGCAGGGATGCCGCAATCGTTGAAGCACCAACCACGTACTGCTCGCCGCCGAAGCCCACGATCGATACGATCGCGAGGGGGAGTAGCGGCAGCATGAGACTCAGGCTGGTGGCCACCACCCCGCTCAGCAATGCGATCCATAAGATGGCCCAGAAGCGGCGCTTGCTGAGCGAGATCGACCGCTTGATAGCCGCAAAGGGCCCGATCCGCTCGAGCGCGATTACGGGCGCAACCGGCAACAACAGGGCCATCGCCGCGAGTCCGGGCAACACGAGCGCAGCGGAGCCGAGGGCCTCGATCACGTGGACAGCCACGAACGCCACCAGCACGCTCAGCCAGCTCCACCCCAACGAGCGAACAGCGGCCCAATCCGTGAGCTCTCGACCCAGATACCAGGCCTCGACGACGCGGGCAATCGGCGGCGCCATGAGCGTCACCATTGCAGACGTCACCAGGCCAGCAACGATGGTGAACCCGATGTCGGCGCCGTCGGTCGAGTTACCTTGCTCGAAGGTGTCCGGATCGGTGAGGGTGGCCACTATGTCGCCGCCGAGGACCCCAAAGTCGGCGATGGCCACCAAGATGCCCACGGGCAACACGAACATCGCCAAAATTCCGATGATCACCCGTGGTCGGGCTTTGATGATCTGGAACGCTCCGTCAAGCACATAGGCCACCGTCAGAGCCCGTTCAAAGACCGGCAGGGTCGGGACCGGGGCGTGGCCGGCGGGCGCTGTACGGGCGGGCGCGGTGCGGGCGGGCGCGGTGCGGTGCGGTGCGGGCGGGCGCGACCTCAGGGTCGGCTGCGCCGGTCACGGGTGCGGTGCCCGCCGCTGGGTCCGTCGCCGGCAACTCTTCGGGGAAAGCCCACCGAGCGTCGGTCACGCTCCCATTCTTGCTGCCCCGAGACCGCAGCGGGCGGACGCGGCGCGCCGGGCCACCTCTCCGCCCCAAAAATGACCCGCGATCCCGAAATTTGGCGACCTTTGCCCCTGACAGGGGCGTGCGGTTCCGAATTTGGGGGTGTGGGGCCAGTAGCGTCGCCATGATGTTGGACGACGACCCTGCTGCCTATGGCGACGCCTTCGCTGACGTGTATGACGATTGGTACTCGACCATCTCCGACGTCGAGGCGACGGTCGAAACCGTGTTGGATCTCGCGGCCGGCGGCCCGATCCTCGAGCTGGGCGTTGGAACGGGCCGGCTTGGGATCCCGCTGGCTCGACGGGGCGCAAAGGTGTGCGGCATCGACGCATCAACGGCGATGCTCGACATCCTCTCGGCAAAGCCCGGCTCGATTGGCGTCGATACCGTTCGGGCCGACATGGCGGCGCTACCCCTTGCCGGGAGATTTGCCGTGGCGTTCGTCGCGTTCAACACATTCTTCAACCTCCTCACCGAGCTCGACCAACAGCGGTGTGCGCAGGAGGTGGCGCGAAACCTGGCACCGAACGGGTGCTTCGTCGTCGAGGCTTTTGTCCCCAGTGCCGAACCAGCAGGGATTTCTGACGGCCAGGCAGAACGCTCCGACGGCGTCGGCGGCTTAGTTGTCACTACGACCCGACGGGACCCTGCGAGCCAAACCGTGCGGGGAGTACACACCCACACCGACGCATCCGGAAGCGTCCGAGAGCGGCCATGGGCAATTCGGTACCTCCATCCGCACCAACTCGACGAGCTGTGCAGAGGCGCCGGCCTGGAGTTGGAGCACCGCTGGGCAGGCTTCGACCGAGCCGGTTTCGACGCCGAGACTGACCGTCATGTCTCGATCTATCGCTTGGCCTGACCGCCTCGGCATCGAGAACAATCCTCGGCTCGGCTCTTGTCGCCGTGTCGCCGTTCCCTACCATCGTCTTCCATGGCTTCCATACGCGTGAGCACTGCGATTAATGCAACCCCTGCCCAGGTGTGGGCAGTGGTGGAGACCATTGAGGACCACGTCGAATGGATGGCAGATGCGGAGGCGATCAGGTTCACCGGTCCCAGTCGCCGCGGCGTGGGGACCACCTTCGATTGTGACACCAAGGTTGGTCCGTTCCGCCTGACTGACGCTATGGAAATCACTGAGTGGGACGATGGCCACGCGATGGGCGTAGCCCACACCGGACTTGTTATCGGTTCGGGCCGATTTACCCTGCGACCCGCCGGGGCCGGCCGGACCGAATTCCGTTGGGAGGAAGAGCTGAAGTTCCCTTTCTGGATGGGCGGCCCGCTCCGAAATCCGGTTGGAGGAAGGGTCCTGGCAGCCATCTGGCGCCGCAACCTCAAGCGCCTGAAAGCCGTGGTCGAGGCAACCCTCTGATCTGTGGCCCTCGGCAAGCGCAGTAGCATTCCGCCATGACCAAGCGGAGTCATCGGTCCTTCGTCAGCTACATCGACAAGTCACGCGAGTACTACGCCGCTCAGGGCTACGGCCGCCCGTACTTGTGGGCCAGCCACGCCAATGCGCCATTCACTGCGCTTCAGAAGCCGCTGAGCGAGTCGAGAATCGGCCTGGTCACCACCGTTTTCTTTCCCCGTGGCTCTGAACCCGATAGCGTCGCACCCGCGCCCCCAAAGGCGCCGTACGCCGCTGGCACCGAGCACGCTGCCGGCTGCACCTACAACGCTGACCTGTCGTGGGCGAAAGGCGAGACCCACACCGACGATCTCGACACCTATCTGCCGATCAACAGGGTGCAGACAGCGGTGGCTCGTGGTCGCCTCGCATCCCAGTCACCTCGCTTCTATGGCGTTCCCACCGACTACAGCCAGCGACGCACTCGCCATGACGCGACCGACATCGCCCGGTGGATGATCGATGGCAACGTCGACATCGCGCTGCTCGTGCCGCTTTGACCGGTCTGTCACCAGTCGACCAGTTTGGTCGCTCGCCATCTTGAAGCCGAAGGCATTCCAACTGTCATTGTCGGATCGGCGCGCGACGTCGTCGAAGAATGTGGCGTGCCCCGATTCGTCTTCGCCGACTTTCCGTTGGGGAATCCAATGGACAAGCCCAATGACACCGAGATGCAAGACGCCACCCTCGAGCTGGCGCTCGGGCTGCTGGAAACAGCCACAGCGGCCCGCACCACGGTGCAAACGTCCAACATTTGGTCAACCAACGACGGTTGGCGCGACCGCTTTATGGCGATCGATGACCCCGAGGCGCTGGCCGCCGCAGGAGCGGGTCGACGTGATCGACAAGAGGCCGGAAAGCTCAGCGAAGCTGCCCGCTCGACCTGACCTCCAGTGGCCGGTCAAACGCTCCAGGTCGTGGCGGCCCACAAAGCGCCGACAAAACACAACAGGCCAATTGCGACCACGAGCCCCTCGATGGCGAACTTCGAGAGCTTGACCCGGCGAGCTACTTCGTACACCAACCAACCCGTCGCCAAGCCGACCCCAAACCCGCCAACGTGGCCGCCGACCGAAATGTTGCCGACGCCGAACGTGATCGCGAAGTTGATCACCAACACCATGCCCAGGCCCGAATCCCAGATGGAGATCCCGAGCGATCGCTGCGACACAACAGCCAACCCCATCAACCCGAAAATCGCACCTGACGCGCCGGCGGTCAGCCCACTCGGAGTGACGAGCAGAGCGCCGAACGACCCGCCGATGAGGCAGGCGAAATACACGAGGACAAAGCGGACCCGGCCGAGGCTGCGCTCGAACGTGGGGCCCAGCACCCACAACGCATACATGTTGAACGCTATGTGGAACAGGCCGTAGTGCAAGAACCCCGCCGTGATGATGCGCCACCACTCACCGCCTTGGTCGATAAAAGGGCCGAAGGCCGCCCCCTCGATGAGTAGCCCGTCGACAGCGGGACGGCCGCTGATGCCGTCCCCCATCGCAAGACTCAACAAGAACACGGCGACGTTGATGCCGAGCAATACCTGGGTCGCGATTGGCCGGGCACCGAACAGCGACGACCCGGTGTGGGTCTTCTGCTGGCCCGACTTCGCACACTCGGGGCAGTGGAACCCAACAGATGCGCTCGACATACAAGACGGGCAAATGAAGCGGTCACACCGCTGGCAGCGCACCCCCGCTGTCCTGTCGGGGTGGCGGTAGCACGTGGTGCTTGCCGATGTGGATTGCGAGCTGGAATCGGCCATAGCCCTCAAGTGTCGCAGGTCGCTCGACCTTTCCGGCGCGCGCTCAAGCCGACCAGCCCACTATCGTCTCCCCATGGACACTGCGCTACTGGCTCACCAGGGTGGTTGGGACGAGATTGTCCTCGTCGCGGGGCCTCTGGTGATCTTGTGGGGTCTCCTGGTGTTGGCCAACCGCCGGGCCAAATGCCTCAACAAGCAAAAAACCGAAGCGGGCTGACCAGCGTTCGTCAGTCGGTGACCCGACTGATGTCGGCGCCAATGGCCTGCAGTTGTGGTACCAGATCGGCGTAGCCGCGGTCGATGTGGTGAGGATCGTGGATCTCAGTCTCACCGTCAGCGCCGAGCGCAGCCACCACCAGCGCAGCCCCGGCACGGATGTCGTGGCACCGGACGGGCGCACCCGACAGCGATGGCATACCCCGAATTACTGCGTGATGACCCTCGGTCCGAATATCGGCGCCCATCCGAACGAGTTCGTCGACATATTTGAAGCGTCCACTGAAGAGGTTCTCGGTCACGATGGACACCCCATCAGCCACCGCCAACATCGAGACGAGGAAGGGTTTGTAGTCCGTGGCCACGCCCGGATATGGCAAGGTCGCCACATCGACCGAACGCAGTCGACGGTTGGCCATCGCCCACAAGCCATCCGGATCGGTGGAGGTCCGCACGCCCATCTCGCCGACCTTCTCGCACAACATGTCCATGTGATCAGGGCGAGCCCCAACAAGGGTTATCTCGCCTCCGGCCACACCGAGCGCAGCCAAGTAGGTCGCGGCCTCGATGCGGTCTGGCACAACCGAGTGCTCGACCGAATGCAGCTCGTCCACACCTTCGATCGCGATACTCGAGGTGCCGGCGCCGAGGACCCGAGCCCCCATGCGATTTAGGAATGCCGCGAGGTCTGCGATCTCGGGTTCGCGGGCTGCGTTTTCGATGATGGTCTCGCCCTTCGCGCGCACCGCAGCCATCATGACGTTCTCGGTCGCCCCCACGCTGGGGAACTCGAGCATCACGCGGGTGCCCCGCAATTGCGAGGCTCGCGCGACGATGTAGCCGTGCGAGGACTCGAATTCTGCGCCGAGCAGCTCGAGGCCGCGGACGTGCATGTCAATGGGTCGCGGACCAAAGTCATCGCCACCGGGAAGAGCGACTCGGGCCTCTCCGCACGAAGCCAACAGCGGGCCCAGCACCACAATGGATGCCCGCATCTGCTCGACGAGCTCGTACGGCGCTTCGGGGATGATGACGTCGGGGCGGATGATCTCGAGCTCACCCGGCGTCGGCGAGGTGACCACCAGGTCCATAGCCCGCAGGACGTCGGACATAATTTCGACGTCGGTGATGGCAGGCACATTGCGCAGGCGGTAGCTGCCGGGGGCAAGCGTTGTGGCAGCCATCAGCTTGAGTACCGAGTTCTTGGCCCCGTTGATATGGACCTCACCCTCGAGGGGCCCACTGTGTCGAACAATGATGCGATCCACGGATCCTCCCGAAACCTCCGCCGTGCTCGGTATCGAGCCGGGCTGCGCTCACGTATCAGCTGCGTCTCTAAGTATGCTCCGGCGGTGGCGCCGAATCACGAATCTCGAGCCCGATGACAAGCCTCACCGCCACCCACGTCTGCGACCAAGACGCAGCGGCCGCCTACGCGGTTCCACGAGATTCGTTCCTGATACGTGAGGTTCCTGCGGGACCGACGTCATTCGCGTGCGCTGAGGGCCCCTTCGAGCACTACCTGCGCACCGTCGACATTGTCGAGGTCGACGGCGACATCGAGGTCACCGAGACATTCGAGTTCCGCGTCGCGGCTCCCGTATGGCGCGTGTTGCTCACCCCGCCTATCAAGCGCGCACTGCGCGATGGCCGAACGACGGTGCCGTGGTGGGCTCCACCAGATCGCTTCGATGCCGCGACGGCTCGAACCATCAGCTTGTTGTGCATCGGCATGATTGTGACGGGCTACCTCGGAGCGATCATCGGCCAAACCGCCACCTTCGCGTCCGATGAGTTCGGTACGTCGGACCGGGCTCAGGGGTTCTTGTTCGCAGCAGTCAGGTTGGGAACGTTGCTGACGGTGGTTATCACCGCAACCGCTGATCGCCAGGGCCGAAAGCGCATGTTGTTGATCGCACTCACGCTCGGCTGCAGCCTCACCACGTTGGGGGCACTGTCAACAGGGCTGTGGAGCCTCGGAGCCAGCCAGGCCGTATCTCGAGGGATGGCCACGGCAATCTCGATCCTGATCGGGATCATGGCTGCCGAGGCTGCGCCGCGGAACTCTCGGGCCTACGTGACGTCGGTACTTGTCCTCACCGCAGCCCTCGGCGCCGGCATGGTCGTGTGGATCCTCCCGCTTGCCGATCTAGGAGTACGCTCATGGCGGCTGATCTATCTGGTCCCTGCGCTTGGACTGCCGCTCACCTGGTGGCTGGGCCGCAACCTCCAAGAGACAGACCGCTTTGATGCCTTGCGACGAGACAACCGCAGCGCAGCCGGCGACAACGCTGCGGCCATGCTGCTGTCTCGGTTGGTCCTGATCGCTGTGACCGGCTTTCTGCTGGGGTTCTTTGCTGCTCCCGCCTCGCAGTTCCGTAACGACTTCCTTCGTGACGAGCGTGGCTTCACCGCAGCTCAAGTGAGCTTGTTCGTCATCGCAACCAACACACCTGTCGGCATCGGGGTCGCCATTGCCGGCAAGAACGCCGACCGCCGCGGCCGTCGACAGATCGGCGCATTCGCGGTGTTTGGCGGGGCCATGCTCACCATCGCCACCTACGCATTCTCCGGTTGGGGAATGTGGATGGCCAGTGTGCTCGCAGCGATCATTGGATCGATGGCAGCACCAGCGCTCGGGGTATACGGCGCCGAGATGTTTGGGACGGCCAGGCGTGGCCGAGCCAACGGCATCGTGTCCTTGGTGAGCCTGGCTGGCAGCGCCGCTGGCCTTCTCGTGGTGGGCGACCTGGCCGATCGCCTCGGGAGCTTCGCTCAGGCGTTTGCCATCATCGCCATCGCACCAATCATCGTCGTTGTTTTGGTGCTCACCCTCTTCCCCGAGACCGCCCATCGCGAGCTCGAGGACATCAACCCGGGCGATCGCCCTCCCATCACGCCGCCCTAAAGAGCCGCGCGAGTAGGCGAGCGCAGCGAGACTGCGACCAGGCTCCCGGGCCCGAACGGCCCGCCCCGGAGGGGCACGAGCGTGCGCAGGACCCTGTGACTACTTGTGAAACACACACCTAGCGGCGGGCTTTGACCCAACGGTCGACGGTGTCAACGAGGAGGTCCTCATTCTTTTTTGGATCGTGGGCGTCACCTTCGAGCCAGGTGAACGAGACCTTGCCGCTCACCGTGTCGAGATGGCGATCCCACTCCCCCGGCCTACCAAACGGGTCACGGTCGCCTGACACAAACAAGCACGGCACCTTCAGGGCAGGGAAATGGTCGACCCGGAGCTTCTCGGGTTTCCCGGGCGGGTGGAGTGGGTAGCTGAGGAGCACAAGGCCAGCGGACGGCAGTCCCTCGGCCACGGCCATCGAGCACATACGCCCACCCATTGATCGGCCCCCGAGCAACAGTCGTCGTGGCTCGGTCCCCATCTCCTTTGCGACAGCGGGAACCACCTCATTGAGCTCTTCGATGAGCTTGGGGGCACGTGGTGGTGGGCGCCGTCCCCCGAGCTCGCGGTAGGCAAAATTCAGCCGGCGCACGGGAATGCCAAGCGCGGCCTCGAGCGCGACAAAATGTCGATGATCTCGGTCGCCGCCCGCTCCGTGCCACAACAAGAGCCCGTCCGGTTTCACCATCGGCGCAGTGTGGCACAGCCACACAGAAAACCCCGCGGCACACCGGGGCCCCGGTTTCGGCTCAGGCCAACAAGATGCGGCGAGCTTCGGTCAGATCAGCAATCCGTTGTGCGGAATCCATCTCCTCGGCCTCAGCGGTATCGGGGTGCGCCGTACGTAACAGCTCGCGGAACCGATGCTGGATCTCATCTCGCTCGGGTTGGCCCACAAGCGCGAGGTCGAAGCCGAGTGTCCCCATCGCCCATCCAACGGGGTCTCCCATGCCCGCGTCGGACGCGAAACCGTCGATACGCCCCGTGAGGTGGGCAATCAGCTTGCCGTCAACCGGACCCTTCCACTTCTCGGCCTTGCGCATGAGATCCATGATGGGCGGTCGATCGGAGTAGGTGAGCTCACCCGCCGCATAGGCAGCAGCCAGAACATATTGCTCCGGGGCGCCGCGGTTGGCGTGGAATACGAACCGCAGCTTGCCTTCATGACGTTCAAGGCGGTGACGGCTGCGCGTGAGGCCCACAACGTCTTGTTGGAGGCGGTGACGAAGACGGGGTTGGGTTATCCGCTCGCCCCGCTGCAACTGTTCCAGCAGCTTGAGATAGTCATCATGAAAGTCGGGGTCGACGTCGGGCAGGAATCGGGCCACGATGCCGGCCAGCAGCAATCCGCCGGGCCCCGGCGGGGGCTCGATCGGCAGGGATCGACGTCCTAGGGCCACCCGTCGTGTGGGGGCAATCGGGCGCGAGTGATATATCTCGAGCACGGCGAGGGGTCCAGTCACCTCGTCACGCTACTTGTGCGCACGACGCTATGAGACCTCGAGGAGATGGCTATGCACCGCGAATCGGCGTTCACGAGCCACACCCGTGGCGCTCAAGTCACACGTATGGGTGCAAAATGTCGCGCAGACGCAACGCTTCGCTCTCGACCATGGCGTCCTCGCCGGCATCCTCGATGAGCGCTGCCAAGACGGCGGCCTGGTCCAACACGCTGCGCCACATGGGAGCCTCGTAGCCGAACGGCAACTTGAGATCGTGTGCCAAGGCAGCGTTATCGAGCAGTTCGCGTTGAGAGCGGGTGTCTCTGCAGTTGCGCCGCAGACTGTCCGCGGCAAGGAAGATGGCCTCGATGACCGCGTGAGCGTCGACACCGGTCACGCCAGATCCGAATGTGGCGGTGGCCCGGAGCTGCTCCTGGATCGTCTCGACCCAATCCCCGACCGTGTCCTCCATCTCGGCCGGAACCAACAAAAAGCCGTTCTCCATGAGTTCGAATTCGACGCCTTCGGCAGCGAGCTTGGCGCTCACCACTCGTTGGAGGTCAGCGTTGCGCGCGCCGAGATCAAAACCGATCCGGCCCCCTTCGGCCTCGACTCCTGCGCCGGTCTCGGTTGGCATCGAGTCGTCGATCACCTCGATGATGTCATCAACAGCACCCTCGTCGACCTCTCGAACAAGCAGCGTTGGTCCTTGCCACGCATGGGCAAGATGGGCCTTGTGCATAGCCTCCTCGACGGCAACTCGCGCCAATCCGTTCCACGCGTGCAGTTCGTAGGCGAGGTGGGCCTCGTCGTCATCGGCGTCTCCATCGAGCGAAGACGGAGGATGCCCAACGGTAGGGACACCACATTCCACGCACTCGGCCACATCGGGTGCATAGTCCAGGCCGCATTGGAAACACCACGCAGCCATCATGGGACGAAGACCGACTTCACGCTGACCCGAGCCTCATGTCTGTGTTGCACGGTCTCATTGAACCACCCCGGCAGGCCCTTCACCATCCCGAGAGCGTCGACGCCGATCACGTTGGGCATGGGCAGTTCCTCCCGTGTCCTTCACCAGAGCCCCCCTGGCCGGTAACTTCAGTCGTGGGACAACGACGTCCCGCCAACCCCTCTGTCGGAGGACCGATGAGCAAAGAGTCACCTGACCGCAACCTCGCCATGGAATTGGTGCGTGTCACAGAAGCCGCGGCCATGGCCGCATCCCGCTGGATGGGCCGCGGTGACAAAGAGGGAGCCGACGGCGCTGCTGTCGACGCCATGCGCGCAGTCCTCGACAGCGTTCAGATGGATGGCATTGTCGTCATCGGTGAGGGCGAAAAGGACGAAGCGCCGATGCTGTACAACGGCGAGGCAGTTGGCGACGGCCGGCCACCCCTTTGTGACGTTGCCGTCGATCCCATTGACGGCACGACCCTCACGGCCCTCGGCCGAGGCAACGCCATCGCTGTTCTGGCGGTGAGCGACCGAGGAACCATGTTCAACCCCGGCCCATGTGTCTACATGGAAAAGATTGCCGTGGGTCCCGAATGTGCGGGTTCGATCGACATCAATGCCACCGTGACCGACAACCTCAAGGCAGTCGCTGCCGCCAAGGGAGAGCGCGTCCGAGACATAACAGCGGTGATCCTTGACCGCGACCGCCACAGCGAGATCATCGCTGAGGTTCGCGATGCGGGCGCCCGTATTCGCCTCATTCCCGATGGTGACGTCGCCGGTGCGATTTCAACCGCGTGGGTCGACTCGGGCGCAGACATACTCATCGGCATCGGCGGCACGCCCGAAGGGGTGATCACCGCCGCTGCGCTCAAGGCCATGGGCGGCGAAATGCAAGGGCGACTCTGGCCTCGAAACGAAAGCGAACGCACCGAAGCTCTCGAGCTCGGGTATGACCTCAAGCAGGTCTTGACCACCGACGATCTGGTCAAGGGAGACAACTGCTTCTTTGCCGCAACTGGCATCACCGATGGTGACCTGCTCAAGGGCGTGCATTACGGGCCCAACCACTGCAGCACGCAGTCGTTGGTCATGCGGTCGAAGTCCGGCACAGTCCGCCAGATCAACGCCCAGCATGCGCTGGACAAGCTCGGCAGTTTCGCGGCGATCGACTACTGAACCCGCTCCGCGCCACGCTGCACCGTAAGCTACCGCGGTCGATCGCAGCGCAGGGGTGACGTTGGTGGGGATCAATACCGAGAGATTCCGAGTGAAACCGGGCGACGAAGTGTCGCTCGACCACTGGGATCCCGATACCGACGACGGACTCTCCAAGGGCGAGCTCAAAGACCTTGTCAACGAACTCAACGACGAGCTTGAAGCACTCCAGGAGCTTCTCTACGCAGAGTCCAAACACAAGCTCTTGGTGGTGCTTCAGGCCACCGACACCGGCGGCAAAGATGGCACAATCCGCCATGTCTTCGACAAGACCAACCCCCAGGGTGTCAAGGTCGCGTCGTTCAAGAAACCCACCGCGGAAGAGCTCGCACATGACTATCTGTGGCGAGTGCATCGTCACGCCCCAGCTTCAGGCGAAATAGCAATATTCAACCGGAGCCACTACGAGGATGTCCTCGTCGTGAGGGTCCATGACTACGTCTCCGAGCAACGGTGGTCTCGCCGCTACGACCACATCAGAGCGTTCGAGCAACTCCTCGCCGACGAGGGCACCACGATCGTCAAGATCTTCTTGCACATCTCCAAGGCCGAGCAGAAGCGCCGGCTCCAGGATCGGTTGAACGAGCCCGACAAGAATTGGAAGTTCTCCAAGGGAGACCTTGTCGAGCGCGAGCACTGGGACGACTACCAAGAAGCCTTCCGGGTCATGCTCGAGCGCACTTCAACCAAGGATGCGCCTTGGTATGTGATCCCTGCCAACAACAAGCGCTACCGCAACTTGGTGATCAGCCAGATCCTTGTTGACGCCTTGACCGGCCTCGACATGGCCTTCCCCGTTGCCGAAGACGGCCTCGAAGGCGTCAAGATCCGCGACTAGCAGCGGTCTAGTGCAGCCCCAGCGCCACCGAGAGCTGTGCTCAAGATTCGCCAGGGGGCCTAAAGAATGTGCCCGACGGTGAAGCTGGATGGCTGGCTTCGGGCGACGGCGGATGCGTGTAGGTCGGGCCAGCGGCGCCTTCGGGCCCCGGCGGCCGCGGAGTCTGAGCCGGCGGCGGTCGAGTCGGAGCCGGGGGCGGCTGGGGAGCCGGCGCCTGGGTCGCAGCGGCGGGCGTCGTGGCCTCAAGTGGTGCGTTCGTTGATCAGCTCGGGACCTGAAGGCAGGTCAGGAGCCTCGGCCGGCTGGGGTACGCCTTGGGTCTGAGCGTCGCGAAGGTCGATGAGCGTCTGGGTGACAATGCTGTCGTCGATGGCCTCAGGCGTAATCGCGTTGGCTTCAAGACTGCTCTCCATCGCCGTGAGGTCGCTGCGCAGCGAACTGAGGGCGTGGAGGATCTCGTGCTTGCCGCGAACCAGATCCTGAAGCTCAGCGCGGGCCACGCGCAACGTTTCTTGCGCCTGTTCGCGCACACGCTGCTCGCCATCGCTACGCAGGAGTTCGGCGTGATGCTCGGCATCGGCCAAGACCCGATCGGACTTGAGCCGGACCGAATCGGCCTGCTCGGTGGCGCCTGCAATGATCCCGGCTGCCTCGCGTTCGGCGGCCTGCAGCGTTTCTTGGACCTCGTTCTCGGCCAGACGGCGCTTCTCGCCGAGTTGGGCATGGACGTCGCGCATCAGCGTCGCCATCTCGGTGCTGGCTGCCTGCAGATCTTCATTCGCACCCTCGACCGAGCGAACCCGCGTCGCCAGAGCCCGCACCTCATCGGCGAGAGTCCGCAGGAAGCGATCGACCTCTTCGGTCCGATACCCCCCACGCTTTACGGTGGGAAACGACGCGCCTTCAATTTGCTCAGGTGTGACAGCCATGTGCTTCTCCCCAACCGCTCTCGGCTTGGAACCGACTGTACAGCGCCCTCTGCACAGTCTCCTGCGGGAATGAGCGTTGGACGCAAACACCCCAGGAAGGTCTGATCTTCGGTCCGGACGGCCTGGGCCGCCCTTCCCACTATGTGGATCCTAGCAGTCAGCCCTACCGCCGGTGCCAGCTGTCGGCGCCGTTGTTTACTTGGCGCTCTGAGCAGCGAGTAGACGAGCCTCTGCCCGCCCGAGCGCGCCAATGGCGTCGGCATTGTCCGCGTCGGTGCGAATCGCTGCCTCGGCACGGTCTTTGGCTGCTGTTGCGCGCGCTACATCGATATCTTGAGCGAGTTCGGCGACATCAGACAACAGCGTGACGTGGTCGTTCGAGACCTCGATGAAACCGCTGTGCACCGCAATGTGCTGGATGCCCTCGGGTTCGAGTGCGATACGTACCACTGACGACACCAGGTTGCCCACGAACGGCACGTGGCCGGCTTGGAACCCGATCTCACCATCGGTGGTGCGGGCGATAACCAGCACGGCCTCGCCTTCATAGACGATGCGCTCTGGCGAGACGAGCTCAACCTGCAGCGCCATAACTAGAACGCTCCGGTTGGGATCTGGTTTGAGGCGATCATCATGCGTCCGCCGCCAACTCTGCAGCCTTGCGCTCGACGTCTTCGGCGCCGCCGACCATGTAGAACGCCTGCTCAGGTAGATGATCGAGGTCGCCGCCAATAAGCGCTTCGAAGGAGTCCACCGTCTCCTCGACACCAGTGAAAATACCGGCCTGGCCTGTGAACACTTCAGCCACGAACATCGGCTGGGACAAGAAACGCTGCACCTTGCGGGCCCGGTCGACTGTCACACGATCTTCTTCGGATAGCTCGTCGAGGCCAAGAATCGCGATGATGTCCTGGAGTTCCTTGTAGCGCTGGAGGACTTCCTGAACACGGCGGGCCACGTTGTAGTGGCGCTCGCCCACGACCTCGGGCGACAAGATCGTCGAGGTCGATGCCAGCGGATCCACAGCCGGGTAGATTCCCAGCGATGCAATGTCACGGCTGAGCTCGGTGGTGCCATCGAAGTGGGTGAACGAAGTGAACGGTGCGGGGTCCGTGTAGTCATCAGCGGGCACGTATACGGCCTGCAACGAGGTGATGGACTTACCTCGGGTCGAAGTAATGCGCTCTTGGAGCTGGCCCATCTCGTCGGCAAGTGTGGGCTGGTAGCCCACCGCTGATGGCATACGGCCAAGCAACGTGGAGACCTCAGAGCCGGCCTGCACGAAACGGAAAATGTTGTCGATGAACAACAACACGTCCTGGTTCTGCACGTCACGGAAGTACTCGGCCATGGTCACGCCGGCCAGCGCAATACGCAGACGCACACCCGGTGGCTCGTCCATCTGACCGAACACCAAAGCGGCTTTGTCGAGCACCCCGGATTCTTCCATCTCCAAGAAGAGGTCGGTGCCTTCACGGGTGCGTTCGCCAACGCCAGCGAACACAGAAACACCACCGTGCTGGGTGGCCACACGGTTGATCATCTCGGTGATGAGCACGGTCTTGCCAACACCTGCCCCGCCGAAGAGGCCGATCTTGCCGCCCTCTTTGTAGGGAGTGAGCATGTCGATGACCTTGATCCCGGTCTCGAACATCTTGGCCGACGGCTCGAGCGAGTCGAACGACGGCGGAGGACGGTGGATGCCCCAGCGCTCCCCGATCTCAAGCGTTGACGCATCGACGTCGAGGGGTTCGCCGATCACGTTCCAGACGTGGCCGAGGGTCACATCACCAACGGGGACTTGGATGCCGCCGCCGGTGTTGATGACGGCCGTACCACGGGTGAGGCCATCGGTAGGCTTCAGTGCAATGGCACGAACCCGGCTGTCGCCGATCTGCTGGGCGACCTCGGCCATGACCTTGATGGTCTCGCCATCGAGGTTGATCTCGAACGAGATGGCGTTGTTGATCTCGGGGAGGGCGTCGGGCGGGAACTCGACATCGATCACCGGTCCGGCGATCGAAACAACCCAACCCTCTTTGAGAGTGATATCAGATTCGGTGACTGTCATTGCTTGCTCCTCAAGACGAGGGGTGAGTATTGGCGAGGCTGAAGCCGGCGGCTTCGGCGCGTTCTGGCGTGTCGAACCACACTTCGGCGATGGTGACGCTGTAGCTGCGGCTGTCGGGGCGGTGATAGAGCATCGAGTCGGCGTTGCCCTTGATGGTGAATCCCGCGGGAGCGGAGTTGTCGGGCAACGGGGCGTGGGAGCCTTCACCGTGGGGCCCCGCTTCGAGAGTGGCCGTGGCGGTGCTGGAGCTAGCGACGCTGGATGCAGCGGCGGAACCGTCAGCCGATCCCCCACCGACACCCACCAATTGTAAAGCCGCCTGGATAGGAAGCTCCTCGGCATCGGAGCTGCCATCGCCCAATGCCTCGGCGCCACTGACGATCTCCATGATCTCGGTGGTAATGGAATCTTGGCGCGCCCGGTTGAGGGCACGACTGAGGTTAGTGATGAGCTCTTCTGCGTTGTCTGTGGCGGCCTTCATGGCCCGCTGGCGGTTCGCATGCTCCGAAGCCGAGGCATCGAGCAGCGCTGAGAACAGACGGGACTCCACATAACGGGGCAACAACGATGAGAGCACACCCTCGGGCGATGGTTCGAACTCGAACAGTGCCTTTGCGGCAGCATCGCCGCCCCCGGCCTCGGCCACGACCTGCATCGACTCAAGCGGCAAGAAGCGGCGGACAGCGACCTGCTGGGTGCCCATCGACACGAACTCTTGATAGGCGAGGATGACCTGATCGACGTCGCCGCTCACGAACATCTCGCGCACTTCGCCAGCGACCTCGCGGGCGTGCTCATAGGTGGGGGCGTCGGTCATGCCCTCGAACGAGGCGTGGATGTCGTACTTACGGAACTTGAAGTAGTCGTTGGCCTTCTTGCCGATCAGCACGAGCTTGTAGCCCTTGCCTGCAACTTGCCCAGCCATGACCTCGCGCTCGGCCGCACGGATCACCGAAGAGTTGTAAGCGCCGGCGAGGCCGCGGTCGGAGGTGATCACCACGTAGGCCGAGGTTTGGGGGTCCTCGACTGATCGCAGCAGGGGGTCGTCGATGCCGGTGCCGCCGGCAGCGAGATCCTCGATCACCCCGGTGATCTTGGAGGAATAGGGACGCGCCTGGTTAGCTCGCTGCATCGCCTTGACCACGCGGGTCGCGGCGATGAGCTCCATTGCACGAGTGATCTTCTTGGTCGATTGGACCGAGGTGATCCGCCGCTTCAGGACGCGTTCTTTACCTCCAGGCATTAGGCGTCGTCCTGGGGACGGGTGATGTCTTCTTCGGGCAGCGTGTTGTCGGCATCGACCACCGAGGTCGCTGCGTCTGGCTGGGCTTCGGGATCAACATCAATGCTACCCGAGCTGGCGCTGCCTTGGAAGCTGTCGGTGTAGCCCTGGATCATCGAGACGAGCGCGTCTTCGTCGACTGTGCCACTGGAGACGATGTCCGCCAGCATGCCGGCGTGGCTCGTCCGGGCGAGCTCGAGCAACCCGTCCTCGAACGCCGATACGTCTTCAATCGCGATCTTGTCGAGGAACCCTTGCGTCCCGGCGTAGAGCGAAACGACCTGCTCTTGCACCGGCATGGGCGAGTTGATGCCCTGCTTGAGCAGCTCGGTGAGGCGATAGCCACGATCGAGCTGGTTCTGGGAAACCGCGTCGAGGTCCGAACCAAACGCTGCGAAGGCCTCAAGCTCGCGGAACTGCTGGAGGTCCGACTTGAGGGTGCCCACCGCGGTCTTCATCGCTTTGACCTGCGCGGCCGATCCGACTCGTGACACCGAGATACCGACGTCCACTGCGGGTCGCACACCAGACTTGAACAGGTCGTCCTGGAGGAAGATCTGACCGTCGGTGATGGAAATAACGTTGGTGGGGATGTATGCAGAAACGTCGCCGGCTTTGGTCTCGATGACCGGGAGGGCGGTAAGACTGCCGGCACCCAGTTCATCGCTGAGTTTGGCCGAACGCTCCAGAAGGCGGCTGTGCAGGTAGAACACGTCGCCGGGATAGGCCTCGCGCCCCGGTGGGCGACGCAGCAGCAGCGCCATCTGGCGGTAGGCCTCAGCCTGCTTCGAGAGGTCGTCATAGATCACCAGCGCGTGGCCACCGTTGTCCATCCAGTGCTGACCCATCGCGCAACCCGCATAGGGAGCCAAGTATTTAAATGGTGCGGGGTCCGACGCAGGGGCCACCACCACCACGGTGTACTCCATGGCCCCGAACTCTGCGAGAGTCGCGACAGTCTGGGCCACCGTCGAGGCTTTCTGCCCAATGGCGACGTAGATGCAATTCACGCCGAGACCCTTTTGATTGATGATCGTGTCGATCCCAATCGTGGTCTTGCCCGTCTTGCGGTCGCCGATGATGAGCTCGCGCTGGCCACGGCCAATGGGGATGAGCGAGTCGATAGCCTTGATGCCGGTCTGCATCGGCTCGTGGACCGGCTTGCGGCCAATGATGCCTGGAGCCTGGATTTCCATCCGTCGATCTTCGGAACCCGTGATGGGGCCCTTGCCGTCGATGGGCTCGCCCAAGGCGTTGACCACACGGCCGAGCATCACGTCGCCGACCGGGACCGACAAGATCTCGCCGGTCGAACGAACGGCCTGACCTTCCTCGATGCCAGTGACCTCGCCGAGGACCACGGCGCCGATGGTGTCTTCGTCGAGGTTGAGCGCGAGGCCGACGATGCCGCCCTCGAACTCGAGCATCTCGTTGACCGCCGCGTTGGGCAATCCTGACACGCGGGCGATGCCGTCGCCGACTTCGACCACGCGACCGACTTGCCCAGCGGTAACGCTGGGCTCGAAGCCCTCGAGGTTGCTGCGGATTGCCGACGCGATATCGGCGGTGTTGATGGTTAGCTCTGCCATTAGAAAGCCTCTCGGAGCTGCTTCAGACGGGTACGAACCGTGCCGTCGATCACTTCGTCTTCGATCTGGACCAGAAGGCCACCCATCACCGATTCGTCGATGACGACCTTGATCTCCACATCCTTGCCCGTTGCCTGCTTGAGCGCAGTAACCAGGCGGGCTTGCTGGTCATCGCTCAGCTCGACGACCGACCGCACCTCGGCAACAGCCTTGGCGCGGGTGCTGGCTCCGAGTTCTACGACTCGGTCGGCAATGCGGGGAATGTCGGCGCCGCGGCCTGCAGCAACCACCATCGATACCAGTGCGGTGGTGGCGCTTGTGGCCTGAGTGCCGAGGAGGTCCTCGACGATCTGTTGGCGGCGAGCCGCCGGGATCGTCGAATCGCTCAGCGTGGTGCGGAGCTCGTCAGAACCTTCCATGGCCCGGGCGAAGCGGAAGAGTTCGTCTTCAACTTCTCCTCCATCGGGCTCGGCGGAAGCTACTTGGAGCACTGCTTGCGCGTAGCGGGTGATCCGATCGTCGGACATCGGTGTGCCTCTTCTCGGTGCCGGTTACCTGGAACCGACGTTGTTGATGTAGTTCTCGATCAGCTGGGCCTGAGTGTCACGATCGAGGTTGGCCTCGATCACACGTTCGGCGGCACCGACAACAATGTCGGAGACCTCGGCTTGCAGATCGTCCATGGCCCGGGAGCGTGCCGACTCGACGTCGGTGGCTGCCTGAGCTCGCATATCGGAGATATCGGATTGGGCCCGAGCCTCGAGGTCGGCGCGAACTGCACCGGCCTGCTGACGAGCTTCGTCGATGATGCGGGCCGATTCGGTCTTGGCATCTGCGAGTTCTGCTTCGTACTGGGCCTTGACGGATTGAGCGTCGGCCTTGGCACGGTCGGCTTCGTCGAGGTCACCAACGATCTGTTCGCTGCGAGCATTCATGATGTTCTTGACGGCCGGGAAGCCCTTCCAGAGCATGAAACCGAGCAGGACGGCGAATGCGCCACCACCCCAGATGATTTCGTTGAGCTCAGGAATAATGGGGCTCGGAGCCTCGAGGCAGTCCTCGAAGTCTTCTTCGAGGGCTTCGAGTTCTTCTTTCGCCTCATCTGTGGCGCCGTCTACTAGACCGTCATGCAAGACCGTCTCGACGTGTTCGACGCCGTCGTGTTCCAAGACCTCCGCCATGCAGGCGCCCACGGTTTCGCTCGCGCCGGCTGTCGCAGCCGGTGCCAACGTCAAGAAGAGCGCCCCGGCAAGTGTTGCCAGGATCAGCTTTTTCATGGGGTGCCTCCTACGGCAGCAGAAGAATGAAGACGACGAAGCCGATCAGGGCGAGCGCCTCGGTGAAGGCGATCCCCAAGAACATCGTCGTACGGGCGGTACCCGCGGATTCGGGTTGGCGGGTCATGGCGTCGATGGCTGCGGCGACGACGAGGCCGATGCCGATGCCAGGGCCGATGGCCGCGAGGCCATAGCCGAGACCGGCGCCAATGGCCTTGAGGCCTTCGGTATTGTCGGTCACCTCGCCCGCCTGGGCGAGGATGCTGAGCGCTGTTGCAAGAAGCACTGGTACTACTCCCTATCGATTGGTCGCTGCCCCTGGGGGCCGCTCCCGATGGTTGTGTGAACGGGGGACTTCCCGTTCTTGTTGTTTGCTGAGTGGTCCGACACCTAAGGGGTCGAGCCGGGTATTGAGACTGTATTTATTGAGAGTGTATTTATTGAGACTTAGTGTTCGGGGTGAATGGCGCCGCCCATGTACACGGCGGTGAGAATGGTGAAGATGAAGGCCTGGAGAAACGACACCAGGATTTCGAAACCGGTCATCAAGATCAGCATCGAGAACGGGGCAATCGCTCCGATGTAGGTGCTCTCCCACAGCGTCGCCGACAACACGGCGAATGTCACGAGCAACAAGTGCCCGGCGACCATGTTGGCCCAGAGCCGGATGGCAAGCGACAGCGGCCGAATGATGAACACCGAGAAGAACTCGATGGGCGTGACGATGATGTACAGGGCCTTCGGCACACCAGGTGGGAACAGGCTGTTCTTGATGTAGCCGCCGAAGCCCTGGTGCTTGATACCCAAAAAGTTGTAGATCACCCATACCAGCAGCGACATGGCGATCGGCATGGCCATACGGGCGTTAGCCGGGAACTGGATAAACGGTATGACTTCGAAAATGTTCGAGAAGAAGATGAAGAAGAACATCGTGGTGAGGAACGGCACGTACTTCTTGCCGTCGGCACCCATGGTCTGTTCCACGATGCTGCCTTCGACGAAGTTGATGCCGCCTTCGGCAATGTGGGAGATGCCAGCAGGCACCAAGCCCTTCTTCGAGCCTGCCCACATGAACAGGCCAGCAGTCAGGAACAATGCGAACAGGTAGATGAGCACCGTCTTGTTCATCGCGATCGGCGTGCCGTCGAACGCGAAGTCAGGCCACTCGAAGAGGTGGCTGACGGGAGGGAACTCCAGGGCCAAGATATTCACCTGGTGACTACTCCTTGTCCTGAGCAGCGCGCGAGCCACTCGTGGGTTTGAGACCCGGGTAAGCCAGCGTTACGGAGACGAACTTTGTCTCCCAGATCAGCAGGCCCAGGTGGGTGACGATGAGGGTAATAGCGAAAGGGGTGACGTCGAACCAGCCCAAGTTGCGGACGGGTAAGACAGCGGAAGTGAGGATACCCATGCGAAGGACGAACCCGCCAAGCACTGCGCCCATAAGCATCTCAGGCGAGATCTTCACGGCCCAGTCGATGAGCCAAGCGCCGGCCAAGAAGTTGACCAACACAATGGCGAGGGCGAAGGCACTCGAGGTCAGGCCGTCGGTGCCCCAGAACACGGTGCAAACCGCAACCAGGACGGGACCGGCGATAAGCCCGCGTCGAAACAAGTCGAGCGCAATCTGGCGCTCGGGTGCGGTCTGCGCACGCGGATCGAGGACCATCTCAGCCACCGGTCCCCCGAGTATCCGGGAGAGCAGCCTCGAAGGACTTCATGCGCTCGGTGTAGTTGAACCAGAGTTTCCAGACCTCATACGCGCCAACAACGCCGGCCAGCACGAAAATGAAGAGCGGGGTGGTGCCGAGCCAACGATCGAGCAACCAGCCGAACACCGCGAAGAGCGCAGGTGTAAGCACCATCTCGAATGCCGCAGTGACCCCATCATCTGCACCCTCGAGAGCTTTGGCGGGATTGGCCACCACGCTGTGGCTCCTTGCATTGGATCGGGGCGCATCCGGGTGGGTGCGCGAGGCATGCGAACGCATTCGTAATGTATCGGACGGTGAAGCCAAGTTGGCAACTTATCTTCAATCATTGTGACGCGTCAGAGATCGCCATGCGGCGACCTGTGAGGTAATGAGTAGCGGAGCGCATGCCGTCGCTCGAATCCACAGAGATCCACCCTGCGCGCGAGTACGCTGCAGGCGGATCGTGACTGGCGCCAAGGGTGCAGTCACCACCGCGAAGCGGTCTGCCAGCCCCCCGTGCGCCTGGGCAATCGGAGTCATCCGGCCCCACCGTCGAAAGAGAACCCATGACTGTCCAGGACACGCCCGAGGCCAAGGCCTATCAAGCCGCACTCGAAGTCATCGGCGCAGTTGAACCCGACGTCGCATCCCACATCCGTGGCGAACTCGAGAACCAACGCAGCCAGCTCAAGCTCATCGCGTCCGAGAACTACGCCAGCCCTGCGGTGCTGTTGGCAATGGGGAACTGGTTCAGCGACAAGTACGCCGAGGGAACACCGGGGCATCGTTTCTATGCCGGCTGTGAGTTCGTCGACAAAGTCGAAACCCTCGCTGCCGACCATGCCAAGGCCCTCTTCGGCGCGGACTACGCCTACGTGCAACCGCATTCGGGTATCGACGCCAACCTCGTGGCGTTCTGGTCGATCTTGGCGCATCGGGTCGAGGCGCCGTTCTTGGCCGGCCACGATGCCAAGCATGTGAACGATCTGTCCGCGACGGACTGGGAACAGCTGCGCCAGTCATTCGGCAACCAGCGGATGATTGGCATGGCGCTCGATGCGGGCGGCCACCTGACGCATGGGTTCCGGCCCAACATTTCGGGCAAACTCTTCGATCAACGGTCCTACAGCGTCGACCCCGAAACCGAGATGCTCGACTACGACGCTGTTGCCGCACTTGCCCGCGACTTCAAGCCGCTGGTGATGGTGGCCGGATACTCGGCCTATCCACGCAAGGTGAACTTTGCGAAAATGCGTGAGATCGCCGACGAAGTCGGCGCCACCCTCATGGTCGACATGGCGCATTTCGCCGGGCTTGTGGCCGGCAAGGTCTTCACCGGTGACTTCCATCCAATCGCCAACGCGCACATCGTGACTTCCACCACCCACAAATCGTTGCGCGGGCCCCGTGGCGGCTTCGTGTTGTCGAACCAACCCGATCTGGTCGAATTCATCGACAAGGGTTGCCCAATGGTGCTGGGCGGTCCGCTCTCCCACGTCATGGCCGCCAAGGCAGTGGCCTTCTCCGAGGCTCGCCAGCCCGACTTCGCCGACTACGCGCAGCGCGTTGTTGACAATGCGGCCGCATTGGCCGAGGGCATTGCCAAACGTGGTGGTCGCATCGTCACCGGTGGCACCGACAACCACCTGGTACTCGTGGACGTCCAGCCATTCGGGATCACGGGACGCCAAGCAGAGTCATCGCTTGAAGACTCGGGCGTGATTGTGAATCGAAACTCCATTCCCAACGACACCAACGGCGCCTGGTACACATCGGGCATCCGCCTCGGCACGCCGGCGCTCACAACGGTCGGCATGAACACCGCCGACATGGACGAAGTGGCCGACATCATCTGCGGCGTCTTGTCCAATGTCGGCCCGAAGGCCACCAAGACGGGCGCGACCTCAAAGGCCAACTACGACCTCAGCGACGACGTGCGCAACTCGCACCGCGCCCGAGCGGCACAACTGCTCGATGCCAACCCGCTCTATCCGACCCTCGGCACGCTGTAGCTCGCCCAACCCGAGCAGTTCTACCTCTTGGCAGTCGGTGCCCCACCATCGCAAGCTGAGCTCTGACTAGAAGTTCAAGTCAACGGCACACACGGTTGAGTCAAGACAGGGCGACATGACAGCGACAACATGGGCGATGGTCGCGTTCGCCCTGTCGGTCGAGATCATTGTTCTGTTCTCGGCAATGCGCTGGTGGGAGCAACGCCGGCCGGCCATCG
>CAWKYX010000012.1:0-27252 GCA_963854265.1 Acidimicrobiia bacterium
GATCCGAACATCGTGGAAGCAGGGTGCGACCCTGGCGTCGCTGGGTGCCGTCAGCGGTGCGTTGATCGTTGCCGGGCTCTTCTTGACACTCGGCGACGCGAAGCCCGTGTCCGAAGCCGCAGATGCGGGACCCGTGTATTCCACGATCGCACTCGAACCCTTTGTCCCTATCCCCCGCGCCGTTGATGCAGACCACTGGCCTGGCGAAGTTGTGGCCGAAACAGGGCCGGGCATCGCCCAGGTGATTGGACTCCATCCCAGCGGGCCACTCACGGGGTCCGGCGTTGTGTTCCGCAGCGATGGCGTCCTACTCACCAGCCATGACGTCGTGGTCAACGCCACAACAATCACCGTGAACCTCGAGGACGGACGTTCTCTCAGTGGCCACGTCGTCGGCGTAGACGCCATCAGCGGGCTCGCCGTCGTCCAGGTCAATGAGCTCGACATGGTTGTTGCGCCTCTGGGCATCTTCAAGCCGGCGCCCGAGATCGGCGACTATGCCGTCGCGCTGGGCGGCCTGGCCTCGGCCGACGAACTCAGCCTGATGCGATTGTCATCGACGGCGGTAAACGTCCCGGTCGACGGGTCACGTCACCTCCACGGACTACTCCAGCTCGATGGAGGGATGCCGGCGGGCGCCGCTGGCGGTGGTGCGATCGACGACTCTGGCGCGGTCATCGGCATCATCGTGGATGTCCACACCGAAAACGCGACCTATGCCGTGCCGATCGGGTACGCCCGAAAGATCGCGGCAGACATCCTGCGCTATGGCGAAGCCAAACATGCCTGGCTCGGCATCCGGGGAGTCGATCTCGACGTCGACATGGCCGACGACCTCGGACTCAGCGGGGCCGTTCGTATCGCTACGGTCATCGATGGTTCACCTGCGCACGCGGTAGACCTCCGCAAAGGCGATGTCCTGATCGGGATCGACGGAAACCCCTTGTTATCTATGACAGAGCTCATTCTTGAGCTCCGCAACCACCCGCCGGACGGCAACATCGAGGTCCGGTTCATCCGCGATCACACCATATCCAAGGTGAAGATGGACCTGGACGTTCGCCACGTCGGCGACACCACCTGAGTCGGGCCACTTCTGCGCTCGTCAGCACCCCGGGTGGTGACTACTTCCGGAGGCGACGCAGAACCCAGCCAAGACCGATCACTCCAGCGACGGCCAGCACGGCCGCGACACCCAGGGCGACCTGCTGGCGACGCTTGGCATTCATGGTGGCCCACGGACGTCCAGGCGTGCCGTCGACGTAGGCCTGTTCGTTGGTGAGCGTCGGTTCCCAGCCTGCCTCGCGAAGTCGATCGTTGGCCACGACCCACGGGTACATCGTGTACGGCGTAATGCCCGGAGGCGTCGGGGCCAAGCGATGGCGCCAGCGAAAGCGCCCAACCTCTTCTGCGGCATCTGCCCCCAAGCGAACCCGGGGCACGCGCCCGACGAGCTCACGGCAGGTCTCTCCGTCGACCGATCCATCAGGAGCGACGTTGTACGCGCCGTCGAGCCCACCCTTCGCGGCCAAGACCACTGCTGCGGCGAGATCATCGAGATGAACGAATTGGACCGGCGGATCTTCACCTTCGATATCGATGACCGCTGCGGCTTTGAGGCTGCGTGCCACCCACGTGGCCTCACCCTCGGCGAGTGCCGTCGTGGGGCGGAGCAATACGACCTCGCTGCCGGGATGTGCGCTGCGCCAATCGGCTGCCAGTCGTTCGACCTCGGCCTTCACAACTCCAAAGGAGAATTCGGGGTTGGGTCGGATCGGCGCATCCTCGGTGAGGGGCACGGGGTTGGTTGCGCGAGCCCCGTAGACCATTGCGCTCGACAACAAAACCAGGCGAGTGGCCCCGACGCCACTGGCCGCGTCCAGCACATGCTGGGTGGCGTCAATGTCGACGTGTGCGGTGTCGACGCCGTCGTTGCGGGGTTCGAACGATGAAGCCAAGTGCACGATGGTGTCTGCGTCTTCGAGCAATGGCTTGAGATCATCGCGGCGTAGGTCGGCACGATAGCCAACTACTTTTGCCTGGAGCGACTTGGGGTTGTCCAGGTTCGACTTCGGACCCTTGAGATCGATCCCGACAACCTGGGTGATGGTGTCATCGGCTGCCAGCAACCGACACACGCGTCTTCCAACAGAGCCTGCTGCCCCCGTTACGACAACGATGCTCATGAAGATCCTCCGCGTCCCGCCCTACCAGAAAGTCCTTTCACACTACCGGGATGGGAACCGTGTCGGCCCGTGTTGGTCCTCGACACACCCGAGTTCGCCATTGCTGCGGCGGGGAATACGATGGAGCCACCATGGACGACGCAGACCCACCAGACAACCCATTTAGCGGCATCCCCTTTCTGGGCGATCTGGGGGGACTACTAGGCGGAATGGGTGGCGATGGCGGCTGGGTCGCGGCGCGACAGCTGGCCGTGAGCATGGCAAACGAGGGGGCATCCGAGCCCAACGTCGACCCCGCCAGCCGGATCGAGATCGAGGAGCTCGCCCGCGTGGCCGAACTCCACGTCGCTCAGGCCACCGGCCTATCCCCAGCCGGGGGCAGCGTGCAGATCAACGTTGTCACCCGGACCCAGTGGACCGAAAAGACATTGACCGCCTACAAGCCACTGTTCGAGCGGCTCACCAAGGCACTCGGACAGACCCCAAGCGACACCACCGATGCGTTCGGTGAGAGCGACCCAGGCGCTGCCATGTTCGGCCAGATGATGAAGATGCTCGGCCCCATGATGCTCAGCATGACGGCGGGTTCGATGGTCGGCCACATGGCCCGGCGCTCGATGGGCCAATACGACATCCCTGTCCCGCGCTCGGGCGACCAGATCCTCATTGTCCCGGCCAACATCGATGCATTCAGAAACGAGTGGAGCCTCGACGCCCAGGACCTCCGACTGTGGGTTTGCCTGCATGAGATCACCCATCACCTCGTGCTGTCGGTACCCCATGTGGGCACCACGCTGACCGACATGCTCATGGAGTACGCGAGTGGTTTCCAGACCGACCCCTCCGCCCTCGAAGACAAGCTGTCCAACCTGGATCTATCCAACCCGGCGGCCTTCGGTGACCTCCAGAACACCCTCGGCGACCCCGAGGTCATCCTTGGCGCCATTCAGTCTCCGGCGCAGGCAGCCATGCTCCCTCGGCTGCACGCACTCATCGCCGTAGTGGTGGGCGTCGTCGATCAGGTGATGGACAGCCTGGGCGACAGCCTGCTCGGGTCATACGGCCAGCTCACCGAGGCGCTTCGACGTCGACGGGTCGAGGCCGATCCGTCTGATCGGTTTATCGAACGCATGTTGGGACTCGAGCTCACCCAAGCGCAGTACGACCGTGGTACGGGCTTCGTCAGCGGCGTGGTGGAGCGTGCCGGGGCAGAAGGCCTGGCGCGGCTATGGGCGGACGAGCGCATGCTTCCAACCCCCGCCGAGGTCGATGCGCCCGGCCTGTGGCTGGCCCGTATCGACCTCCCGGTCGAAGACGATCCCTCGTAGGGCGCAATCACACCGGCCCTAGAAGGACGCATGATCCCGCCCTAGAAGGGCGTAGACGTGGCCCTAGAACACGGTGCCGTCACCGTTCACATCATCGGAACCGGGTGGGTTCACCAATGTGGGGTCGGTGTTGGTGGCCTGATGCGGCGGAGCAGCGACGATGGTCGTGTCACCGCGAGGTGGCTGCGCCGAGCGAACCAATGTTGGGTCGTCGGGCCGCTCGAGGGGCTGCGCAACCGGTGGCCGAATCACCGGCGGCTGATCTGCAGCACGCGAACCAACGAGGTAGCTCAGACCAGATCCTGCGGCGCCCGCGACCAGCACGAAAAAGCCGAAACGGGCGGGGATCTTGAACAGCACCGGAATCAGGGCGCCCGCCACCCAGAACAGCTGGAACTGAGTCTCGAACTTTGCAAACGTTCGGCCGTAGTTGGCATCAGGGGCGTCTCGCTGCACGATCGAATCGAAGGCCAACTTGCCACTGCTGACGCCGAGGCCCACCGCGAACGCGACGAGCATGGCGCCGGACAAACCGCCGCTCCAAACACCCAGAAAACAGGTCCCCGCGATCACGGTCAAGGCTCCGAGAAGGAGCCGTTCCTCCGGGATGCGCTCGCGCAACTTTGGAGCCAGCAGAGCACCCGCAAGACTCCCGAGAACGGTGAACCCGACGACCGCGCCGAGCTTGAGCGCGGATGCGCCGCTCGCCCCGAGATCGACTCCCAGCAGCTCCTCGTGCAGATGAGCTCCAATGGCGCTGCCCGATCCGCTGAGGTCGATGTCATCGGTGCCACCCCGGTAGGCGAAGGCAACAAGGAACGTGAAGAAGCCCATGATGGCCCGCAGCATCCCGGTGGCCGACGCTGCCAGCCGAATGCCTCCCCTGCGAAGTTCGCGTTGCTCGTCCGCACCTGCAGGCTCGCTGGCCACGGCGACCCGATCGAGTCGAGTCGCGACAACGGTGGCTACCGCAAAAGTGATTGCAGCCAGCGCGACCGACAGCGATGCCCCACCGAGGAATTGGAGCAGTGCAGCCGGTGCCGCGCCCACGAGACCCGCAACACCGCTGAGGAGGGCAAGTCGTGAATTCTTCTCGACGAGCTCAGAATGACTCTTGACCGTCGTCGGGACAATGGCCGCCTTGGCGATCGCGTATCCCTTCTGCAAGACAAGCATGGCGAAGGCGATCGGGAACAGCAGCAGACTGTCGAGATTGCCAACCATCAAGATCGCGAAGACGACGCGCAGCGCGTTGATGGTGATGACCATGGCCCGCCGGCCACCTTGGGCACGATCGAGAGCGGGGCCGATGAGGGGACTCACAAGAGCAAATGGCGCAATAGTCAGCGCGAGGTAGAGCCCGACCCGCCATCGGGCGGCCGATGGATCGATGGAGAAGAAAAGCGACCCTGCCAGAGCCACAGCAATCATTGCGTCGCCTGCCGCGGACAACGCGTGCACCCTCGACAAGCGAACGAATGACGAAACGGCAAATGACCCATGCTCGGACGTCACCGGCGCGGCGCTCTCGGGCTTCGGCCGGTTCGGTTTACTCAGCGGCTTCCAGCCGTTCCCGTCGCTCACGGCTGTGAGCTTAGTGACACGGCACTCATGCCGTGTCAGGGAACCCCCGTGGGGGTGGAGCGGCGGTCGCGGCTACTCCTTCGCGTACTTGTACCCGAGGCCTCGGATCGTCACGATCCGTTCAGGGCGACGTGGATCCAGCTCGATCTTGGATCGCAGCCGCCTGATGTGCACGTCGAGCGTCTTTGTGTCGCCGACGTAGTCGTAGCCCCACACGCGATCGATCATTGTCTGGCGAGTCACGACAAGACCGACGTTCTCGATGAGGAGCGCCAGAACTTCGAATTCCTTGAGCGGGAGCTGCACGCCAGAACCATCGACGGTCACCTCGTGGCGCTCGCGATCGAGCGTGACCGACCCGACAGCCAACTCATGGGCGGCATCAGTCACTGCAGGAGCTGCGCTAGATCGCCGCAACACCGTGCGCATCCTCGCGACCAGCTCCCGCACTCGATACGGCTTCGCGACATAGTCATCAGCACCGACCTCGAGGCCAACCACGGTGTCGATCTCTTCGCGTCTGGCCGACACCATGATGATCGGCGTATTGGACTCGGTGCGGATGCGCCGACACACGTCGATCCCTGACATGCGGGGCAACATGACGTCGAGGAGCAAGATGTCGGGGCGAGACGCTTCGTAGCGCTGGAGAGCATCCTCGCCGTCAACGGCGAGGTCGACCTCGAAGCCCTCGGCACTCAACGCAACCCTGAGGCCTTCGCGAAACGCCGGCTCGTCGTCGACGACCAGGACGCGAATGCGCTTGCTCACGAGCCTGTTGTGGGCAGACGCAAGGTGAATGCCGACCCGTCGCCAGGCTTGGACTCGACCAGGATCCGGCCCCGATGGTTGGTGGCGACGTGGCGAACAATGGCGAGTCCAAGGCCGGTCCCACCGGTCTCGCGACTCCGCGCACGATCGACTCGGTAGAAGCGCTCGAAGATGCGCTCGAGGTCCGGTCGTGGGATTCCCTCGCCTTGGTCTCTCACCGAGATGTCCACCGCATCGGGCAGGCCATCGACGTCAACCACAACCGCGCTGCCCCGATCGGAGTAACGAATCGCGTTGTCGACCAGGTTCACCAAGGCGCGGACAAGCTCTCGCCTACTGCCCATTACTTCGAGCTGACTCGGGACCCCGTTGCTCATCAGCTCGACACCGTTCGCCGAAGCAAGGTTCTCGACAGCCTCCAGCGAACGAGTGACAACTTCGTCCATCGACACGACCGAGAAGACTGAATCCTGCTCGTCGAGACGGGCAAGCTCGAGGAGATCATCGATGATGTCCTCGGCTCGCTTCGATTCCTGCTGCATCAAAGTCGACAGACGTTGACGGTCCTCGCCGGTAGTTGCAGTCACCATGGCTTCGGCCAGCAGGCTCATTGCTGCGACCGGGGTCTTGAGTTCGTGGGACACGTTGGAGACGAAATCCTGACGGATCGCATCGATCCGACGCTCTTCAGCGATCGAATCGATGACGGCCATTCCCCGAGACCGGACCTCGGGCGGCTCACCACCGGCAGCGAGACGCTGTTCGGCTCGCTCGGCCGCCTGCGATTCGGGGAGCCACCCAGTCGTGATGTATCGAATCCGTTCGCCCAGGTTCTCGGCATGATCACCAATGCGTTCATAGAACCGGCCGATGAGCGCGAGCTGCAACGACTGCTGCGGGTCCATGTCACCGCGCCGCGCTTCGTGAATGACGAGCTGGATGTACTCGTAGTGGAGATCGTCGAGGACATCGTCGAGGACATCGATGGATGCGGCGAGTTCTGCGTCACGAGTCTCGAATGCCTCCCCCGCCCGGCGAAACAACAGCGCCGCCTGTGATGCCATTCGGGCGATCAGGTGGCGAACCTCATCAGTGGCATGGCTGCCTTGGAGCCGACCAACTGCTTTCGCAATATTCGTCGTCAGATCGCCACTGCGCTCGATGTCGGAGTTCATGTGCATCGCCGCCACGACAAGTCGCAGATCCGATGCCACCGGTTGCTCGCGGACAAGGGTCTCGATGCAGCCCTCTTCGATACGCAGCGAGATCAGGTCGACGTCGTCGTCGCCGGCAATCAGTACGTCGGCGGCGGCCACATCGCCTTCGAGTAACGCCGAGGTGACCTGCCCAATACGATCGGTGACCAACTCGTTCATCGCAAGCAGGTCCGATTCGATCGCCTTGAGGCGCTTGTCCAGCTGGCTACGAATCTCGGTCATGGTTATCCAGCCTCCAGGTAGGCGCACAATGAAATGTAGGGCCTGACCATCGGGTGTGTCACCCGAAACGCCCCGTCACATATGCCTCAGTGCGTTCATCAGATGGGGTCGAGAAAATCTTGCCCGTCTCGGAGAACTCGACCAGCTTGCCGCGACGCTGACCCGTGTCCTCGTCCACCTCGGCTGTGAAGAACGCTGTTCGATCGCTCACGCGAGCCGCTTGCTGCATGTTGTGGGTCACGATCACGATCGTGTATTCGTCCTTGATCTCCTTCATCAGCTCTTCGATCCGGCCCGTGGCAATCGGATCGAGGGCCGAACATGGCTCGTCCATCAACAACACGTCAGGGTTGACCGCGATCGCACGAGCGATGCAGAGGCGCTGCTGCTGGCCACCCGACATACCCAGCGCCGACGACGTCAGTCGATCCTTGACTTCGTCCCAGAGCCCGGCGTCTCGCAACGACTGCTCGACGAGGTCGTCCAAGTTGCCTTTCAGGCCGGCCACACGGGGCCCAAACGCCACGTTGTCGTAGATCGACTTCGGGAAGGGGTTGGGCTTTTGGAACACCATCCCGATTCGCCGGCGCACCGCCACAGGGTCGACCTGGGGGTCGTAGAGATCGATGTCGCGGTACAAGACTGACCCTTCGACCCGAGCTATATCGATGAGGTCGTTCATACGGTTGAAGCAGCGCAGGACCGTGGACTTGCCGCAGCCTGATGGTCCAATAAAGGCGGTGATCTCACGCTCGGCGATGTCGAGGTCTACGCCAGCAACGGCGCGAAAGTCCCCATAGAACACATCGAGCCCACGAACGGTGAAGACGTTCGGCCCAGCGGGTCGCTCAGGGTTGGTATCTGCGTGGTGTTGGAAAGCCATAGAGCGAGGGGCGTCGGCGGTAACGGGTGCCGCGCCAGTCTTGCCAGTCTCGTCAGTCTCGGCTGGCCTGTCAGTCATGGTCATCTCGGATCCTGTCTCTTGTCGCATGAGTTTCAGCGGCCCAGCTTCTTTGTGATCCGCGACCTGATCACCATGGCAACGAGGTTGATGGCAAAGATGACAACCAGCAGCACGAGGCTTGCGGCCGCGGCGTGGCCGGCCCATGTGTCGGCGGGCAAGCGAGCGAAGCTCGCCACGTTCATCGGCAGCGCGGTGAAGGCGCCCTGGAGCTGCTCGAAGAAATCGTTGAAGCCCGTCGAGTAGAACGGAGCAGCTCCAATGACCAGCAATGGCGCAGCTTCTCCGAGCGCCCGGGAGATGGACAACACAATGCCGGTCAGGATCCCGGGCAGGGCGGCAGGGATCACTTGGTGGCAGATGGTCTCCCACTGGGTCGCGCCCAGTCCGTATGAGGCATCTCGGATTGATTGCGGCACCGCACGAATGGCCTCGGACGCCGTGATGACCACGACGGGGAAGACCAGTACGCCGAGCGTTAAACCGGCACTGATAATTGAAGATCCGCCGGTGAGGCCGCCCAGGGACTTGACGAAGACCGCCAGCCCGAGCAATCCATAGACGATCGACGGGACGCCGGCGAGATTTCGTACCGTGACCCGGATGAGCCTCGTGAGGCGGCCATCATCGGCGAGTTCCTCCAGGTAGACCGCAGCGCCAATCCCCAAGGGGAACGTCGCGGCCACAATGCCCGCCAGAATGAAGCTGCCCCGAATCCCTTGCACGACGCCCGCATTGTCAGGAGTAGCCGACGAGGGGTTCCGTAGGAAACTCCACAAACGTTCGCTGATGAGACTCCAACCATCAGCGCTGACGCTCCACAACACGGCGCCGACCATCGCGACCGCGATCCCCAGTGACAGCCATAACAACGCCTGGAACAGCTGCCCCTTGAGGTCGGCACCGCGGCGGCGCCGAAGATCGGCACTGACGGGCGCTGGGATGGGAGGAAGTGCCATCAGTAGACCTGCCTGAACCGACCCACGATGCGGTCAGAGACGACGTTCATCACCAGCGTGATCACGAACAACAAGGCGCCGAGGAAGTAGAGGCTCTGGAAGGCAATGCCAGATCCGGCCACGCTGTCAGTCCCGGCGCCAAGCGATGCCATGGCCGCAGTGATGGCCTGGCCGGGCTGGGTTGGGTCCGTCTCGAAAATCGCACCGCCCGACCCGCCCGCAGCAATGAACACCACCATCGTTTCGCCGATCGCGCGGGAGATGCCAACAATGAAAGCCGCCGAAATGCCCGAGAGCGCAGCCGGGAACACGACGCGCAGCGCCGTCGTCACTTTGCGACTCCCCAGGCCATAGCTCGCCTCGCGGAGTTCTTGGGGCACGGCGCGCATCGCATCCTCGGATATCGAAGCCACGATTGGGACCGTCAATACACCGACTCCCAGCCCCGCTGCGAGCAGCGAGAAGATCCCGAGGTCACCGAAGATCGGCTGCAGCACCTTGGGGCTGATGAAGCTGATAGCGAATAGGCCGATAACAACCGACGGAATGCTGGCGAGCGTCTCGACTAGCGGCTTGAGGTAACGGCGCACCCGAGGCGATGCGTATTCACTCAGATAAATGGCAACACCGAGACCGACCGGACCGGCGACAGTCATCGCTATCCCCGTGATCCACAACGTGCCAATGAACAGGGTGGAGAGATCGAAGATGCCCCGTCGTGGAAACCAGCCGATGCCGGTGAGGACGCTCCAGCTGAACTCGTCGGCGAGAACGAACTCCGCCGCTTCGCGAAAAATCACCCACACGATGAGCCCGCTGGCCAGAACCGAGAACAGTCCGACGCCGAGCAGCAGCCGACGAGCTCGCCGTTCGTCGCCGAGGCGCTTTGTGTCGAGTCGTAGGTCCGCAGCGGTGTGGACATCTGCCAGCTCGAGTTTCGCGTTGCTCGGGAAGCCACTGATCACCCGGGTGCCGGCAAGGTGATCCCAGGGGGCCCGGCAATCGGGAGCGAACTTCAAGTACACCCCAACCAACGATGCGATGAGGAGCGCCAGGACGACGTTTGCGTCGAGTGCCAAGAACGGGACGGCGTAGAGCGCGCCGAACCGAAGGAGTTGTCGAATTGTGATCGTGGGCGAAGATGCCGGCGAGCCATCGAGGGTGGCGATGTTGTGGCCGAGTACCCCGCCATGCACCGTGTGCGAAGCGGCGAACGCCCATCCGTTTCATCCCGCGAGCAAGACGAAGGCGATCCAAAAGTTTGACGGGCCGAATGCGGTGACTGGCCCCGCCACGAAATACTCGATCAGGTACACCGCCAGCGCGAGCGCGACGAAGATCGCGACCTCAAGCGCGGCGCCCAAGGCGCGGGCGTTGAGATCAGGAACCGGTGCCGCAACTTGCGAGGTCGTGACCTCGCTGGAGTTGCCGTCGCGCGTGTCGTCGACGGTGATCACTCCCAGGCCCGCCCGGTGACACGGTCATTCCACACAGCCTGGGTCCGGGTCTGATCTGTCTGAGCCAAATCGACGTAACCCACAGCGCTTACCGACTCCAGGCCGGTGCTGGACATCATGTAATCCACAAAAGCGGCAACAGCCGGATCGTTGGCCGCCGCGTCAGCATTGACATAGGTGTACAAGAAGCGGGTGATCGGAAACTCGGCCGAAGCAATCGAATCCGCCGAGGGAGCGACGCACGGGCCGCCGTCTTCCACCGATACTTCAAGGAGCTTCGCTCGGCCGCTGTCGGCAGCCTGTTGGGCAAACGAGTAACCGACCCAGGCCAAACCCGAATCACTGCCGTTGATGCCCACCATGATGACGTTGTCATCGGGGCTCGAGGTGTAGTCAGGTCGGATGGACTCGGCGAAGGTTCTTTCGTCGATGTCGAGCCCGGTCTTGCCTTTGAAGACGGCCTCGATGACGATCTCGGTGAACGAGTCGAAGGTGCCTGACTCTTCACCCGGCCCGTAGATGTCCAACGGAACATCGGCAAAACTCTGTCCTGCCCAGGATCCGGTCAGCGCATTCGCATCGGGCCACGACGAGAAGCCCGTCGCGTCTTCCGAGAGCAGGGCTTAAAGATCGTTGAACGACACGCAATTGACAGCCGCGTTTGTGGGCGATGTAATCACCGTGATGCCATCGATGCCGCGGCGCAGCTCGATGAAGTCGATCCCCGCCTCCTCACAGACGGCGATTTCTTCGTCTTTGAACAGACGAGATGCATTGGCGATCGGAGTATCTCCAGCGCAGAATTTCTTGGCGCCATCGCCGGACCCGGGACCCTCGACAGCGATGGCAACCCCTGGCGCTATTCCCACAAACTGCTCGGCCTGGCGCAACACGATCGGGAACACCGTCGATGAGCCCGACACCAAGAAGTCACCGGTCAGCTCGCCGACAGGCGCAGGCTATCCCTGGTCTTGGGCCCCGGACGCCGGCTGAGCATTGGCGGCCGGGTCATCGTTCGAATCACCGAGCACCGCTGCGACGACGGCGAAGATGCCAACGATGGCCAACACAAGGCCCGCGCTGCGAATCCGTTCGATGCGAGTGGGAGGAAGAAGTGGAGAAGCGATGTCATCACCGTAGGAACGCCGATTGTCCTTCGTGCGTCGCGTCGATGACATCCTTACCAACCGCAGATGAACACCAGGTGGACGATCAGTCGTCGCTGATGTCGGTCTCGCCGGCGTCGAGGTAGTCCTGATGTTGGATGGGCTCGGTGGCACTGGCGACGACGCCGGCCAGGTTGGCTACGATCCGCTTCCAGTAGCGATACAGGATCGCCCGTGGCACAGCGAAACTGCCGGGCTGCTCGGAATGCATGAACTCACGGATGGTGGTTTCCAGCTCGAACCTGAGCGAGTCACACCGGTCGCGGAAATCCGCGGCCTGTTCCATGTTCTCCGAACTCAAGAGCTCTGCGGCCTCGGTCATCATTTTTGAGATCTGGCGACGAATCTTGAGCATCTCGTCAGTGTCAGCGTGCCCTGCGAGGGAGACACCTTCGTCTGCGAGATCCAAGATGTTCTTCGCTTGGTCCCCGATCCGCTCGATCTTCTTGATCAACAAGGTGTACGAAAGCACCGAGCCGATCTCGAACGAACCGTGGACTGCGACATGGGTGACCAGGTCGCCGCGAAGCTCCTGCTCGGCCTGGTTGATCCGGTCGTCGGTCTCGCGGATGTCGGCGCCGACGTCTTCGGGATCGGCGCCACTGAGCACAGCCGCCGAAGCCAAATCGAACGAATGCCTCGCATCCGCGAGCATCGTGATGGTCCGATGAGCGATGAGATCCAGCCCACTCTCACCTTTCCTAAAGAACGACATGACCATGACAAGACCTTTCAGCGAAGGATCGCGACACCAAGCACAGGGATGATGATGAACGCGCCGAACACGTACGCTACTGCGTAGGCGCGGCGGTCCACAGCGAGCGCTGCGAGCCCCTCTGCCAGGCGAATGGGGACGTTGCGGATTGGTTTGGCCGGATAGAGCAGCAGGATTCCCGACACGTTGAAGATCGTGTGCACCAACCCCACGGTGAGAGCCTCAGGGGTGCTGGCAGCGAGCGCGGCCAACAACGCGGTGATGGTCGTGCCGACATTGGCACCGAGCGTGACGGGATAGATGTTGCGCAGCGTGACGACGCCGGCTGCGGCGAGAGGGATGAGTATGGACGTCGTGATGCTTGATGACTGAACCGAGATGGTGATGATGAGGCCGAGCAACATGGCAACCAAGCCGCCGCCGCTGCCGAGCACCTTGTTGAGCGATCGTTCGATCCGGTCGGCCACCAATCGCCGCATGTTCTTGGTGATGAAGGTCAGCGCAAGCAGCACCAACATCAACCCGGCGACCACCATCAAGGTGCCCAGGAAGTTGCCGCTGGCTCCGAGGCCGTCGAGACCATCCTGTATCCAGCTGACGGGCTCCTTCACCCACTGCTTGATCGGGCTCTTCCATTCGCTGCCGGCCGAGCCAACGAGTTGCTCGCTGATCTTTTCGGCGGCGCTCGACAAAACGCCGGTGACCAACTCGACGGGTAACAAGATCGCGACGGCCATGACGTTGAAGAAGTCGTGAACCGTCGCTGCCGCAAATGCCCGTTTGAACTCTTGGGACTGCCGCACGTGCCCAAGCGAGACCAACGTGTTGGTGACCGTCGTGCCGATGTTGGCGCCCATGACCATGGGGACTGCGTCGTCGACACCAAGCGCCCCCGTGGCCACGAGGCCCACGATCACCGAGGTACTGGCCGACGACGATTGCACGAGCACGGTGCCCAAGATCCCGATAAAGAGACCCGCTAAGGGGTTCGAGACGCTCGAGAACAGGCGCTCTTGAGTGTCCTCCCCCATGACCTTGATGCCACCCTCGAGCGAGGACACACCAACCAAGAAGATGTAGATGAGCGCCACCACGAGCACAGCTCGAACAATGGTGGGCATTTCTCGACGGGTCGAAGACATGGCGCCGTGACTCACGGCTGGGGAACTTAGCAGTCTGTAGCGCGCTCACCTATGCGTGAACGAGTGTTCATCTGAAGTTCACCTACGACGGATTGAGCCCAGCCTCGAGAACACGTTGGTCACGGTCGTAGCTGAGAATCTCGGCGACTCTAGCTGGTTCGAGCCAGGCAATCTCATCGACCTCGTCGTTTGGCTTGAAGCCGACCGCAAGCGGGGTCATCCACCAGTAGTGGACTTCCTTCGAGCGGCCCTTGTGATCAGAGTAATGAACCGTGGCCAGTAGAGCGCCTAGCTCACAGACACACCCCGACTCCTCCTCCACCTCGCGCAACGCGCATTCCTCGAGCGTCTCGCCAGGGTCGAGCTTGCCTTTAGGAAATGTCCAGTCGTCATAGCGGGGGCGATGGATGACAAGCCATCTGCCAACGTCGTCGACCACCACTCCGCCAGCTGCAAAGACCTCGATCTTGCTCATCTGGGTGCTCCTGCCTTTGCCATATCGACTAACAACTGCTGTGAGTTCGTCTCGGGCTTATTGCCAACTCGGCGCCACTTGCCATCGGCGTCCAGGCTCCAGGCCAGGTGGGCATCGTTCAACTCCACCCCAAGGATGTCGTCGACTCGCGCGCGCAGCCGAGGGTCGTCAATGGGGACCATGGCTTCGACCCGTCGGTCGAGGTTGCGGGGCATGAGGTCGGCCGATCCAAGGAGGTAAAACGCGTCCCCGTCTCCACCACGGCTTGCGTCACCGTGGGCGAAGACCATGATCCGTGAATGCTCGAGGAATCTCCCGATAATGGACCGTACCGTGATGTTGTCGGAAAGCCCCTTCAGCCCAGGTCGCAGACAACAGATGCCGCGGACGACGAGCTCGATCGTCACACCGGCCTGGGAGGCGGCATACAGCCGGTCGATGAGATCGGCGTCGACCAGGCTGTTCATCTTCATCACGATGTGGCCATCGGAGCCGTGCTTGGCTTCGTTGGCGATGAGCTCGACGAGGCGACCACGAAGGTATTGGGGCGCGATCACCAGTCGTTTGAAGGTGAGATCACGACCGTAACCCGTAAGCGAGTTGAACATCTGCGCCAAGTCGTTGCCGATGCGCTTGTTGGACGTAAACAACCCAATATCGGTGTAAAGACGAGCCGTGCGGGAGTTGTAGTTGCCGGTGCCAACGTGGCAGTACCTGCGCACGCCGTCGGGCTCCGACCGAACGATGAGGATCGTCTTGGTGTGCACCTTGAGCCCGACGAGCCCGTAAGCCACGTGAACACCAGCGTCTTCGAGCCGTCGAGCCCAGCCGATGTTCGCGGCTTCGTCGAAGCGAGCCTTGAGCTCCACGACGACCGCAACTTGTTTGCCCGCCTCGGCGGCTCGGACCAGGTGTTCGACCACGGGGCTATCGCCCGAGGTGCGGTACAACGTCATCTTGATGGCGAGCACTGCCGGATCGTTGGCGGCCTGGGCCAGAAGCTCTTCAACCGTGGTCACGAATGATTCGTACGGGTGGTGGACCAACAGGTCTCGTTCGCGCATGGCCGCGAACAGGTCCGGAGCCTCATCGTCTTGGGACCGAAACGAAGGTGGGGTCACGGCCACGTGATCTCGGTCGCGAAGTTCAGGACGATCGATCGCAACGAGTTCCAACAAGTCACCAAGGTCCAGCGGCACGTCGGACACGTACACATCGCGGCCGTCAAGCTCGAGTTCGTTGACAAGCAACTCCGAGGTGTCACTGGACATGCGCTTGCTGAGTTCGAGTCGCACCGGCTGCTGGAATCGGCGGCGGCGAAGTTCGAGCTCCACCGCGGACAAGAGGTTCGACGCCTCATCCTCGTCGAAGTCAAGATCGGCGTTGCGAGTGACACGGAACGCAATGGTCTCGATGATCTCCATCCCCGGGAAGAGCTGATCGATGTGTGCGAGGACGACATCCTCGATCGACACGAATCGATCGCTCTTGGGCAGGCGGAGGAAACGCCCCAGAACGTCGGGAACTTTGAGACGAGCAAATCGCCTGTTCCGGTCGATGGGATCTCGGAGAATGACTCCAAGGCTGAGCGACAGGTTGGAGATGTACGGAAACGGGTGACCGGGGTCGACAGCAAGCGGGGTCAGGACCGGGAAGATGCGATTCTCAAATTCCTGGGTGAGATGTTTTCGGTCGGATTTGGGTAGATCGCTCCAGGCCAGAACATCCACACCGTGGACTGCCAGCTCCTCGATCACCGACCCGTAGACCTTCGCAACCCGCCGCTGCTGGCGATCGACTTCGTCACGAATCGCGACCAGAGCCCCGGCCGGGGTGAAACCGTCAGCAGTGCGGGTCGATCGCCCTCGCCGGACCTGATCCTTCAGTCCCGAGACGCGGACTTGAAAGAACTCATCGAGGTTCTTCCCCCAGATGCCAAGGAAGCGCAACCGCTCCAGCAACGGCAACGACTCGTCGCGCGCTTGGGCGAGGACGCGCTTGTTGAATGCCAACCACGACAGCTCACGGTTGATGTAGTGCTCGGGGTTACGCATGTCGTCGCCGGGGGGAACGCCCCGAAGGTGAGGTCATGCGCCCTCCATCGGCATCACGTGGGCAGCTGTTGACCCGGGAAGTCTGTCTGGGGCAACTCTGGACCCATTGGGTCTACGCGTCTTCGTCGTACCCGAGATCCCAAACGATCAGAAAGTTCTCGCGCTCGGCGTCACGATTGACGCGTTCTCGGTTGCGGCGGAACTGGGGATCGTGGGGTGGCAACAACACGAGACGAGCGTTCACGCGGGTACGAAACCCATCGATAAGCGCCTTGTCGCCGAAGTCCGAGCGGATCTCCCAGTGCGGGGCCACTGGGCCGAGGTAGACCATCTTGACGCCCCCAACCGGGGGCTCCTGCTCGCCTGTTTCGACTTCAATGCTGCTCATCGGGAACTCCTCGACCGGGCCTTTCGGCGCTCCGGGCAGTCTAAGCCCGGATCCATCGATTGAGCGGAGCTTGCGGCCCAATACGTGGCAGCACTGTTTTTGGCACGCGTTTTCTTAGTTGCGGACATCCAGGGTGACGGTGATGATTTCGGTGCGTCCGTTGCGGACCACCAACACCTCGACGTTGTCACCAGGCCGCATGGCGCGGACGGTCCGGGCCACGTCTTCGGACGAATCGATCGCCTGGCCGTCGATGCTCGTAATGACATCGCCGCGCTCGACTCCGCTCCGCTGGGCGGGCGAGCCGGACAGAACCTCTTGGACAAACGCCCCTTGGGTGGCAGTAACGCCGAACTCGTCCAGCACGACTTCTCCCAGACTGGACACAGAGATCGTCGTGACGCCGAGGAAGGCGGTGTCGGGATTGAGGTCGGCGTCGCCAGACAACGCGCGATCGATGAGCGGCCGGACCACATCGATCGAAATGGCGAAGCCGATGCTCTGCGCGTTGTCGATGATCGCGGTGTTGATACCAACCACTTGGCCTGCCGCGTTGACCAGCGGGCCGCCGGAGTTGCCAGGGTTGATCGCTGCGTCAGTCTGGATGAGGTTATCAAGGGTCAAGACACCGTCGCTGATGGTTCGACCCTTTGCGGAGACGATCCCCTTGGTGACGCTGGGTGAGTCTCCCAAGTTGAGGGCGTTACCGATTGCGACGACCTCATCACCGACGCGCAGGTCGGCGGACGACCCGAGGTCGGCGGGAATCAGCCCACTGATGTTGCGCGCCCTGATAATGACGATGTCAGCGTCGGGGAAGCTCCCCACGAGATCCGCAGCCTTCAACGTCCCGTCGAAGAACAGCACCTCGATGGTGTCCGCGTCCTGGATCACGTGGGCATTGGTGAGAATCAAGCCACCCTCACCAATCACAACGCCCGACCCAGCCCCTTCGAATATGCCCCGAACGGATTCGGCGCCCGTCTTGATCGTCACGACGGACGGCGACACCTTTGCGAGCACTCCCTGGATATCGAGACGCTCACCATCGAGGATTGTTGAGGGCCCCGAATCGGGGAACTCGAAGACCGTCTCCACGGTGTCGGTACCACCATCGCCAACGAACGCGATAGCGACAAGCACGGCCACCGAAGCAATCAGTGCGCCAATCAGTGCGCCTGTCAGCGGCCCCCGGAACCGTCGCCAGCCGACGGGCTCGACAAAGAGTGGTTGGAGATCGACCGGCTCGTCGTTTCCCTCGGGGCGCCATGGCCCGTAGCCATAGTGCGAGGGGTCATAGATCGGGGGACGGCTGGGACGCGACGCGAGCCCGTCGCTCGGTCGAATAACGGGTTGCGAAGAGCTGTTCTGGGGCGGGTGCAACGGGGCGGCCGCGGTGAGTGGTTGCGCCTGGTCGGCAGCCGGTGCCTGGACTTGCCCTGACCAAGGCGGCGGAGGAGGCGCGAGGGCCGGAGGAAGAGGAGGCATCGAGCGCGAAAGCGCATCGTCCGATGGGGGCTCGGGAGGGCCATCAGTCGGCGAGGTCATTCCTTCCATGGTCGCCTATGAATCGGGCCTATCCAAGGCAGGCCGAAAGAATTGGGCTGAAGGGCGGGTTTTCGCTGGTCAGGGGTTGAAACCAAGTCTCCAATCCCGCAAGATCGGGGAAGATTCCCGCCTTTACGGGAACTTTCTGGCCCTTCTGTGCGTATGTAGGGCACAACAGGAGGTGCATCACCATGGACACCAACTGGATGGCTACCGGCCTTTGTGCCAGCCAACCGCCCGAAACGTTCTTTCCCAGCGATGGCGTCGGCGTCGAAGTTGCGCGACGGATCTGCGCCGATTGCCCCGTCAAGGAGCCGTGCCTTGAGCACGCGCTCCGTAACCGCATCGATCACGGCGTGTGGGGAGGCTGCTCCGAACGTGAGCGCCGCCGCATCATCAAACGTCGTCGACTCGAAGCAGAGGCCAGAGCCCAAGCCGTTTACTGACAGCTCGGGCGCCAGCCCGCCTTTCACGAACAACACCACACCGTCACGCGTGCTTCGACGCGAACTAGCCGGGTTTCGACGTTCTGCGATCTGACTGTGCTTCTTCATGGCGCCCGCTGAGACGGTACGCAACCGTGTACATGAATTGTCCGTGATCCCGGGCGATCTCTTCCCATGTCGGGACGCGATCGTTGGGAACTGTGTCGTCACCCGACACAAGACGAAGTCCATGCCGTCGTGTCATGGCTGGGCGACGACCTCGCTACTCGTTGTGGTTGACATCATCTCAACGACGCGAGCACAAAAAGAGTTCCGGGCTTGGCAAAATTGCTTTTCGCTGCCCTTGCACACGTGTTCGCGGCCGAGCACACGGCTGTTCGCAAACGGGTCGGCCTGCGAACCAATCGGACCGAGGTCAGGCCTCGTCGTCGTCGTCGGCATCAGTGGTGATGCCATCTTTGAACTCACGTTTTGCTTCCCCGAGCGAGCGCGCCAACTTGGGGAGCTTTGCTCCGCCGAAGAGGACGAGCAAGATCACGAGGATGATAATCAACTCGCTGCTTCCGAGACTTCCCATCCCGAGAGCGTAGCCGGTAGCGAGAACACGAACCGTGCGCTGGCAATGACTTGATCAATGGACGTGCCACCGGTGTGATGGTTTGCCGTGGCGCTAGGGAGCTCTCGGGTGAAGCCCGACGAACAGCGCCGAACGACTAGGCGGGCTTTTCAACCGAGACCTCGAGAGCACCTTGGAGCTTAAGGGCTCGCTGGCGGCGAATACGGCGACGCTCACGTTCGCTCATGCCACCCCAGATGCCGAACTTCTCGCTGTTGCCCAACGCATACTCGAGACAGTCCTCGCGCACGACACACCCGCGACATACCTCTTTGGCCTCGCGGGTACTGGCACCACGCTCGGGGAAGAAAAGGTCCGGGTCCACGCCTAGACAGTTGGCATATTCTTGCCACGATCGATCGAGCGTTTCGTCTGCGATCCGCATTGTGTTCCTCCGGTGGTTCCCCTGGTTGCCGCCCACAGATGTGCGGGCCCGCTGGTGATACCAGGGCGATTCCCCCAAATGGGGTGTCGCCCCGTCAGCGGTAGTCACGAGTGTGTAATTACGTCTATGGCATTCTCGCCGTCTTGGTCTCGCTGGCGCAAGTGCGGGGCCAAGAAATCCATGGTTTTTTTGCATCGAAATCAATTCGAACATATTGAAAGATAACCAACAACACTGAAACGAACATGTGGAGCAGCACAAACATCGCCCAGCACACCGTGGCAAACCTCGACAACCGGCGCCAGCAGCAGCGTCGGCGGAGGTGTCGCCAGACGCCCACCTAACGGCTCGACAGCAACTTTCTTCGGTGTTCAACAAAATCGACCAAGACGTAGTCACCCAGCGTCTCAGGCGTGGTAAAGAACGCTCGACCGCCATTCATCTCGGTCAACTTCTCAATGAAGTGCGTCAGCGCGGAGGACGCATCGAGCATAAACGTGTTGATACGAATCTGGTCTCGTGTGCACCTGGCGACTTCGGCCAGCGTCTTGTCGACGGTTTCGCGGGTCGGCGGATAGCTGAAGAACGGATTCCCGTTATTGTCGATGTGAGCGGTGGGTTCCCCATCGGTGATCATGATGATCTGCTTCTGGCCGGTCTGGCGTGCCAACATCTGCCGGCTCAGCTTGAACGCATGATGCATGTTGGTGCCGTACACAAAGTCCCACGACACCTCAGGCAACTCGTGCGGTTCGATCGCACGTGCCACCTCGCTGAATCCGACGATGCCGAGATAGTCGCGGGGAAACTGCATCGACATGAGCGAGTGCAGCGCCATGGCGACCTTCTTGGCCGGAAGGAAGTTATCGCGCATCGGCATCGAAAGAGACAGATCAAGCATCAACACGGTGGAAGAGCGCACCAAATGTTCGGTGCGTTCGACCTCGAAGTCGTCTGGCGACAGCCGTACCGGGGTACCGCCCCCGGTGCGCTTGATGGCGTTGCGCACCGTGCGCTCGATGTGCAGGTTGAACGGATCACCGAATTCGTAGGGCTTGGTGGAGAACTCTCGCTCGTGGCCGATGCCCGTGCGTTCGAGCTCATGACGACCAGCGCGATCCTGGTCGAGCTTCTTGAATAGATCAGCCAAGGCCTGCTGGCCAATCTTGCGAATCGCTCGCGGAGTCAACTCGAATCTGCCCTCGCGGTTCTCGATGAGCCCCGCGTCTTCAAGCATCCGAGCAACCTCAGCCATACGCTCGAGCGAGTTGGCGGCATCATCGCCGAGGAGCTCGCGGGCTCGGTCGATATCGACTTCGGCGAGCGCGCCGGGGTTGGACGTGCCTTTGAGCATCTGCTCCAGCTGATCGAGATCTGCGAGGTCTTCGAACACGGACTGGGCCTCGCCCATCCCCATGGGGTTCTGGCCTTCGAACTGATAATCCTGGCCCCAACCGAGGTCGGGAAATGCGCCTTGCAGGTTCTCGGCAAGCTGCTGGGCCTGCCATTGCAGGTCCATATCTTCCATGAGCTGATCGGAGAGCTCCTGGAGTTGTTGACGTTGCTCGGGGGTCATGGAATTGAGCATTGCCTGAGCCGCCGCCATGCGCTGCGCCATGATCTCGAGAAGCTGGTCGAGGGTCTGCGGATTCTCGGGGAAGAAGTCGCCGAACCGCTCCATGAATCCATCAAAGTCCGGCTCTTGACCATTGGCCCGCTCGTCGAGCATCTGGTTGAGCTCGGCCATCATGTCCTTCATGCGTTGCATGTCTTCCGCTGACATGTTCTCGACACCATCGGTCATCTGGTCGACGTACTGCTGCTTGAGCTGCTCGCGCAGCTTGTCCATAAGTTCTTCGAACTTCTCGCGAGCTTCGGTCGAGGTGAACTCGTAGTTCTGGAGTTCCTTGACCTGGCCGGCGAGGTCCGGTGGCATGAGATCGAGCTGGAGGTTGCGGTCGGTCACAACGTCCTCGGTGATCTCCTGGCGCCGCTGGTCGCCGGACTCACGGGCATCCTGTGCGAGCTCGTCGAGCGACTGGCGCTCAGTATCAGTGACATCCTTGAGATCCTGCGCAACCTCGTCGTAGACGCCACCGAGGTCGAAGTTGTCCAGCTTGTCCTGACGTTGCTCGCGGAGCTGCTCGAGCATCTCGCGTAGACCCTGAACTCGCTCGCCATCGACGTCGAACCCCGACTGCATCATTCGGCGAAGCGCCGCATTGATATCGCCGTGATAGAGCAGGTCATCGTTGAGCTCGGCCATCAGGTCGCCTGCGCTGAGTTCGAAGCCACTCTGGCTGCCATCCCAGGCCGAATACGCGTACCGCTGACCACGGTGCTTTCTCCGACGCCATTTTCCCAGGACCATCGCGCCACCGTACTGGTCACTCAGGTTGGGTGCTGGGCGGTGACCCGCGGCAAGGCTGATTTCGCGGTGAACCAGGCACACTGCTCCCATGACCCAAAGCGACACCCCATGGTGGGGTGTGACCAGCAGTTCGCTCCAAACCGAAGGCGTCACTCCTGCCGCAGATTGGTCGCGTTGGGAACGCGACAAACGAGTCCCGGCCTCCGGTGATGGGAACGGCATTGCCACCAACCATGGCGATGACTTCTTGCTCCTGGCCAGCCTCGGCTTGACCCATGTCCGTCTCACCCTCGAGTGGGCGCGCCTCGAGCCCGAACAAGGTCGCATCGATGCCGACGCATTCGACCGCTACCAGGACATCATCGTGTCGGCCCGGCAAGCGGGCCTCAATGTCATTGCAACGCTCGTGCACACGACCCTTCCCGGATGGTTCTCCGAAGACACCAACGGGTTCCGCGACGCACGCCGCCGCGAACTCGATTGGGCGCGCCACGTCGATCGCTGCGCCGAGCGATTCGAGGGGCTGATCGACATGTGGGTGCCCATCGACGATCCGATCGGCTGGGCGATCCGCGGCCACCTGATTGGAAATCGGCCGCCGGGCCGACGCGACGCCGAAACAGCTGCCGCCGCCATCGAGGGCGCAATGCTCGCCAACCACATAGCTTGGAACTTGCTGCGGACCGGCACGACACCAGTGATGGGTGTATTCGGCGCTCCAACCATCTTTGGTCACGGCCCCGAGACCGGACCCCAACGCCAGCTGTGGCATGACCTGATCTTCGGGACGTGGATGTCGGCAATCCGCGATGGCGAACTATTGATTCCCGGCCTCACACCGAGAGAGCGGCCTGAACTCGCCGGGGCGTTCGACGTCATTGGTCTTTCTCACGATCACCCCATCGCCGTCGATCACGCCGGGGGGATGCACGCGTACCCGGCGGACGATCGTCGTTCCGACACGGGTTTCACCCCCATCCCGAACGAACTCGGCGAACTGCTCTCATACATGAGCACCGAGCTTCCTGGTCGACCGCTGGCGATCGCTGCTCATGGTGTGGCAACCAACGACGACGAGTGGCGCGAACGCATCTTGCAGGAAACCCATGACATCGTCATGGACGCCGCCGCTGACGGCCTGCCCGTCATTGGCTACCTGCACGACACCGGCATTGACGGTTACGAAGGGCCCTACGGGTTCGATACACAAAAGGGCCTCATCGGTCGCAACCGCGAGCTCAAAGACAGCGCGCGTTGGCTGCAGTCTCGCCTGACCTGACATCGCCACAGCTCAACGCGGCGCCGCAGCGGCGCCTGGGGGAGACGCTCGCCGCGGCGGCAGGACCTGTGGGGGAATCAGTCGGGAGTTGCTGACCTCAACTGCGACGTGGGCCAGTCAGCCGAGCGTCGCAACTGCCAAGAGCGCAGCATCGTCGGCCGTGTCGAAGATGATCGTCTCGCATTCCTCGTGGCCTTCACGCACATACTCGATCCCGGCCGCATCGAAGGCTGCGGCGAGGCGGTCGAGATCGGCACTGATCTCAGCGGCCATCTGGTCGTGGTCGTGGCCCCAGAATGCGTCGGCGACGGCCTGAGCTTCACGATCTTCAAAGTCCCGGTCGAGCCAACGGAAGCCCAGTTCGTCGTCCTGGATGGTGTAGTCGATCCCCGCAGCTTCGAAGGCTGCAGCCATCGCCTCGGTCTCGGCGTTGTTCTGGTCGATCTCGTCTTGGCTCGGCTCCCATTCCTCGCCACCGAAACAGGCCTCGTGCAACTCGCCTTCGAAGGCTTCGCCGAACTCGAAGCCTTCGTCGAATTCATCGCCATAGTGTTCGCCGTAGAATCCATCCACCACGTCGCGCGCCGCAGGATCCTCGTAGTCCCACTCGACCCACTCGAAACCGGCCGCCTCAGCAACCAGCTCGTAGGCAATACCAGCGTCGTCGAGGGCGGCCATCAAAGACGCGTTCTCGTCGCGAATGTGTTCGAGGTCTTCTTCGGAGATGACCTCTTCGAAGGAGCCTTCATCGGGGTAGCGCGAGCGGTAGAAGCTGTTGACTACAGCCTGGGCGACACCGTCGGAGTAGTCCCACCCCACATATTCGAAGCCCACTGGGTCGGTGGTGGCTTCTGCATCGACTCCCGCAGCGGCCAACACTTCGGCAAGGGCCCGGTTCTCTTCGTTGGCCTGCGCGATCTCTTCAGCACTGGGCTGCCAATCATCGCCGCATTCCACGATGCTGGTCTCGGCGACCCTTGGAGCCTCGACCGCTTGTTTGGGGAAAGCTTGTTTGGGCAGAGGTTGTTCGCGCAATGCCTGGTCTGGCGCCGCAACGCCAGGCTCGGCGCTGCTGGGGGCTTCACCGTCAGCGGCTTCGCTGCCGGGGCCAGCAGGCCTGGGGACCTCGGCTGGCTGGTCGGAGGCTTCGGCAGATGCAGCCGGGCCGACCGCTACTTCGACAGGCGGATCGTCTCGATCGACCAACGCCAGTGTCGTCAGCGTTGCCCCGCCGAGCGCTGTGGCCATCACTGCACCGAGCAGGAGTCGGGATCGGGTCGTGGGCGGTTTCATCGGTGTCCTCCGGCAGGGGTATCCAGCGGTGCGGTCGCGTTCCGCCGTACACCCACTACTGACGTCCGATCGTCCGCGCTGGTTCCAAACTTCTGAGAAGCAACCCAACTGACATGTCGGAGCCGACGAGATGCGTCAGGCGACCCCGCAAAGCCTCACCTGCTGAGCTGGACCCCGTGCCTGAGCGCGAGTCCGGTCAAGCGCGAGCGCGGTAGACGCCGGCGCCGCCAACCGCCTCTTTGTTGAGCCGCTTGTTGAGATGAAGGCCCTCGAGGACAAACTCGACCCCGCTCGCAACCATGGCTGGCTCGATGAGATCGGCGGCGCTGAAACCCAACGAAGACAACACTTCCGAGAGCGCTGGGATCTGATCGAGCAATGCGACGTAATCGGCCGATGCAATATCGTCGCCAGCACTTACGACAGCCCCCTCGTCGAAGGCATCGAGCACGGCACGGTGGCTTGCAGGATCGACCAGCTCCTTGAACACGGCGAGCACTGCGCTGCGGATGAGGTGTTCGACGATCTCGCCATCTCGACCCTCTTCGAGAGTCTCGATCTCCACCTTGCCTGCAGTCGAGGCAGTGAGTGCGCCGAGGTCACTGACGCGGGGCACGACGGTGGTCTCACCGGAGATGAGGCTGCGCCGAAGCGCTCCGGCGACGAGTGCCTCGTAGTTGGCAACTGAGAGTCGAACGGACACGCCCGAACGCTGGTTGATGTGGCTGCTGTCGCGGGCGAGATGGGTGAGCGTCGCGATGATGGTCGCCATGAACTCGGGGACGTGAACGTTGTTGTCGCCGCTGTCAAAGATCGTCGCCTCTTGGATTGCGATCTCGCGCTCAAGGTCGACCTCGAGGGGGTAGTGCGTGCGAATCTGCGACCCGAAGCGGTCCTTCAGCGGCGTAATGATCCGCCCACGGTTCGTGTAGTCCTCGGGGTTGGCCGATGCGACGAGGATCACATCGATGGGAAGTTGAATTTTGTAGCCGCGGACCTGGATGTCGCGTTCTTCGAGGATGTTCAACAACCCGACTTGGATCCGCTCGGACAAATCCGGAAGCTCGTTGATGGCAAAGATGCCCCGGTTGGTTCGAGGCACCAGTCCGTAGTGAAGGGTGAGCTCGTCTGACAGGTACCGACCCTCGGCCACCTTGATGGGGTCTACCTCGCCAATGAGGTCGGCGATGGAGGTGTCGGGAGTGGCCAACTTCTCGCCGAATCGCAGATCTCGGTGCATCCACTCGATCGGTGTGTCATCGCCCTTTTCGGCGACGAGGTCGCGCGCATGTTTGGACACCGGGTTGTAGGGATCGTCGTTGATCTCGGAACCCGCAACGATCGGCATGTACTCGTCGAGAAGCTGGACGAGGCCACGGATCATCCGGGTTTTGGCCTGGCCTCGCTCTCCCAGGAAGATCACGTCATGGCCCGCGAGAATGGCGTTTTCGACCTGAGGAACCACAGTCTGGTCGTAACCGAGCACACCGGGAAACAGATCGGCTCCATCACGGATAGATTGCATCGTGTTGCGCCGAAGCTCGGTCTTGATGGAGACCGACTCCCATCCAGACTTCTTGAGCTCGCCGAGGGTCGTTGGTTGCGACATCCCGAGGACCGTAGCCGGTCCACATGCCTTCGTCTCAGCGTCGGAGACCCGTCCTCTCAGCGCCCAAGACGTGATCCCCACCCAAGAGCCGTCAACGTCTTGCGATTTCTGACGGCTCCGCGCGGCGCGCGAACGCGTCAGAAATCCAAGAACGGGTCAGATCCAGCGTCGGACGAATTCGTTGGGGCGCAGGACATGGCTGAGGAGGTAGCCCTGGCCCTTTGTGCAGCCGAGCTCCAGCAAGACATCGAGTTGGTGCTCGTTGTCGATTCCCTCGGCGAGCACCTCGAGATCGAGTGCAGCACCCAGCTCGACGATGGCCTTGACGATCCCGCTGTCGCGCGGGTCGAGCCCGAGGCCGACCACAAACGAGCGGTCGATCTTCAACATGTCGACCGGCAATCGCTTCAACAACGCCAGTGACGACGCGGCGGTCCCGAAGTCATCCACCGAGATCTTCACGCCGATCTCACGCAACCGCTCCAGCTGGCCTACCGCTTCGTGCGCGTGCTCGGTCAGCGTTGCTTCGGCCAGTTCGAGACACAGCACCGACGGATCGAGCTTGGTCTCTTCAAGAATTTCCTCGACGGCCGGAGCGAGGGTGGGCTGAGCCAACTGTTTGGGTGAGATGTTGACGCGCAACGTGAAGTCATCCAACTGACGAGATCGCATCCACCCCGACACCAGCTCACCTGAACGGCGCAAGACCTCGGTCCCGAGACGGATCAACAGGCCGGATTCCTCGGCCAGACCAATGAACTCGGCCGCGGGGATGAGGCCACGCTCCGGATGCTGCCAGCGCACCAGTGCCTCAGCGCCGACAACCTCTTCGGTCTGGAGATCGAACTCCGGAAGGAAGTGCACTTCCATCTCGCCGTTCTTCATAGCCCGCCGCAGGGCCTGCTCGTTTCTCATCCGCTGTTCTGCGCGGACCCGCAATTCCTCGTCGTACATCTCGATGCGGTCGCGGCCGGCATCTTTCGCTTTGTACATCGCCGCGTCGGCCTTCGACATCAGATTCTCGGCTGACTCGTTCCTGTCAGCGGCAAACGCCAGACCCATACTGGCTCGGATGCGCAG
>CAWKYX010000013.1:0-27074 GCA_963854265.1 Acidimicrobiia bacterium
GGTCTCACTTGCATTATCTTTCCAGGGCATGAAGCACCGAGCGCGGAGGCAGGCTGGACAAGGCATACCCGTCGACGTCATTGCGCGCGTTGCCGCGGTGAGTCAGATAGAGCGCGAAGCTGTCGAGCGCCAAGATCGAGCCGTGGTTGTCGAGCGGGCACGTGCACGTAACGAAGCGGCCGGCCCGGACTGGCAGGTCAAACGGACGTTGATCTTTGCGGCCGCAGCGTTCGTGGTCATGATGGCAGTGGTGCTGCGCGACGCAGCCAGCGAGGGCTCTGAGCCATTCGACGAGACGACGGGGACGCTACCTGCGTTCGTCGCCGACGGCCCCCCTCGCCATGACGGTCCTGACGAGGTGATCCTCGAGCGCTTTGAACGCGTGGATGACGCCACGATCCGAATTGCGGGTTGGGCTGCGGAGACCGACCGCATCGAGGTGCTCGCCGAAGGGCAAGTGGTCGCGACTGTGCCCATCACCGTCGAACGGCTCGATACTGCACTCGAGCATGGTCTGGGCGGCACGGCCTTCGTGGGCTTCGACGCTGAAGTCGAGGTCCAAGCGGGATCCGGATCGATCTGCGTGGCCCGGCCCGACCAGTTGCCTGGCGTGCACGCCTGCGATCGCCCCATGCTCGACATGGCAAGTCAACGCGTTATCGCGTTCTACGGCGTGCCTTACGCACCGCGGCTGGGCACGCTTGGTGACGGTGAGCCCGAAGAAGTCTTGGCGAGGCTGGACGCGCAGGCCGAGCCGTTCCGGTCCGACCGTCGGCCGGTGATGCTCGCGTTCGAAGTGATCGCGACGGTCGCTCAGGCGAGCCCCGGCTCGGACGGTAACTACAGCGCTTCCATCGCCAAGGATGGCATCTGGACCTTTGTCGACACCATCCGTGCGGTCGGAGGCATCATGGTCATCGACTTCCAGACCGGTCGAGACACCTACCTCGACCAGGTGCCGGACTACGTCGATTTCTTGAGCCAACCCGATGTCCACATCGCGCTGGATCCGGAGTGGGATATGGAGGCGGGTGAGGTGCCAAACGAGGTGATCGGGTCGTCCGATGCCGAGGAGATCAACGAGGTCATGGAGTTCGTCGCCGACATCGTCCGCGAGCACCGGCTCCCGCGCAAGGTAATGGTGGTACACAACTTCACCGACGGGATGATCGCCAACCGTGACCTGCTCGCACCTCCACCCGAGATCGATTTGGTGATTCATATGGATGGGCACGGTCCACCACAGAACAAGATTGGCGTGTACGACCGCCTCGCGGCCAACCCGCCGATCTACAACGGCTTCAAGCTCTTCTACCAACGAGACTTTCCGCTCATGACGACCGAGGCTGTGCTAGCCCTCGATCCCGGATTCGTGAGCTTCCAGTAGGTCGCGGGCTTGGGTGCAAGCCAGAGCATGCTGTGTCAGCCTCTGGCTCGGCCACACGCCGATGTGGGTTCACGAGGTACCCGAGGGTCGGCCAATAGCGCTCCGAGTTAGTCCCGACCGGCCGAGATGAGTTCGATCCAGAACAGCTCTGAGAAACGCTGACGCCATCCAGTCCCGTCATTGACCAACGCTCCGAGCTCGGTTAGCTCGGCGTCGCTGAACCGCCGGCCGCCGCCAGAATCTCATCAAAGCCGTATTTGACCTCGGCACCGTTGGACACATCGACGACGACCGCGGTCACCTCGACTCCGGATGCATCGGCGAGATCGACGAGTTTGGTGCCCTTGTCCAGGGACCGCATCGTGGCGAAGACCCGGTGTCGTTGGCCGGCCAGGTGTAGGGCGGTGGCCCTGCCTATGCCGGAGTTTGTGCCGGTGGTAACGGTCACGGGGTTGTTCATGGTCGGTCCTGCTTTGGCCTAGCAGTCCGGGCGGTACTGTCCCTGCTGATGAGAGACGCCGGGCTCGTAGCCGCCATTAATCTCGCGACAGTCGGTCAGCCGAAGACGACCAAGGCCACGCCCACCGCGAGCCCCAAGGCGGCCAGTAATTCGGCCCGACGGAGCGTCTTGGGCAGGTGGGCCTCGGAGATGGCTGAAGCGTCGATGGTTCCTGCCCGTGTTGGGACGCCCGGCGATGTTGCACCGAACGCATCCACGATCGCTTGTGACACGTTGAGCAGGCGGTCGATGTCGGCGGGCGATGCGTGCCGTCCGTCAGCGCTGACAACCACCGTGAGGATGGGGCCGGCCACTTCCACGACTGTGGGCGTTGCCTCGGTGAGGACATGCTTCAGCGTCGGGTCGAGTGCCGAGACGCCTGTGACGGCAAACCGTTGGGCGAAGACATCGCTTCGGCCACCGAAGCGCTGTTTGGTCCATGCGCCTCCGGGCGTGATCCGGAACGCATCCAAGCCGTCCTCCAGCTCGATCGCGAGCGCCACGTGTCCAACAGGAGACGGGGGGTGTATCGACGCGTCGATGTCGATCCAGTATCGATGGCCGATCGATGTGAGCCCGGTCAACACTCCTGGGTGACCAATGAGCACCGATTCTGCGCCTTCGATGTCCGGGTCCGGCCAACTATCGGTCGTAGCGAGGTCGAGTGCTGAGGCAAGGTTCGCCCGCAGCGTCCGCGTGGCTCGGCCGCGACGGCGCAGGCCCAGCACGAAGACGGTTGGTGCGCAGCCGATAACGAGGATCCACCCGACGACCATCATCGGTCGACTCGGCGCGACGATTGTGTAGCGGTGTTTCGGTCGCGATCACTCATGGTCCAACGGTGGTCGCGTGGCTTCGGTGATCGCTCGGTCGATCAGTTGCATAGGGTGCACGGTGGGAACACCTACCGCCGCGAGGTGCATGGAACATCCAGGGTTCGCAGAGGCCACCGAATCCGGCCGGACACGCGCTATTGACGCAACCTTGCGCTCGCGAATTTGACCAGCGAGCTCGGGTTCGAGCACGGAGTACGCACCGCCGGCACCGCAACACAGGCCTTCGTCATCGAGCTCTACCAGCTCGCGAACAAACGGTGCCAGGACCTCGCGCGTGGCCAGGTGTACACGCTGGACATGTCGAAGGTGGCAGGGATCTTGAACCGCGACGAGAAGGTCGAGAGGCTCGACTTGGGGGAGGGACTGCACGTGATCGGCGAGCCATTCCTGGATGTCGAACACACGTGCTGAGAAAGCGGCGGCTTCGGCTGTCCCGATGAGGTGGCCGTAGTCCTTCATGGCTGCTCCACAGCCTGCCGAGTCCACCAGGATGGGCCGGTCCGGCTCGAGGGTGTCCATCATGGACTTGGCCAGCCGCCGAGTGTCATCGGCGAGTCCGGCGTGGGCCTGAAGCGCTCCGCAACAAGGGGCCAGGTCACCGGTCGGTGTCACGCCGAAACCCGCCGCCTCAAGGACGCGCTGGCCAGCCTGGTGCACGTCGCGTTGCCATGCATCCATCACACAGCCAGTGAATAGGTAAACGTCGGTACCCGATGAAACAAGCTGGTCGCGTCGCAGCGGCAATGCCTCTGACAGGCCAAGACGCTTGGGTACCAGCTTGGCGCGCTGAGCCACTGCGAGCGCTTTCGAGCCGATCTGCAGCAGTCCCGGATGTTCGAGCGGCTTGAACGCCAGGCGCTGCCACGTGGGCGTGATCATGTTTGCATCGGCCAACGTCTCACGGGTCTGTTCCATGAGATGGCCGAAAGGGACGCTGGAGGGGCACGCAGGCTCACAGCCGCGACACTGCACGCATGTTTCGAACGACCGCAGAACCTCGTCGGTGACTGGCACGTCGTTGTTTTGGACCTCACGCATCAACTGAATGCGCCCGCGGGGGGACATTGTTTCGTCGCCGGTCACACGAAATGTGGGGCAATGCGGGAGGCAGAGGCCGCATTGAACACACGTATTGAGATCATCGGGATCGAGATGAAGATCCACTACCAGCCTCCAACTTGTCGCCCAGGATTGAGTCGCCCCAACGGGTCGTATTGGTCTTTGACCCGTTGGGCCACGATCGCGATTGCTGGATCGATTCTGCGTTGCGGCTGGGCCTTCTCGGCGAAGACGGTCCCGACGCCGACGACAGCCGTATACGCGCCGGTCTCGTAGCCGTCGATACTTGCCAGGTCGGAGGGTCGTAGCGACCATCGGTGTCCGGTTGGCGCAGCAGGAGCGTCGGCTTCGGTGAACGATCCGACGGCCCGTAGGGCTTGTGCTTGGCTGGCCACGTCGACGCCATGGCCCTCCAGCTGCGCCCAGGTTTGGGCGCCATCCCACAACACTGCGCTGGGGGCCAGGACCGCTCGGTATGCCAGGAAAGGGTCGGCATCGCTGGCGCAGTACCACTGGCTCACCGCGGGGACTGGGTTGGTTCGAAGAATGAATTCGGCGAGACAGCCCAGCGTCCCGAGCGATCCCGCCATCAGTCGTGGGAGGTCGAATCCCGTGACGTTCTTGACGGTCGGCCCGCCGCCTGAAACCAAGCGACCTTCCGCCGAGACATAGCGGACCTGCAGCACCGAGGTCCGCACGGCGCCGCGGCCGAGCATGCGGTGATCGTTGTGGCCCACGGCAATGGCTCCGCCGACGGTGCCGCCACGTTCGGGTAGTCCGGTCCGTTGCCCATCAGCGGCAAGCACCGCTTGGAGTTCATTGACCGGAGTCCCGGCGCGCACCGTGACGGTCATCTCCTCGGGTACGTACTCGACGACGCCCGCTGGTGCACGGAGCACCCGCGTGCTGTCATGTAACGCACCGCCGATGTCCCACCGCGTCCGTTTGCCCTCGATGGCAATCGGGCCATCGGCACCGATCTCTTCAGCGAATGCCGCGAGTACGGGATCGGAATTGGTCAGCAGCGCTGTCATCCCCAGATGTCCTTTGGCACGGCGCGGAGTTGTTGGATGTCGGCACAGCTGTGACCGGTCGGCATGACCTTGCCCGGGTTCGATCGGCACACCGGATCGAATGCTTTGCGCACCCGGTTCTGATGGTCGAGGTCATCGTCGGTGAACATTCGGTCCATGAACTTCTGCTTCTCGACGCCAATACCGTGCTCGCCCGACAGCACTCCGCCGGCATCGAGCGACGCGGTGATGATCTCGCCCCCGGCAGCATGAACCCGATCCAACACGCCGTCCTCGCGGCCGTCGAAGATAAGCAGCGGATGGAGATTCCCGTCGCCCGCATGGAAAACGTTCATGACCAGCAGCTCGTACTTGTCGGCGATGGCATAGACCTGTTCGAGCACATCGGCGAGTTTCGAACGTGGCACGACCGTGTCATGCAGGTAGTAGTCGGGTGCGATTTGGGCGATGGCCCCGAACGCAGTCTTGCGACCCTTCCAGAGCAATGCGCGCTCGGTGTCATCGGCTGCGAGGCGTACGTTGGTGGCGCCGTTGTCCTCACCGATTTCACGAATCCGATCGGCGTCGATGTCGATGCCCTCATCGAGCCCATCGACCTCGGCCAGCAATACCGCAGCTGCATCGGTGGGGTAGCCGGCGTGTACGTAGTTCTCGACAGCAACGGTGATCCGTTGGTCCATGACTTCCATGGCTGCCGGCACAATCCCAGCAGCGATGACGGCGCTGACGGTATTGGCGGCGTCGCGCACCGAGTCGAACGACAACAGCAGCGTCCGTACAGCTGGTCGGTTCCGGGTCAGGCGTACCGCGACCTTGGTCGCGATCCCGAGCGTGCCTTCACTCCCGACGAACACCCCGCGAAGGTCGTACCCAGGCGGCTCGGCTTCGATGCCGCCCAGATGCAAGATCTCGCCGGATGCGGTTACGACCTCGAGTGCGACGACGTGTGCATTAGTGACGCCGTAGGCCAAACAGTGCGGCCCGCCCGAGTTGTTGGCGACATTGCCGCCAATGGTGCAGACCTGTTGGCTGGAGGGGTCGGGCGCAAAATGATAGCCACGCGGCCGGAGGTGGTTGGTGAGATCGAGGTTGATGACACCCGGTTCGACCCATGCAATCTCGTTGGCCACGTCGATGTCGAGGATGTGGTTCATTTTTGTCATCGCGATGACAACCGGAGCCCCTAACGGGATGGCTCCGCCGGCTAAGCCGGTCCCCGCACCGCGAGGTACGACCGCCCGCCCGTGGCGCTCGGCAATACCCATGATGTGTGCCACCTCGTCGGTGGTGAGGGGGTAACAGATTGGACCGGCGTTGCCCCCCTCGAACACTGAGGCATCGTGGCTGAGGAGTGACCGGGCCGCGCTGTCGTTGGCCACACGATCGGGGGCGAGGGCTGCCTGTAGGTCTGTGACGAGGGGGTCGGGATCGGGAGCCGCTTCACCCGCGACCCGTGCACGGATGCGGTTCAGTAGTGACGTCATTTACGGCTGGTGTCCTTCATCCGCCGGGGAATCTCAATCTAGTGGCCGCTGCCGCGGAGTAAGACTCGCGTTTGGCGCGTCGAGCGGCTCGCCGTCATGGCCCGGGGCTTAGGCGTAGCGTTCCAGCGGAGTCCCGAAGCGCAGGTTGTCCTCGTCGACATCGGGATTGTCGAACAAGACTTCGCACTCCATGGCGTCTGGATCTCGGAAGAAGATGCTGATCTTTCGGCCGAACTCGGTCACCACCCCGTCGCTCGCACTCGTGGCGACGAGCCTGCGGCGGATCTCCTCGAACGATCCGAGATCGGCTGCTTGAAGGCCGATGTGGTCGATCCGTCCACGCCCGAACATCGGCGTCTGCTGCTCGGCCTCGTGGTTGCCATCGATCTCGAACACATTGAGCTCGCTAGTGGCTCCGACGTTGAGGATGACCATGCGAGGGCCACCAGGAAACTCGGGGCCGTCGCGTTCGACCGTGGCACCGAATACGTGGACGTAGAACTCGATGAGCCGATCGGCGTTTTTGGTGATGGTGGCGACGTGGTCGAGCCCGATCGTCAGCATCGCTGTTGTCCGGGTTGCGCAGCCTCGATGTGCACAGGCTTGGTGAGCACAGTCCTGGTGGGCGCAGCCTTGATGTGCAGAGTCCTCGTGAGCATCGTCTCATCCTTTCGTTAGGGGTTCTTGATGTCGAGTTGCGTCTTCAGCTTCCAGTGGTGTTGAGCGGAGCAGTCCAGGGCGGAGCGGTTCAGGTCTCGCGGTCACGTAGGAATCGGCGAAGGATCTTGCCGCTTGCCGACTTCGGGATCTCGTCGATGAACTCGACCAGCCGTATCTTTTTGTAGGTCGCTACGGTGCCTGCCACGAAGTCCATAATGTCGGCCTCGGATGCCTCGGCGCCGGCCTTCAGCGTGACGAAGGCCTTTGGCAGCTCGCCGGCTTCTTCATCGGGCACGCCGATGACGGCGACGTCGGCAACCGCGGGGTGCGTGATGATCAACGCTTCGAGCTCGGCAGGGGGGACCTGAAAGCCCTTGTACTTGATGAGCTCTTTGACACGATCGACGATGTAGACGTGATGGTGTTCGTCGATGACGCCAACGTCGCCGGTGTGGAGCCACCCGTCTTCATCGATGGTGTCGGTGGTTGCTTGAGCGTTGTTGAGGTAGCCCATCATGACATTGGGACCGCTCAGCCACAGCTCTCCTTCGCCGCCCGCCGCTTGATCTTCGCCCGTCTCGGGATCGACGATACGAATGGCGCAGTTGGGAACCGTCAGACCAACCGAGCCCGGTCGATATTGTCCCGATGGTGTGACGTGGCTGGCGGGGGACAACTCGGTCATGCCATAGGCCTGGATCACCTGGCAGTCGATGCGGGCAGCGGCCTCGTCGGCAAGCTCGGCACCCAAAGGGGCGGCTCCGGACAAGACGACCTCGAGTGAGGACAGGTCGAAGTCGTCGATGATGGGCTGCTTGGCCAGGGCCAGGATCATCGGGGGCACTGCATAGAAATGGGTGATCTTGTGTGACTGAATCAGCTCGAGGGCGCCCACGAGATCGAAGCGCGGCATCGAGACGACCGTGCAGCCGTTGGAGAGCAGCCCGTTCATCAGGATCTGCATCCCGTAGATATGAAAGAACGGGAGGGCGGCGAGACCAGACGAGTGAGCGTCATAGGTCAGCATGGCGTCGCACTGAACGAGATTGGCCACCAGGTTCGTGTGGCTCAACATGACGCCCTTGGGAAGGCCCGTGGTGCCCGATGAATAGGGGAGCACCATGACTTGGGTGGCGGGATCGACCGGGACTTGCTCGATCGGCTCTGCCGACAGAAGCTCGTTCATCGGGGTTGCGTCGCTGTGTTCTCCAATGACATAAACCTCGGTCACCGCTGTCCCCACAATGGCTTCGAGGGCTGCCGGCAACACCTCGGGAATAGCGACGAGTTTCGAAGCACCAGCATCGAGGAGCTGGAACCGGATCTCCTTGGCGTTGTAGGTGGGGTTGACCGGCGTGCAGATGCCGCCGGCAACGGCGACGCCGTGGAAGACCACGGCGTACTCGGGGATGTTCGACGCGATTAAGGCCAGGGTGTCGCCTGGGGCGAACCCGCGCGACGCGATGCCTCCGGCGAATCGGTGGATCTGATCCTTCAGCTTGGCAAAGGTGACCACGCGACCGGAGCCACTGTCGATGAAGGCTGGCTTGTCGGCGACATCGTCGGCCCGACGGAGAACGTGTTTGGTGATGGGGATGTCGGGGACTACGACATCATCAACGATGCTTGCGTGAACGATTGCCATGAGGTACCTCAGGTCCGGGGTTCGGCTGTCGAACGTACCACGCCAAAATCCCCTTGATCCGGGACTGTGGCGCTGGGGCAACGAGCCTGGTGGATGTTGTGCCCGTGGGTTTGGTGTCGGGGCAACGAGCCAGGTGGCTGGCTGTGGTGTCGGGGGCTGCCATGCCGTCTCAAAGCGGGCCCAGTGACTCCATCGTTGGGGGGTATGCCAGTTCGGCAATGACGTAGTTGGCAATGATCCCGGTCGGTAGTTGTTCGCCCCAGCCACGCTCGACCATCCGGGCTACGACCCAGAGCGCCGCGTGATGATCTCATCCGAGTAGGCCTTCGCCCCACCCGGCGCCGGGCAGTGCGCGGTCATGACGAGACCACGAATCATGGCGGAATCGAATTGGAGGCGCAGTGGTTGGCGGGAATAGCGAGGGGCCACTGAAGCGCGGCACAGCCCCGGGGCCGACATTTGATGTGGATCCCGGGGCTGGCTACAGCGTGCTATTCAGTCATTCGGTTGAACGACGGCGGTTAGCCGATTTCGATGCCGTACAGGCCGTCGAACACCTCGTCGTAGAACGTGAACGGGTTGGCCGGAACCATACCGCCCGTTGCCGGATCGAGGGAGAACGCTGCCCCACAAGGGCTGTGCTGGCCGTTGGTCCAGTCGATGGGGCAGGAGAGTCCCATCGTGTCGAACGTGCCCTTGAGGGCCTCGGTCACTGCGTTGCGACTGACCTCGCCACCTTCGGCTGCTCGCAACACTGCCTGGTGGAAGACGTAGGCGTTCAGGTAGCCGTGAGCGAAGTTGATCACCAGTTCCTCGCCCTCGTGACCAACAAGCGCTGCGCAGCGGGCCAGATCGGCCGAGGCTTCAGTGGCGTTGTTCGACGGAAGGAAGGAGTGTGCAGCGTACATCTGATCGGTGACGTCGGCGGGGCCTTCGGTCCAGACCGAGTTTGCTGCGATGCCGTGGATACCCACGATTGGAGTCTCAGTGATTCCTGCATCGGACATACCAGTGGTCACCACAAGCGCTGTTCCGGGCGAACCGTGCAGCGTCACGTAGTTGACACCCTGGTTGTCGATGGCGTCTTGGAGCGCGACCATCTGGGCCGTGACTTCGGTGGCGCCAATCGATACGAACAGCGTGTCGACATAGGTGCCGCCACCCTTGAGGATGGAGTCCTCAACGTAAGCTGCGTACTCGGTTCCTGAGGGAACCTCGAGGCTGATACCCATGACCACGGCGTTTTCGAGACCGTCGACGTCGCCAGCAATCTGGCCGGCTGCAATGTCAGCCATGTCGCCGTAGTGAGCCAGGTTGTGGAAGAACTGGTCACCATTGAACTGAATGTCAATGGTCTGCGATGGGCCGATGACCGGCAGGTTGAGCCGTTCGACGTCGCTTTGTAGCTGGGTCGTGATTGCCGAGCCACCCATACCGACCAAGCCCAAGATGTTGTCATCCTCGGTCAGCTTCGTGAAGTTCACTGCGGCGTTCTCGGGCGAGTACAGGTCATCCTCAGCCAGGAACTCCCACTTGCGCCCGAGAACGTCGCCGTCCTCGTTAGCGCATTCGAAGTATGCCTCGCTGCCGTGAGCGTTGAAGGCTTGTGACGAAGCTGTGGGCCCCGTGAGGTCACCCATCCAGCCGACCTTGATCGTGTCGCTGGTAAACCCCTCGTCGGGGTTGTCGGCCAGTGTCGCAGCCGCAGGCTCAGCCGCAGGCTCAGCCGCAGGCTGAGCGTCGTCGTCGTCGCCGCATGCTGCGGCAATCAGGGCGAATGCAAACACAATCGCCAATAGCTTCATTAGGTTTCGATTCATATTTCCTGGTCCATCCATTTAATTGTGTGAAGAATGATTGAATCAATCATAATGGCACTCTCATCCACGTCGCGGTTCAGATGCCAAAACTATCGCTCAGAGCGCTGGCGAATCTATATCGGCGCCAAGGTATGCGGCGATTACCCGCTCGTCTCGTTGCATGTCAGCTGGTTCGCCAAGTGCGATCCGACTTCCGAAGTCGAGCACCATGACCCGATCGGCGATCGACATCACGACGCCCATGTCATGCTCAATCAAGAAGATGGTGAGGTCGAAGGCGTCCTGAGCCGCGTAGACATAACGGATCATGTCCTGTTTCTCTTCGACACTCATCCCCGCCATGGGTTCATCGAGCATCAGCAGCTCGGGTTCCATCACGAGAACTCGGGCCAGCTCGATGCGCTTTTGGACGCCATAGGGGAGGCCGCCGACGACATCCCTGCGGTAGTCGCCGATCTGGAGCAGGTCGATCACGCGCTCGACCACCTCTCGGGCGGCAAGCTCTTCACGGACCGCCTTGCGAGTGAATAACCCGCCACTGATCAGACCGACTCGCCCATGGGTGTAGCGTCCCAGCATGAGATTGGTGAGCACGGTCTCGCTGTGGAAGAGCCCCAGGTTCTGGAACGTGCGGGCCACTCCTCGGCGGGCGATCTGATGCGGGTGCTGCATCTTGGTGATGTTTACGTCGGGGCTGTCGAAGGGGTGCAACACAATCGTCGCTCCCTCATCGGGCACGTAGATTCCGGTGACCGAGTTCACGAGCGTTGTCTTGCCGGCGCCGTTGGGTCCAATCAATGCGAAGAGTTCACCGCGTTCGATCTGGCAGCTGACGTCGTTGCATGCCTTCACGCCACCGAACGAGACGGTCAGGTGATCGATTGTCAGGATCGGGTCGGTGTCACCAGCATTGGTGTGTTCGGTCACTGTGGCCTCCTTGTCCGTTTGCGCCGAGGCGGTCGTTCGATCGCGGCGTACGCGGCACGGGCATCGCCTCCGCCCCCGAGATAGAGCTCTTGGACCATGGGGTCGTCGCGTAGTTGTTCGGCGGAACCCTGGAGCAACACCTGTCCAAGCTCGAGGACGTAGGCCTGCTTGGCGTGTTGCAGCGCCAGGCGAGCGTTCTGCTCGATCACCAAGACTGACGTGCCGCGCTCGGTGTTGATCTCGGTCAACAACTCGAACAGCTGGTGAACAATTTTTGGAGCCAAGCCCAACGAGAGCTCATCGCAGATCAAGAGCGAGGGGCGAGACATCAGGGCTCGGCCTACGGCCACCATCTGTTGCTCTCCGCCCGAGAGGAGGCCTGCTGTCTGGGCTCTCATGCGCTCGAGTTGAGGAAACAATTCAAGGACCTCGGACAGGCTCTGGTGGATCTCGGCGCTGTCGGTCCGTGTGGCGGCGCCACACAACAAGTTTTCTTCGACCGTGAGGTTGGGGAAGAGCTTGCGTCCCTCTGGGACCTGCGCGACGCCGGCCTTCACGATGACTCGGCTCTTCTTGTTGAGGATCGGGCTGCCGTCGAGCTCGATCGTGCCTGCCCGTGCCCTGCCCTTGTGGAGATAGAGCAGTGACGTGATCGACCGGACAAGAGTGGTCTTGCCCGCGCCGTTGGCCCCCAGGACTGACACGAATGCCCCGGGCGCCACTGTGATGTCCACGCCATCAAGCGCGGTCACGCCGCCGTATACAACTTTCAACCCTTTGACAACCAGTCCGTCGCTCATAATTCGCGACGCCCGGATAGACGCGATGGGATGGACTTGACGTCTTTCCAGACGCCGGTGAGACCCTCGGGTTTGTAGACCAGAATAATCACGACGAGGATGCCTTTGATCGCGAGATCGATCTCGCTGGGATGATCGCTCAAGAAGTCGATGTCTTTGATGATCCAGACTTCTTCACGAGCCCACTTGAACCACTCGGGCAGCGCCCAAAAGAAGACGGACCCAAAGATCGCGCCTTGGATACTGGAGAATCCGCCGACGACGATGATCACTGCATAGTTGAGGACGAGGTTGATGTTGAAAGAATCTTCGCCTCGAGCTCCGAGGTAGTACGACCCCATTGCTCCCGACATCGACACGATGGCTGAGGATAGGGCGAACGCCAGAAGTTTCGAGCGGGCGACGTTCACGCCGAGCAGCGATGCTGAGACGTCGCGTTCTCGGACCGCAGCGAACGCTCGGCCTTCGCGGGTTCGGATAACGTTGACCATGAAGAGGAGCGTCACCACCGTGATCGGCATGATCACCCAATACCAGCGGAACTGGCTGTTGATCAGGAATTCGCCATTCTCATCTGGGTTGATGAACGGCAACCAGTGCAACCACGACGGGATCGTGGGCTTGTCGAAGCGGATTCCGACGAACCCGAAGTTGCGCAGCAGATACTCGCGCCACGCCAAGAGCATCACGAAGTGCACGCCCAGCGTGGCTAATAACAGATACAGCCCTCGCAGGCGTAAGGCCGGGAGACCCACGATCCCGCCGATGATCGCACCGGCTATGCCCGCCGCCGGAACGGCGAGCCAGAAAGTGCCGCTCCACTGGATTCCGACGGTGGCACCGGTGATCGATCCGAGTACCAGGAAAGCAACGTGGGCAAGACTGATCTGGCCGGTGTAGCCGACCAGGAGATTGAAGGCGGCGGCTCCCATGGCGAAGATCAGAATGGTGTTGGTGATGGTGAACCAGGTTGCCCACGGGAAGTCCATCGGCGGATCGAAACCGGAGGCGAACATGAACGGGAGGGTCAGGAGCGCAAACACCGTGACTGCGGCCCACGATCGTTCGCTCGGCAACCGCCAAAGCGCCATGTCTTGTCGATAGCTCTGCTCGCCGCTGGGCGTTGACGTCCAGGCCAACCGGGCAACAACGACCAGGATGACCACTGCTGCATATGGCTGCCATCGGAAGCCGAGTTCTATCGAGCCGAGCAGGAAAGGCGTGACGATCGCGATGGCAAAGGGCGTCATCTTGTGACGCGCGAGCTGCTTCAATGTCATGCGTGGTGGTCCAGCGTCGGGAGCCAGCGTGCCGGTCATACTCGCTCCAGATCCTTGCGTCCCCAGATACCCGTGGGACGCACCAACAACACTAAGAACAACACACCGAAAGCGACTGGTTCGCGCCACTTCGTCCCGATATGGCCGCCGGCGAGCTGTTCGATCACTCCCACGATCAGTCCACCGATGATGGCGCCACCGAGCGACGACAGCCCACCGATGACGGCGGCGGGGAAGGCCCGCAGTCCAATCGCTGCCAGATTCTGATCGATTGCCGCGGTGACGTGGCCGAACAAGAGGCCACCGAGGCCCGCCATGGCCAGGGCTGTGGCCCAGGTCATGGCGTAGACGCGATCGGGGTCGATGCCCATGGCCGCCGAAGCTTCGAGGTCATCGGCCACCGCTCGGATGTGCAACCCGAGTCGGGTGTACTTGAAGAACACGAAGAACAACAGGACACAGAGCGCGACCACCAAGAACACGATGATGTCGACGTACTTGATGTTTGCGCCGCTCAGCCTGAAGTTGCCCTGAGGCAACACCTTCATGCGCCCTCGCTCGGCCGGGCCGTAAAATATGAGGAGCACCGCCCGGATGATCGTGGCGATGCCGATGGTGGCAAGAACGATGGCAAAGAACGACTGCCCGACCATCCGCCGCATGATGCCGTAGTGAATGAACAACCCGAACCCGGCCATGACCGCGAGCACGATCACCAGGCCCAGGAAGAAGTTGAGTTGCTGTGTGACGAGAATCGTCACCGAAAAGTATGCACCGAGCATCAAGAACTCGCCGTGCGCGAGATTGAGGACATCGGTGGACTTATAGACCAGGACGAACCCCAGGGCAACGATCGCGTAGATCGAACCCAGCGCGAGCCCACCCACGATCAACTGTAGGTTGACGCTGAAGTCCAGGTAATTTGACGCAACTATCATTTGCCCCCTCGCAAACCCGCGGTCCAAACACGCATGGGCCGTATGATTCTAGAAGATACTCGCGCACCCGAGCGTCGGTCGCGAAACCGTACAGACTTTTATTATCCGTTTAACCGCACGAGCGTCCGCCTTCTAGATGTTGCTCGAGGGATTCGAGGTCCGAACCCGGATTTGTCGGTAGACGATCTGGCCTACTGTCGGCTGATCCCCGTCGATGTCAACTTCGTCGCGGACCAGATCATCTCGGTCGATCGCAAAACCCAGGTCCCGACACCGGTGCCGGGACAAGGCGCCAGGTTCGATGGGTGTGGTCGTGTCGGGGGCGATGACCTACACAAAGTGGTTTGGGGAGGGGCGGTGTGGTGGCAGCGAGTGAGGTGGCTGGCAGCGAAGCCGGAGAAGGCGCCACGATCTTGCTCGTGGTCGGGTTGCGGCGCTGGTAGTCGTGGGTCCTTTGCTGCTGCCGTTCGGTTCCGCAGCGGACCAGGGTCACAGCGACGGGTCTGACCTCTAACCTCTGGTGGTCAGCCGCCGGCTTCTGTGAGAGCTCGCTCGACGAGCACTTGAGCCAGATGGCGTCGGTAGTCGGCGTCGGCGTTGAGATCTTTGGGCGGCGTGGTTCCGTCGGCCGCAACCGCAGCTGCATCAGTTGCGCTGGCTCCACCCGCAGCGGCCGCTTCAGATGCCGCTGCTCGCAGTGGGCGGGAGCCCATGTTGACCAAACCGATGCCGGGCTGACCGTTGTTGATCAAGGCCGCGACCCCCACGATGGCCCAGTCCTGGGCTCGACGGTTGAACTTCTGGAACGACCACCTGGCGTCGGGGACTTTGGGTACGCGGATCTCGGTAAGCATCTCGTCGGGTGCCAGGGCGGTCTCGAGAAAGCCGGTGAAGAAGTCATCAGCCGCGATTTCGCGTTCGCCTACCGGTCCCTGGACCACGAAGGTTCCACGTAGAGCGAGGAGAACAGCCGGATGATCGGCAGCCGGGTCCCCATGCGCGAGTGCCCCGCCGATAGTGCCGCGGTTACGGACCTGAGGGTCGCCTACTTGTGCTGTGGCCGCAGCCAGCAATGGAACTTGTGCCTTCACCAAATCCGACTCTGCGACAGCCAGGTGCGTGGTGGCCGGACCAATGGCGAGATGGTCTCCGCCGTCGTTGATGTAGGACAGTGCGCCGATCTCGCCGATGTCGATGAGGAGCTCAGGTGACGCCAATCGCAGCTTCAGCAGTGGAATCAACGAATGCCCGCCCGCAATGAGCTTTGCCTCGTCGCCGTTTGCGGCTAACGCTGCCAGTGCCTCGTCGGTGGAGCCAGCACGCTGATAGTTGAACTTTGCGGGAATCATGTTGCACCTCCGGCAGGCAGACCATCGGGATTCTCCGCCGCCCATAGGACCGAGTCGACGATCTTTTGATAGCCCGTGCAGCGACACAGGTTTCCTTCGAGGTCCATCCGAATCTGCTCCTCGGTTGGATTGGGGTTGTCCTTGAGCAGCGCCACCGATGCCATGATCATGCCCGGCGTGCAGTACCCGCATTGGAGGCCGTGGCATTGCCTGAAGCCTTCTTGCACCGCGTGTAAGTCGTGCTCTGTTCCAATGGATTCGATGGTTTCGACCTCGTGGCCGTCGGCCTGAACGGCCAACATGGTGCACGACTTGATGGCACGGCCATCGAGGTGGACCGTGCAGGCGCCGCAGTTGCTGGTGTCGCATCCCACGTGGGTACCCGTGAGCCGCTTGACCTCTCGCAGATAGTGCACAAGCAGGAGTCGCGGTTCGACGACATCCGTCGAGGCCTGACCGTTGATCGTGACATTGATTTCGGTTTGCATGATCAGCCTCCGACCGAGTTGTTGAGTACGCGCCAAACTTTTTGGGGCGTCACGGGCATGTCGATGTGGTTGATGCCGAACTGGCGTAAGGCGTCGACGCAGGCATTGACGACCGCGGGCGGTGATCCAATGGCCCCGGACTCGCCGATGCCCTTCGCCCCCAGCGTGTTGTGCGGCGTGGGCGTGTTGGTCCGGCCAGAGTCGATTCGGGGGACGTCGCTGGCCGCAGGGGCCAGGTAGTCCATGAAGCTGGCGGTCAATGGCTGCGCATTATCGTCGTACCGCATCTCTTCGTACAACGCTTGTGCGATGCCTTGGATGATGCCGCCTTCGACCTGGCCTTCGGCCAGTAGCGGGTTCAACACGGTGCCGCAATCGTCCACGGCGAGGAACTTCTCGACTTCGACCTCGCCGGTCGTGCGGTCGATCCCGACGACGCAGATGTAGGTGCCAGAGGGGAACGTGAAACCGGTTGGCTCGAAGAACACGGTTTGGTCGAGCGAACCCGCCGAGAGGCCGTCCGGGAGTTGCGTAGGCGACATGCTCGCCCACCCAACCTCGCCCCATGAGACTGACCTCGCCGGCGTGCCCTTTACCGAGAAGTTGCCGTCGACAACTTCGATGTCATCCGGATTGGCCTCCATGAGGTGCGCGGCGACTTTCTTCGCCGAGTCGACCACCTGGATCGAAGCCTCTTTGGTGGCGCTCCCGGCAATAGCAGCGATCCGAGATCCCATCGTGCCAATACCCTGAGGCCCAGAATCGGTGTCGCCGTACTTCACGCTGATCTGGTCGATGTGCATGCCGAGCTCGTCGGCCGCGATCTGGGCCAGCGTCGTGACGGTGCCTTGCCCATGAGGTGAGGCGCCGGTGGAGATGATCACCGAGCCATCGGGTTGGACTTTCACCTGTGAGCTTTCGTAGCTCCCGATGTGGCCGAAGCCCTCGAGCGCACCGCGAGGACCGAACGATGCGATCTCGACCCAGCTCGAGAAGCCGATACCCATGAGCTTCTCGGAAGGGTCGTTGTTGCGACGGTCACGCTCGGCCTTGAGGTTGTCGTAGTCGATCAACCGAAGCGCCTCGTTGAGGGTTTCGGCGTAGCTGCCTGAGTCGTACTCGACCTCGGCGTGCGGAACTGTGTATGGGAAGTCCTCGGGTGGGATGAAGTTGCGCATGCGGACATCGACAGGATCGAGTCCGGTCTCTGACACCACCAGGTCCACGAGTCGTTCGATGAGGTAGCACGCCTCGGGGCGACCCGCTCCTCGATACGACGACAGCGGCGCATGGTTGGTGGCGACCACCTTGTGGCCTGTCGCGAGCGCTGGAATCTTGTAGCACCCCGAGGTCATCCAGTTGGTGAGCGTTGGCATGCCGAGGGCGATCGGGACATCGGGGTAAGCGCCGGCATTGGCATACAGCATGGATCGGACACCCAGGATGGTGCCCTCGTCGTCGAAGGCGATCTCGGCCTCGTGGTGCTGGTCGCGAGCCGACATCATCAACATGAAGCACTCGCTCCGGGTCTGCGTGTACTTCACGGGGCGGCCGAGCCGGTTTGAGATGATCGGCGCCAAGAAGTTCTCCGGGTACCACTGAATCTTTGCGCCGAAAGCGCCGCCGACATCTGCCATGACGATGCGAAGGTCGCTGTGCGTGATGCCGAGGTAGGTGGCCAGTGTGTTGCGCAGGTGATGCGGCGCTTGGTGGCTGACCCACAGGGTCGCCTTCTGTCCGCTCCAGTCGGCTACGACGCCGTTGGGTTCCATCGGCGCTGGATGCACACGGTTGTTCCAGAGCTTGAGTGAGGCAGTGCGGGGCGCCGCCGAGAACACGGCTTCGATGTCGTCGGCCCAGGGCGTGTCGAGCAACACGTTACTGCCGATGGCTTCATGAAGCACGGGAGCCCCGTCCGCCATGGCGTCGGCCACGCTGTTCACGACCTCAAGCGGCTCGTAATCAACCACGACGGCCTCAACTGCGTCTGCCGCGAGGTAGTTGTCTTCGGCAACGACGATCGCGACGGACTCGCCGACGAAGCGGACGATGTCGCGTGCGAGCATCGGGCGGTCCATGCCGGGGACGCCAGGGACCATTCCGTAATCGGCGAAATCGTCGATCGTGTAGACCGCCAAGACGCCGGGCATCGCGGCTGCCTCGCTGGTGTCGATCGACAAGATCTTGGCGTGCGCATACGTGCTTCGAACGAATGCCATAGCCATGCAAGCTTCGGGGCGGATGTCGTCGTAGAACTCCGCCCTGCCTGTCATCAGGACGGGGTCCTCTTTGCGCACGATGCGCTCTCCCACGAATGGCATGGACAGCCTCTTTCCCTCAAACAGCAAACGTGGCTGAATATTAGACACAAATCGCGTACCGACTCTTGAAGCCGGGGATTGCGACGGCTTTATCGGCACGTTCGAGCGTGCGGCCGGCCGCCGTTGGCCATTGACCGGCCGCGCTGGACTAGGCATCGGTGTTCAGTTGGCGGCCGCGACGGTCGCCGCTGCTCGACATCGCCGAGGCCGACCTTGATGTGTGAACCAGGTTCGCTGGGTGTGGTGCCGGGGTAACGAGCCAGGTTCGTTGGGTGTTGATCGACGGGTGGGGTATTTGTGCGGCAGCCTCAGCAGGGCGCCCGGGCCTGGGTCCGGTGGGCAACTCCAAGGGAAGGAACATGCACTACGCCGACCGACAACGGAGCGCTCATGATGGGCGCTTCACGATCGGGGCTCCGACGATAAGGTCGGGCATCGTGTCTTCTTCGCAGCTGATTCAGGTCATTCCGCTTCATATCCGGAGGATCGCTCGGCGTGGGATCGGTCGTCTTGTCCGGGCCGGATGGCGGCTGGGCTCGGATCTCGCAGCGATTGGTCCGGATAGCAAGGCTGCTGCACGCTTCGGGGCGTTCGGGCAGGGTTCGATTGTCGCGTTCCCGCACGGCGCCATCTATGGGGAGCGCTACATCCAGATCGGGACCGACGTCCTGATCTCTCCCTACGTCACACTGACGGTCGGCATGGTGGTCGGCCAAACAATGGAGACAGACCCGGTGATCCGCATCGGCGATGGTTGTGTGATTGGGAAGGGGACTTCGGTGGTTGGACACTTCGCCATCGACATCGGCGATCAGGTCTACACAGGCATGGACGTCTACATCACTGACCAGAACCACACCTATCAGGATCTCGATCGCCCCATTGGGGTGCAGGACCCCAAAGACGAATCGGTGAAGATCGGATCCGGGACCTGGATTGGCTCGGGTGCGGTGATCCTGCCGGGCTCAACTGTCGGGCGCAATGTCGTCGTCGCTGCGAACGCTGTGGTCCGTGGCGAGATCCCGGATCATTGCGTCGTGGCGGGCGTGCCGGCACGGGTCGTTCGGCGCCACGATCCCATCCATGGTTGGGAGCAGCGCGGATAGACCGCGCCGGCTCCATGTCGGCAGGCCCCTTGAATGTTGTCGGCGGGCAGGCGCGAGTGGGACTGGAACGATCCGCTGAGCTCTCGGGCACGTGACGACTGAAGCGGCCCGGCGGTGGCGGCTGTCGTCGGTCCCCTCTGCGGCGACCTGGGTCAGCTCGACCGCTCGACCGGCGAAGCCTCACCGGAGGTTTCTCCATCGAGCGCTAGCTGCTGCGCTTGCTACCGAGCGAGGCCACGGAACATGGCATCAACAACGTCGTCGACCACGTCGCTGGCAAGCGCTGGGGCCATGAGTGCGATCGAGGCTACGCCGTGCATTGCGGCCCACAGGGTCAGGTTGATCTGCAAAGGATCTCGGTCGACGAGGTCTCCGTCGGCGATCGCTCGAGTGATATCGGCCATGCCGTCCTCGAATGTCGTGCTGGCCGCGGACAGCTCGTTGTCAGCCTCGATCGCGATCGCACGCGGCCGGTATAGGAACATGACGCGGAAGACCTCTGGGCGATCTTGGGCGAACGCGACATACGCGTGGGCCCGCTGGCGACAGCGTTCTATCGCTCGCGAACCATCGACAACGAAGTAACCGTCCATCGCTGCGTAGCCTTCTGCCGCGACTGCCGATAACACGTCAGCCTTCGAATCGAAGTGGTCGTAGATGGCTGGAGCGGTGACACCCAAGGCCTTGGCGAGTGAGCGCAGAGACAGTGACTCGTAACCATCGCGCTCGATGAGCTCGAGCGCCACGGGAACAATGCTCGCCGAGGAGAGGCGGGCCCGGCTACTTGTCGGCGATCCAGCTGCCATGAAATCCAGTGGGGATGCGACGCGGGAGGTGAATCTCGGCGATGGGGTCTGCCGTGATGTTGCTGGCGTCGAGGACCACGAGGTAGGAGGTGTCGGTCGCTGCGGTGTGGACGTAAGTAAGGAGGTATCCGTCGTCTTCGTTGGTGGCCCCCGCTGCGGGAACAAATGACGGTTCGCCGGGCGTGTGGCCGGGGGGGAACGTGTGAACGGCGCGGGCGGCGTCGTTGTTCATGTCGTATTTGAAGATCTCGCCGGCGGCGCCGTCCGCGGTCTGGGACATGGTGTAGCCGTATTGGCTTTCGAGTCCGGTGAGGGCATCGGGGACCCGCGGGAACTCGCTGGCGCGATCGTCCAGCTGGCGCTCGGACACGGACCCGGTCGCCCGGTTGAGTCGCCATTCCCACATCATGGGCAGATCGGCGGCGTTGGTGTCGCCAGTGCCGATATCGGAGTTGTCCCGCCACAGCTCACGAAGACGGCATGCGCGCAGGACGATGTCGTCGCCTTCTTCGTGTGCATTGAGCGTGTGGAACACGTAGCACGGGTCGATATCGAACCATTGCACGTCGGAGTCCTGGCCGTCGCGTGGCATAACGCCGTACCGCGCCGGGTAGTCGTCGCTCCAGCAAATGGGCATGCCGCCGCTCATCGCCTTCTCCATGTCGAAGATCATGGGGAGGTCCATGAAGACCGCGAAGTTCTGCGATACCGCGAAGTCATGCATCATTGTTGGGCCGTTGACCGTGATCTCGGTGCTCTGGACGAGCTCGCCCGTGGGGCTGACACGGTGGTAAACGAGGTAGGGCTCCATCGAGCTATACCCGAAGGCAAGCATCTCGCCGGTGACTGGACACATCTTGGGGTGAGCGGTCATGGCCGTGGTGAGCTTGCCGTCGAAGTCATGCACGCCGACCGTGTCGAGTTCGGGCGAGAGCTCGTAGGGAAACGAGCCTTCCTCGAGCGCGAGGATGCGGTCGCCGTGGCCCACTACATGGGTGTTCGCGACCGAGACAGTGTGGTCGAACTTGAAGGTCTCGGGGTCGAGGTAGAGCCCCATGCGGTCTTTGTCGGGGTTGGCATGCATTGGAGTGCGGACGTAGCGGTTGCGATACCAGTTCGCGTTGCCGCCAGCGAGCTCGACACCGTGCACCATGCCATCGCCGGTGAACCAGTGATCGGATTGCCCGGTCTGGGGGTTGGCGCCGTTGCGGAAGTAGCGACCGTTGAGCTCGGGTGGGATCGCTCCCTTGACCTCGAGACCGGTCAGCGTGACTTCATCGAACACCGGGGCCCGATTCCCGCTCAGGTGCCAGGGTTCTGCGGTGGTGTCTTCGGTTGCGGTCATGGGCGATCCCCCTGATGGGCGTGTGTGGTACGGACTGCTAACGTAGCGTCATTTGCTGAACAGTGTTCAGTAACGGCTCGTCCACATGGACCCGAAGTTGTTGCCAACCATGATGGGCGCCGCACCTTGGGGGGTCAGATGTCCAAACACGACGGGGTCACAGCTCGTGGCACCCGCGGGCCCGACCGGTAACGCGTGGAGATCTATTGGAGAATCGCGCTGACTGGATTGGGTGAGGGTGCGGTCATCGCGGGTGTAGCGCTGGGTCTGGTGCTGGCCTATCAGGGGGCAGGTGTCATCAACTTCGCCCACGGCGCAATGATGATGTACTCCACCTATATCTATGACGAGTTGCGCGACACCGGTGACTGCGTGTTCCCGGCCTCTATTGGCGGCCATGACCGGATCAACGTGCTGGGCACCCCTGCCGACAATGAGCTCACATCGTTCTGGCCGGCTTTCGCACTGGCGTTGTTCATGGCCGCTGTGCTTGGTCTGCTGGTGCACTTATTGGTGTTCAGGCCACTGCGCGGCGCACCGGTGTTGGCAAAGGTCGTTGCGACAGTCGGAATTTTTGTCGTGCTGCAGTCGTTGGTGTTGTTGCGTTTCGGTACGCAGAACGAAACGGTTCGAGAGATCTTGCCATCGGACCCCGTCTCGGTCTTCGGCACAACCCTTCCCCAGGATCGCTTGTGGTTGGCGCTTGTTGTGGTCATTGCGGCGCTGGGGCTGGCCGGCTTCTATAAGTTGACGCGCTTCGGCCTTGCCACTCGTGCTGCCGCCGAAGAAGAGAAGGGTGCACTGCTGCTGGGGTATTCGCCCAACGTGTTGGCGGCGGGAAACTGGGTGTTGGCATCGGTCGTGGCCGCCGTGTTCGGGATCTTGGCGGCATCACTGTAGGGGGGCATCAACAGCGTGAACTACACGCTGTTGATCGTGCCAGCGCTCGCCGCGGCGCTCGTTGGATCGTTCCTGATCACTGGTGGTGCGTGTCTGCTGCTCGGCATGGCGCGCTCGGAGTTGTCGTTTTGGAGAACCGTTCGTGGTGGCCTGGATTCGCGAATACAGGCATGCGCGATGTCGTTCCGTTCATGGTGATTGTGATCGTGCTGTTCTTTCGTGGGCACCGGTTGCCAACGCGAGGGACCCTCACCGGAGGCCGCCAGGCGTTCGCCCCAGAGCCGCGCAACATTCCTCAAGCGACTGTTGTTTTGTGCAGCCTTGGTCTCGCTGCAATCTTCTTGTTCGATCGAGCGCTTCGCCTCAGCCTGTATCAATCGATGACCGCGACGATCATCGTGCTGTCCATCGTGGTTCTCACCGGGTACCTCGGCCAAGTGTCGTTGGCCCAGGCTGTCTTCGCAGGACTGGCAGGCTTCATTCTCGGAAAGCTCGGAGCCGAAACCGGCATCCCATTTCCGCTGACACCGTTGCTTGCTGCGATTGGTGCGATGGCACTTGGGGTCATCGTGGCTATTCCCGCGCTTCGGGTTCGAGGCATCCAGTTGGCCGTTGTCACCATGGCTCTTGGCGTCGCTGTGGGCACGCTCATCTTCTCGAACAAATTCTTCATAGGCGATACGGGGGCCATCCCGATCGAATCCCCCGATCTGTTCGGCATCGATTTGGCATCCAACATCGGCGCCGATTTCAACCGCTGGGAGTACGGGGTGATGTTGCTGCTCGTCACCAGCCTTTGCTCGCTGCTCGTGGTCAATCTGCGTCGATCAAATACCGGGCGGCGAATCCTGGCCGTGCGTGCCAACGAGGCTGCAGCGGCCGCTTCGGGCGTCGACGTGGCGCAGACCAAGCTGGTGGCCTTTGCGATCTCGTCGTTCCTCGCCGGGATGGGTGGCGCGATGTTGGCATATCTGCGCGGCCAGCTCAGCGGGGACAGTTTCAGCGTGTTCGTCAGCCTGTCCCTGGTGGCGTTTGCCTACCTAGGAGGCATTGGTCTGGTGAGCGGTGCACTCTTGGCGGGAGCGATCGCGCCTGGCGGCCTCGTCGTGGGTTTGATGGATGCGGGCTTCGGTGGCGAGAACCTCGACACCTACGCCAACCTCTTCGGGGGGATTGGTCTGATCGTCACCGCGATCTTCAACACCGATGGCATCGCGGGCAAGACTGCTCGAACTCTTCAGGCAAGACGGGCTCGACGCGAGCTCCAACAGCCGCAGCCAGTGCCAGAGCGAACAATGGAGGCAGCAACATGACCTATTGGACCCGAACCTCTCTGTGGAGACTTCTCGCGTTGTTGTGCGCGTTCGTGTTGATCGCTGCCGCATGCAGTAGTGGCGATGATGACGATGATGCCGCCATCCAAACAAACGAGCCGGCAGCGACCACCGCGCCCGAACCGGAACCAGAGGCCAACGCGACCCCGGCCACTGCCGAGCCTGCTCCTCAAGAAGTCGACGAAGAACCGCCGGTCGAGATGGATTTCTCGTCTGGGCCAGCGGACGACAGTCTCGAACCCGTGCGCATTGGTTTGCTCAACCAGGAGAATGACGTCATTGGATCGTTCCCCGAGTTCAGGCTGGGAGTCGAAGGCGCCGTCGCCTATCTCAACGCCGAGAACGGCGGTATCAACGGGCACCCGATCGAGATCGTGTCGTGTGTCCAAAATGGGGTCGAGAAGGCACAAGAGTGTGCCCAAGAGCTCGCGAGCTCCGACCTTGTGTCGTTGATGAACGGCGTCAATATCTGGACGTTTGCCTTCGACTTCTACGCCACGATGGGCGACACCCCGATCATCGGTGGTCTGCCGCTGTTTGCATCGGACTACAACCAGCCCAATGCCCGCTACTTCAATGGTGGCAGCATCAGCATCTATGCAGCGATGGCTCGGTTCGCCGCCGAAGAACTCGGAGCGAAGAAGGTCGCAGTATTGGTCAACTCGAACCCCGCCGCTGATGCCGCAGTCGCCGATGGTCTGGCGCCGATCTTCGAACAGTTCGGTATCGAGTTCGTGAACATCAACGTGCCTCTGCCACTTACTGATGCGATTCCCGCCATGAGTGAGGTCCCCGACGACGCCGACCTGGTCATGTTGCTGGCAGCACAGAACGAGTGGATCCCCGTGATTCGGGCCGCCTCCCAGCTGGGAATCGAGCCGGAACGGATGTTCTATAGCGGCACCTGCGCCGCCGCCGATGTCTACGCCGAAGTTGGCGACTTGATCGTGGGCAGTTGGATGGCGCGAGGCGGCTTCGTAAACGAAGACCCATGGGCCCCTCAGGAGGTCAAGGACCTTCTCGCACAATTCGAGGCGAATATCGAGGTCTACGCGCCGGAGGCGCCCGATGCCGTGTTTACGAGTCTGGGGTGGGCGACCCTCAACGATCTGCACGACCTGTATGAAGAAATCGGATTCGAGAACCTCGCAAACCCGGCCAACATTTTCGCGGCCATGGATGATGGACAATCGCGTGGGCGCGTGGGTAGCTATGGCTGGTCATGTATCTATGAGGACGCGGGCCTCGTGTCTTTGTGCTCGGGCGACAATCTCTTCGTCGAGATCGCCGACAGCGACGGCAACTCGCTACCACCAGTCAACGATGGGGCATATGTCAACGGGCTCTCGTTGCTCGAGGGTTAGCAAGACCCGAGTTTCAGTCAAAACAACAAACGCCGCCGCCGAGAGTCGAGGCGGCGTTTTTTGGTTCATCGAACTGCTCAGTCGCGAGGCCAGGTTGCCCAACGCGTGCCAAGGTCGAAGCCATCGGCCTCTCGTTTGAGCATCCCGGCCAGACCGCCGGCATCGAGGCCGCCGCCGGCCTTCTTCTCGGTGAGCATGCCCATCACGATCGGAGCCAATGCTGGCAACGTGCTTGTCGAGTGCGGCCAACAGGGACTCTGCGCCCTTGGGGTCCTGCGCATTACCTGCAAGGCCACTGAGGGTTGCTTCGAGTCCAAGGCTTGCTGCCCAACTCATCTCGGGTCGGGCGTCAATGTATCCCCGCACTGCGGGTGAGGTTAGTTGTGCGCGTCGGACTTCGCGAAGATCGGCAGCTACGGTGAGGCCTCGCCCAACTCGGGAGCCAAGTGGAGTATCGAAACCTCGGCCGATCCGGCCTTCAGGTCAGCGTGTTGTCGTTCGGGTCGTGGGTGACGTTCGGTCCCCAGCTTGACGACACGCTTGCCCGTGACTGCATGGCTGTGGCGTGGGATGCCGGATGCAACTTCTTCGACAACGCCGAGGCGTATTCTGGCGGCGAGTCCGAGGCCATCATGGGTCGCGTCATCGCCAAGATGGGTTGGGCTCGGCACTCCTATGTAATTTCCACAAAGTTGTACTGGGGTATCTACTCGGGCCCGAACATGTCCAACACGCTCAACCGTAAGTACTTGATGCAAGGCATCGACGGTTCGCTCGGACGACTCGGCCTGGACTTTGTTGACCTCCTCTATTGCCATCGGTCCGATCCCGACACGCCGATAGAGGAGACGGTCTTCGCGATGCACGACGTCATCACCTCGGGCAAAGCGCTCTACTGGGGCACGTCTGAGTGGACGGCCGACGAGATCCGTGCCGCTTGGGAGATCGCCGAGCGGCATCATCTCCACAAGCCTGTCGTCGAGCAGCCGCAGTACAACATGTTTGACCGTCGCCGCGTCGAGCAGGAGTACGCCCGGCTGTACGACGACCTCGGAATCGGTCTGACCACGTGGAGCCCGCTCAAGTCAGGCCTGTTGACCGGCAAGTATTCGGGGGGTATCCCAGATGACAGCCGAGGAGCACTGGCGGGGTATGAGTGGCTGTCCGACTCCCTGACCGACCAGCGGGCCAACGAGCAGGTGCAGCAGCTCAAGCCCATCGCCGACGAGCTCGGGTGCACGCTGGCTCAGCTTGCCATCGCGTGGTGTGCGACCAACCCAAATGTGTCCTCAGTGATCACCGGGGCATCCAAAGTCGAACAGGTCGAACAGAACTTCGGTGCGCTCGACGTGATCGACCGGCTTGACGTCGACATGCTCGACCGCATCAACTCGGTGCTGTCATGAGAGACCCTTTCATGGAAGTGGCTGTGGCCGAAGCACGGCTTGGCCTGGCGGCCGGTGGGATCCCGATTGGCTCCGTCTTGGTCATCGACAGCGAAATTGTTGGTCGGGGTCACAACCAGAGGATCCAAAAGAGCAGCTCTGTGCTCCACGCCGAGATGGCCTGCCTGGAAAATGCGGGTCGCCTCAGTGCCGCGGACTATCAACGCTCCACGCTGTATTCAACGCTGTCGCCGTGCGACATGTGCAGCGGAGCCGTTCTCCTGTACAAGATCCCCAGGGTCATTGT
>CAWKYX010000014.1:0-27018 GCA_963854265.1 Acidimicrobiia bacterium
ATGCACGACTTCGGCACCACCAGCGCACAGCTGGCCGAGATCAAGGTCGCGGCCTCGACCCATGCCCAGCACAATCCCAATGCGTTCCTGCAAAACGTGGTGACGGTTGACGACGTCTTGGAATCTCGGATGATCTCCGACCCGCTGCACATGCTGGACGCCTGCGTGGTCACCGACGGCGGCGGTGCCCTCGTTGTCGTCAGCCAGGCCGTAGCCGAGACGCTCGATCGCCATACGATCCCCGTGCTCGGCACGGGCTTCGGTGCCAAGGGTGCCAATGCGGGCCGCATCGATCTCACGTCGACGGCTGCGGCTCTGTCGGGTCCGGCCGCCTTCGCCGAGGCGGGCGTCGCCCCAGGAGACATCGACTACGTCTCGATCTACGACAGCTTCACTATCACCGTGTTGGTGACGTTGGAGGATCTGGGGTTCTGTGCCAAGGGCGAAGGGGGCCGCTTCGTTTTGGATGGGGCCCTGCACGCTCCCCATGGCCGGTTGCCGTTCAACACCGATGGGGGCGGGTTGTGCAACAACCACCCGTTCAATCGTGGCGGTATGACCAAGGTTGTCGAGGCAGTCCGCCAACTCCGCGGCGAAGCCCACGCCGAGGTGCAGGTGCCCGATTGTCGGCTTGCGCTCGCTCACGGAACCGGCGGCTCGATGGCAACGCGCATGGGTAGCGCCACCCTGATCTTGGGCGCCGAAGCATGAACGCCTACCCGCGCAACCCGATGCCACAAGTCCAAACCGGCGAAACGTTGTTTAGATGGGGACAGACCCCAACTCAACACGTTTTGTTCAGTCGGGGTCAGACCCCAACTGAACATCGGAGCGCGAAGGGGGCAAGGCGATGAGTGAGCTTCCGGCCAAGGCGCCTGTGGTGAACGTCGAAACCCAGCAGTTCTGGGACGGGACGGCTGAGGGCCGGATCGATCTCCCGCGCTGCACGCAGTGTGGGTTGGTGGTTTGGTATCCGCGGGCGATCTGCCCGGACTGCCACAGTGACGCCCTGGTCTGGGAGACGATGGCTGGTACCGGGACCGTGTACAGCTTCACGGTCACCCGAGCTGGAAGCGGTCGTCGGTGGAGGGAAAATCTGCCCTTCGTCGTTGCGTACGTCCGGCTCGATGAGGGCCCGACGATGCTCACCAACATCGTCGATTGCGCCGCCGCCACCGTGACCATCGATATGGCGGTCACCGCCGTGTTCGATGACACCGGCGAAGGCTCGTCCCTGGTGCGTTTCCGCCCGTCCTAAAGCCGCGGTCGTCAGACCCCACAAGAACGGTCTCTTGATTTCTGACGGCCCCGCGCGCCGGTCTTGCAAGCGGCGGGAGCCCTCTGGCCTGCGAGGAGCCGTCAGAAATGCAGGAACGGGGTCGTGGGCCAGTGGGGGAGTCAGCCGTGGTTGGCGACGTTGCGTCGCATGAGGTCCCATGTTTGCTCGAGGTAGCGGGCCTTTTCGAGAATCAGGTCCTTCAGGAACTCACGCCGGTCTTCGGGTAATTCAGGAGCTCCGGTCGGCTCGAGGGTGACATCAAGCTTGGCCATGTCTTCGAGGGTTGAGTGCAGCGCGGCCGCTCGTCCAATGTTGCTGCCAACGGTGATGCATCCGTGCCACGGGATGATGATCGTGTGTGCGTCCCCGATGGCTGTGCCGATTGATGAGAACGAGTCGTCGGGGCTCAGGACCTGGTCGTCATAGAAGATACAAGCGAGGTTGTGGCGGATCTTTAGCGGTCGTGCCATCGACGCCAGCGCGGACCCCCAGAACCCATGTGTGTGCACGATGGCGTTCACGTCGCTGCGTTGGTTGTAGATCCCCGGGTGGAACTCATAGCCGGGGCTGATCGGCCGGTCGCCTTCCAAGAGCTTGCCGTCGAAATCGATCATCAAGATGTCGTTTTCGGTGACCTCGCTCAGCGTTCGGTCGAATGCGTTGATCCACAGCGCGTCGCGGCCCGGCACGCGAATGGACACATGCCCGCCGATGACTGACCCGCAGCCCTGCAAGCTCAGCGCCCGGCAGGCGGTCACGATCTCTGTAACTTCGGGTTGGTTCGTCATCTCTTGAAGATATATCGAGCCAGGCCATCTCGTCGAGGAAGCATTCCGCAGCGAGCGTGGTCAACCCGTTCCGTATCCCACTCGGGTGAGGGTGATCTGTTGGTGATGCCCTGGTCAATCTGCGGGCGGTGATCGCCGATTGACGATCCTGCCCGTGGCTCGGAGATTTGTGTGAGAGCCCATTCTCCCGATAGCGCTCGGGTATTGCCGGATCAGGGCGTGGAGCTCGACGCCTTGGGTGCGTGGTGGGCGAGCGCTGACCGGCGGTGCCGATCTCGAGTTGGGCATTTGGGTCCTTGGCGAGAGTAGGAATGCGATAGGCCGAGCGAAACGGCTCGTTGGTTGACACTAGAGAAGAGCCCATGGCGGCTGAACTGACTGCGACAACGATTCCAGGAGTCGTGCTCGCGAGAGCTCGAGAGATGCCCGACAAATTGGCTGTCGTCGAAGGTGCTCACCGCACCACCTACGCCGGACTTGCTCAGCTCATCGACGGCTCGGCCAGGGCCATGCTGGCTGCGGGGGTGGGCCGCGGTGATCGGGTGGCGATCTGGGCGCCGAACTCGACGCGCTGGATTGCCGCCACTCTGGGAGCGCAGGCGGTTGGTGCCGTCATGGTTCCCATCAACACGAGGTACAAGTCCGCTGAGGCAGCGTATCCACTGGCCCGAACCCGCCCCAAGATCCTGTTTGGGGCTCCTGGGTTCATGGGCATGGACCCGCAGCGAGCGGTGGACCTTGTAGCTGGCGCTGGCGCTGTTGACGACGGCGCTGTTGGTGATGGCGCTGTTGGCGGCGGTGCAGCCCCGATCCGCATCATCGACATCGCCGCCGACCACGGGGCTGCCAGTTGGCAGACATCCCTCGACGCCGGTGAAGATGTCGAGAGCGCCCAATGGCACGAGGCCCTGGCCGATCTGGGGCCTGACGATCTGAGCGACATCATGTTCACTTCGGGCAGCACAGGTCGACCGAAGGGTGTGCGGCATCGTCACGGGCCGACGGTGCGCCAGACGTTCAACACGATTGCTGAGAACGGGATCTTGGCGGACGACCGCTATCTGATCGTGAACCCCTTCTTCCATGTGTTCGGCTACACGGGCGGTTGGGTTCCGGGGTTCTTCGCCGGGTGCACGATCTACCCGCAGCCGGTCTTCGACGTTGGCACGGTTCTCGAGACGATCGAGGCAGAGCGGATCACCTACTTCCCCGGACCACCGACGATCTTTCACTCGCTGCTGAAGCACCCGGCCCTTGATGACCACGATGTCTCGTCGCTCCGGCTGTCGCTCACCGGCTCGACCGACGTGCCTGTTGAGTTGATTCAGCGGATGCTCGATCGCCTGACGTTCGATCGGGTCATTCAGGCCTACGGGATGACCGAATGTGGCACGGCCACCTACACGTTGTCGACGGACTCGGCCGAGGTCGCGGCCACCACGGTCGGTGTCGCGTGCACGGACCTCGAACTCCGTGTTGTCGACGAGAACAACCAGCCCGTCGCGACCCGAGAGGCCGGTGAGATTGTGGTGCGAGGATATGCAGTGATGGATCGCTATCTCGACGACGACAGTGCCACTGCAGCGACGATCGACAGCGAGGGCTGGCTGCACACCGGCGACGAGGGCATGTGCAACGCCGATGGCTACTACAAGATCCTCGGCCGCATCAAGGAAATGATCATCGTCGGCGGTTTCAACGTCTACCCAGCCGAGGTCGAGGACATGATGCGTGAGCACCCCGACATCGAGGACGCCGCGATCATTGCTGTGCCCGACGCCCGGTTGGGCGAGGTCGTGTGTGCGTTCATTGTTGCCCGTGCCCCGATCGAACCCGACGTGTTCGTCGCCTGGTGTCGGGAACGGATGGCAAACTTCAAAGTGCCCCGGTACGTCGAGACACTCGAGGCCTTCCCACTGACCGGTTCGAACAAGGTGTCCAAGGTCGACCTTCACGAGATGGCGGCGAGCCGCAAGATCGGAGACAGCAATGTCACGTGAGCCAGTGATCGTTGGGATCGGCCTCTCCGACTACCCAAAGGCGCCGCACCTCGATTCGTTCGGGCACATTGTGCAATCAACCCAGCGTGCGCTGGCGGACTGCGGGCTCGCGCTTGGCGACATCGACGGTTTTGCGTGTGCAGCGATGCCCACCGACCCCGAGCTGCACGTGGAGGCGATTGAGCATCTGGGGCTGCGGCCGCGATGGGTGAACACCACCTACACCGGCGGGTCTGCAGCCCAATCGCAGATCCCCGATGCTGCGGCCGCGATTCGGGACGGTCGTGCCGAGACGATTCTGTTTGCCTATGGGTCCGACTTCTACACCCGTTTCGGTCGCACGCTCGGCACCGGAGGTCTCTCGGTCGAGGGCGGCCTCAGCGGGCTGCTCATGTACGAGCAGACCTACGGCAGCACGATCGCGAGCTGTTATGCGCTGGCGGCAACCCGCCATATGGCCGAGTACGCGACGACGTCGGAGCAGTTGGCCAAGATCGCCGTCGGTGTTCGAGAGTTCGCCGGGCTCAACCCCAACGCGCTCTACCAGAAGCCCCTGACGGTCGATGATGTCCTGGCCAGTCCTATGATCGCCGATCCGCTCCATCTGCTCGACTGTTGTGTGGTGGCCGATGGGGGTGCGGCGTTCATCATGACCACCGAAGAGCGTGCCCGCGACCTCAAACAACCAATGGTGCATGTGCTCGGTGCGGCCGCAGCCACCACGCACTGGCACATCCATTCCATGCCGGACTTCACGACAACAGCGGGCGTCGAGGCCTATCGGCAGGCCGACGCCGGCCCGGCCGATATCGACACCGTCCAGTTCTACGACTCCTTCACGATCACCGCGATGTTGTTGCTCGAGGACAATGGATTCTGGGAGAAGGGAGAAGGGAGAAGGGAGAAGGGAGAAGGGAGAAGGGAGAAGGGAGAAGGGAGAAGGGAGAAGGGAGAAGGGAGAAGGGGGAGCGTTCGTTGATGAGGGGCACCTGCGCCGCGGCGGTCGGCTTCCGCTCAACACCGACGGGGGCGGGCTGTCGAGCTGTCACTCGGGAATGCGCGGGACGATGCTGGTCACTGAAGCCGTCCGCCAACTTCGCGGCCATGGGGGAGCATCTCAAGTCCCCGACTGCGAGCTAGCGCTTGTTGCGGGATGTGGAGGGCTGTTGCCCTATGTCGGGACCACGATCTTGGGGAGGGACCGCGCATGATCGAGGTAATCGATGATGGTGAATGGATCCGTCCAGCGCTCGATCCATCTGCGCTCGATTTGGCGTACTTCGAGGCGGCGGCCGAGGGCAGGCTGATTGTCCAGCGATGTGACTCCTGTGACCACAGGCAGTTCCCGCCGAAGACGCTGTGCACCAACTGTGGCGCGACGCCCGGGTGGATGCAGACAGCGGGTGTCGGTGAGATCCACACGTTCACGGTTGTACGACGTCATGGCGTGGAACCATTTCGGTCCATGGCTCCGTTCATTCTCGCGATGATTGATCTGCCCGAGGGCGCTCGCCTTATGGGTAACGTCGTTGTGGCCGATCCCGAGGTTGTGCGGGTGGGCGACCCGGTCGAGGCCTACGCTTTGCGCATCGACGCACGCATGGCGCTGCCGCTCTGGCGGACCCCCGGGTTGGAGCTCACGGGCGGTCCCGATGGCCCGGACATGGTCGTTGGCATTGATGCAGCGGGCGATTCGAGGCCATGATGTCCACCATGGATGTGATGGCAGAAGGACTTCTCTTTCCCGAAGGGCCTGTGGCAATGCCCGATGGGTCAGTGCTCTTGGTCGAGTTGATTCGCCAGACGCTCAGCCGGGTAAGCCCTGACGGCTCGGTCGAGGTGGTGGCCGAGCTCGGCGGGGGACCCAACGGAGTCGCGCTGGGTCCCGATGGCCGCGCCTACGTGTGCAACAACGGCGGCTTCGGGCCGGACAACGATGCCGGGGGTTATTTCGCTTCGCTCGGAATGCCGCCTGAGTACGTGGGCGGCTCAATCCAGGCCGTCGATCTGGAGACCGGCAAGGTCGAGGATCTGTACACCCACTGCGACGGGCATCGCCTGAGCGGACCCAACGACATCGTCTTTGACAGCGCGGGTGGATTCTGGTTTACCGATCTCGGTAAGACGTGGCCGCGCACCCATGACCATGGTGGCGTGTACTACGCATCTCCCGATGGCTCATTGGTGACCGAGGTGATCTATCCGCTGATTACCCCGAACGGGGTGGGCCTCTCTCCCGACGGCGGGCGACTCTACGTCGCCGAAACCAACACGGGCGCCTTGTATGCCTGGGACTTGAGTGACCCAGGCAAGATCGCCTCGCCGGCTCGGAAACTGGTGCACCGTGTGCCGGGGACTCATCGATTCGATTCGCTCGCCGTGGACAGCGAAGGTCACGTGTGCGTCGGGACGCTGGGGTCCGGCGGCGGAATCACCGACGTGGACCCGCTTGGCGCGGCGGCCCCGGTCATTGTCGAAACCGGCGATCCGCTGACCACCAATATCTGCTTCGGCGGGAGCGATCTACGCACCGCGTATCTGACGTGCTCGCGCACTGGCACGCTTCGGACCTTTGAGTGGCCGAGGCCGGGCCTGGCCTTGAACTACTGAGACCGGCGGCCCGCGCTTGAGCAGCGGGGTGTCGGTGGTGGTCCTCGCTAGCCGAGGTACTCGTGCCAATACCCGTTCGGGGGTGGGGTGTCCTCAGGCATGATGACGTCGAACGGTCCGAGGCTGATGAGATAGAACTCACAGCCGTCTGGTCCCGACATCTCAGAGCCATAGGCGGTTCCGCCCTTGACCCACCGGAAGTCTCCCGGGAGGTATGTTCCCTCTCCCTCAACGCTGAACTCGCCCGACTTGATGATGTAGAGCGTGTCCGACGGATGCCAGTGTGATGGCGCCGTGTAGTGGGGGTCGAACCGTGTGAGTGCGACGAGGTTTCCCGAAGACTCTTTGAACGCGGGGTTGATGCGCTCGGCGTCTATCAGGTTCTTCATGGCCGCGCCTGGTGGCACTCGCCCGGTCTCGTCGACATAGGCCTCGTACTCGAGGTCATCGACATGAATGACTTGCATCGATGCAAGTGGTCCGCGCTCTGTCATGGGTCACGTCCTTGTTTCGTTCTGCTTGGTAGTCAGGCTTGTTCGTCAGATTGGTAGTCAGGCTTGTCTGGCGCCTCGCTCGACGCGGTCGACAAAGTTGCTGGCAGTGGTCAACCTACGAGCGGGTCAAACATCGTGCAAGCGTCGAGGGAGCCCCGAAACGAACGGGCGGCCGGGCGGGCCTTGCGCCACCTGTACGGTTGCGTGGGTCAAGCTGGTGTGCGAGTCTCTCGTAAGCCAACCATGCGGATGGTTAACGACCGGTGTCGAGACTTCGCAGAAGCCAGAACAGCTGAACGAGCTCGAAAGAGCTCGAAAGAGCTCGAAAGAGCTCCAGAGAGAGGGTAGAAGCCTATGAAGTTCGGCATCATCGAGCTGTCCCAGCCCGACAAGGGCGTCGAGTCCTACCCATATCGCGAGATCCACGAGCGCGTCACCAACGAGATCATCGAGGCCGACAAGGACGGGTACGACTACGTCTGGATCGCCGAGCATCACGCCAGCACGGGCTATGGCATCTTGCCGGACCCCTTGACCTACATCGCCTACCTGGCAACCCTCACTGAACGCATCACGTTGTGCAGCGGCGTGATGGTGGTCCCGCTCCACAATGTGGTCCGGCTGGTCGAGAACATTGCCTTTGTCGACATCTTGACCAACGGTCGCATCGCGTTTGGGATTGGTTCAGGCTACCGCGAGCATGAGTTCGAGGCGCTGGGCGCGGATTTCGAGAACCGCAGGGCTTACCAAGCCGAAGCCCTCAAGGTGATCATGAGCCTGTTCCACACCCATCAGGTCGAACACAAGGGTGTGCACCTCCCCGATATCAACATCACCGGGGACTACGAGATCCTTCCCCACTCGATCCAGCAGCCACACCCCCCCATGTACATGGGGGCCGCCTCTGAAGAATCCATTGCACTGTGTGCCAGCTACGGTCTTGGTCTATTGATGTCGACCCTCACGCCTATCCAGCAGCTCGCCCCGAAGGCGAAGTTCTACAGCGACCAGTGCGATGCCACCGAGGCGCCCTACAACGCCAACCCCGGCCACGGGTCGGTGGGTATTGGGCGGATGGTCTATGTCGCCGAGACGGATGCGCAAGCCAAAGAAGAGGCCGGCGAATCGGTGGTCCGCCACGTGCACTCCTTCACTGGGGCATCCACCTCGGGGTACCTGGGCACGATCTCCCAGGAGAACAAGGACAAGTACCAGGGTTCGGACTACGAGGACCTCTGCGAGGACACCATCATCTACGGTTCGGCGGAGACGGTCGTAGAAAAGATCAAATACATGGAAGAAGTCACAGGGGCGGACAGTTTGATCTTGCACTTCCCGCCCTACAACTCTCGCGAGCAAAACAGTCGGGTCCTGCGTCGCTTTGCCGAGGACGTCATCCCCAAGTTCCGATGATCCGTTGAACGCCTCCCGTTGGGGTGTCATCGACGAGCAGTCGATCGCCGAGGCCCGTGAACTGATCGGTGTTCCCCTTCGCCGGGACCGCATGCAGTGGAACAAGGCAGCGACGCGCGATGCGATCCGTCAGTTTGCCGATGGGGTCGGCGACGACAACCCGTTGTGGCGCGACCCGAGCTACGCAGCGGCCACCAAGTGGCAGCGCCCGCTGGCACCGCCGTCGTTCCTCTACGCCGTCGATGCCGCGATCGTGGCGCCCAAGTTGCCCGGCGTGCAGTGGATTTACGCCGGCACACGATGGCGCTGGTATGACGCCATCTATGCCGATGACGTGTTTGATGTCGAGGCCACCTTTACCGAGATGGAAGAGAAAACCGGTCGGCGCTTTGGCCCGTGGGTGCTGCAGACCGGCGAGATTGTGTACCGCCGCGACGACGGTGGCCTGATCAGTGTGGCCGAGGGCCGCGTCGCTCGAACCCCCCGCCGTACGAAGGCAAGTGCGGACAAACCTGGATCGGATAACGCCCTGCCAGACAAGACGAAAGTCGACAAGGCCCCCGTCCAGGCGCCAGAGGTCAGAACCTACGCCCCCGACCAGCCCGACAGCGTCCGTCGGGGCGCTCAGGAGCGGACGTGGGAGAGCGTGGCGGTCGGCGATCTGGTCGGCCCGATGTCGCAACCATTGACGCTCGATCGGATCTTTGCCTGGTACGCGGGGGCACAAGGTGCGCTGCACTATGGCGGAGCTCACGGTGATGCGGTGCGCTATCGCCGCCATCACGATGACTACGCCATCAATGCCGAGACGGGCGCCAAGGATTCTGCGGCTCGAGGCCACTTCTCATCGAAGGAAGGCAAAGACGTTGGCATGGGCGGTGCCTACGACGTCGGCTTGCATCGCATCGCGTGGGTCATTGCGCTGTTCACCGATTGGATGGGCGACGATGCCCACTTGGCCGAGGCCGACGTCGACGTCGTTCGGCCAAATATCGTCGGCGATACCACCTACCTTTCCGGTCGGGTCACCGACCGCTGGGTCGATGAGCACTGCTTCGTCGCCATCGAGGTCGAAGGCCGCAACCAAGCCGATATCGTCACGACCAGGGGCACCGCGATCGTTGCATTGCCATCATCGGAGTACGGTCCCGTCGGCCTACCGCTCTTCGGGGGCGACCAAGACCGTTGGACCGCGCCACCCGAGAGTCCTTGAGGAAGAAGTAATGCTGTGCAGCTGAATGGCATTGAACTCGAGCACACCAACATGCGAGATGTTTTCCTCGCCCGGAGATCGTTGGGCGACAAGGCGCTGCTGATCTGCGACGACGAGACGCTGACCTATGCCGCAGCCGACGAACAGTCCAACCGGATTGCCAGCTCAATGGCAGCCCATGGCGTGGTCAAAGGCGACGTCGTTGCCACGTTCATGTACAACTCGGTGGATCACGCGGCCATCTGGATTGCCTGCGTGAAGCTTGGCGCGATCTTCGCAGCGCTCAACGTTTCGCTTGCGCCGAACGAGCTCGTCTACAGCCTCGGCGACACCAACGCGAAAATGATCATTGTCGATCACGATCTGATCGAGGTGTATCAACAAGCTCGCCCCGGTTTCACCCACGTGCCCGTCGAAGTCCTCTGGCGCGGCCCTGACCTTGACGGGTTCATCGAGTTCCCCAAACTCCTCGAGGGCGACAATGTCTTGCCCGAGGTCGGGCTCGCGCCGAACGACCCGATGTCGATCATCTACACCGGGGGGAGCACCAGCATGCCGAAGGGGGTGTTGGCCCCGCATCTCCACTACATCGCCGCAGCAGAGCGGTACAAGGAGATCACCGACTCGCGCCCCGACGACGTGCACTTCGCCAACTCGCACTTCTTCCACGTGGGTGGTCAGCAGTTCGGCCTGATGGGTCCGCTCTATTGCGGAACAACCGGCGTCATGACCCGATGGTTCAGCGTCTCGAACTACTGGCGCATCGCCCGAGAGACCGGGGCCACCATCATCGACCCCATCGGCACAATGATCGCTGCGTTGCTCAGCCTCGAACCGTCCGATGCCGACCGTGACCACAACGTGCGCGTCGGAATCGGCATCGCATCGGGCCAAGTCCGGTCATCGTTTCGGACCGACTTCGAGGAACGTTTCGGCGTCCCGCTCCTCGAGGTATATGCCATGACCGAGGTCGGGGTGCTGTTGTGTAGCGAACGCCTCCACGACAAGACGGTCAACACGTGTGGCAAGACCTATGGCTGGGCCGATATCTGTATCGTGGACGAGCAAGAGTGTCCGGTCCCCACCGGCGAGCAAGGCCAGATTCTGCTCCGGCCGACTGCCACAAACACGTTCATGCTCGAGTACATCAACAAGCCCCAAGAGACCATCAACGCGTGGCGCAACTTGTGGTATCACTCCGGCGATATCGGGTATCTCGACGACGACGGCTACCTGCACTTCGTTGGCCGTCAAGCCCATTGGGTCCGTGTTCGCGGCGAAAACGTGTCGGCGTTCGAGGTCGAGAAGGTGCTCTCGGCCCATGACGCGGTCGAAGACTGTGCCATCGCTGGCGTCCCTGGCGACCTGGGCGAAGAGGACATCAAGGCCTACGTACAACTTGTGCCGGGATCAACGCTTAGCCCCGACGAGGTGGTCTCTTGGTGCGCCGAACAGGTCGCGTACTTCAAGGTCCCCCGCTACGTCGAGTACGTGACTGAGTTCCCGCGTACTATCACCAAGCAAGAAATCGAACGCCACGAACTGCGAGCCAGGGGTGTGGGTGCTGCGTGGGACCGAGATGGCGATCGCTGATGGTCGGCAGCGAGCACGCTTGGCTCCAGCGCCGGTGAGGGAAGTCTGGCATGCCGCGCAAAACTGATCCAAAGAGACTCCAACGAGTCTTGGATGAAGCCGCAGATCTGTTCCTTGCAGAGGGGTACGACGCAGCCACGATGCAGCAATTGGCGGATCGGTTGGGCCTGCACAAGTCCAGCCTTTACCACTACGTCGACGGCAAAGAGGACCTCCTCAAGAGGCTCACCACCCAGGCCCAAGATGACGCAGAGCAGGTGCTCGATCAGGCCGAGGTCGATCCAGACAATGAACATGGGTTCCTGACCGCGATCGGGCTCGCGGTGGACCAGACCGTGAGCGACAGCGGCCGGGTCAGCCTGGTGCTCCGCCAAAAGCCCGGTACGCCCACCGGGGATGCGGTGATCAAGCGTCGGCGCGCCTACGACCGGCGCTTGTCGGTGCTCATCGACGACGCACAGGCGGCGGGCCAGATTCGTGACGACATCCATCCAATGTTGATGGCTCGGATCACGTTGGGCATGGTCAGCTGGCTGATCGAGTGGTACGACCCCGAGCTCAGCCGCTTCGAGCCCGAGATGGTGCGCGAGGCCGTGCTGGCGTTGCTCAGCGGGGGTGTGCTTACCTCGAACGATCCTGGCTGAGGCCCGACCTTGATTTCGACTCGACCTCGGCCAACGCTCCGCTCAGGTTGAGCTATCCCCGCCAATAGGGGTGGTCACCGGTCCCGAGTCGCGCGATGGCAGCGCAACCTGAGCAGTTCCACGCGCGCTGAGCGCACCGGCTTGGTCGGTTGCGGAGACATCAAGGTCGACGAATGCCACTGCGCCGACGATTGCCTTGCCTGTCACCGTGGCTGTGATTGATGTGGTGGTCCCGAGTGCCGGGTTGGTATCGATGTCGACGGCGAGGCGATGTACGAAGCCGTTGTCGCCCACCCAGTCCGACAACAGGTGTGCGATCCAGGCGACCTGCTGTGGCCCGGTTGCCGTTGCCGCGTGGAGGCCGCCCTCGCTGTAGCCGTCGGCCGGCTGGGCCACACCCTGGGTGGCCGCGCACCAGGCCACGACGTCCATGATGCTGAGGGGCCCCTTGAGGAGCGGGCCGAGTTGGGTGCCGGCGGCGACGTCTTCCCACACGAGCTGATCTGCGCCTGTGCGATGTTCGGCCAGGATGGTGGCTTCGAGGTCGGCTAGTTGGTCGCTGGAGTATCTGACTTCTGCCCGCTCGTCGCTGGACACGGCCGCAGTAGTAGTGCGCAGGCATGTGGTACGGGCCGTGGCCACATGCTGGCCGTCGGCCGTGAAGCGGACCTGGCCGACTTGCTCGATGCCTGCTGGGGTTTCGTTCTCGGAGATCGAGGTGGCCGAGCCTTGCAGCAAGGCTCCGACAGGAGCGACGTCATGCCAGACCCACTCGACCGAGGTGTACAAGCGGCGCGCGGGTTCGTGGCCCGGAGCGACGGTCGTTTCGTGCACGGCGTAGAACAGGCATGGCGGGGCGATAAGGCCGCCCCAGCGAGATCCGTCCGCTTGGGTCGAGTCGTGCCACATCGGGTTGTCGTCCCCGACGCCCCAGGCGAAGTGACGAACTGCGTCGGCAGTGACGGCGGTGACCCACGGCTGGCGTGGGACCAGCGCACGCGTCGCCTCGTGGCTCAATTGGCTTCGAACCGGTCAGTGATCTCGTTGGTGCCAAGCGTGCTGCCGTCACCCTTGGTCCCCAGGGGGATTGCCGGCCAGTCTCCTGTCGCGAAGATCACCAGGACACTGGCGCCTTCGGGCCCGGCAACGAGTGGCCCATAGCCTCGGTTCGCGAGGCCGATCCGGACGTCTCCGGGATAGAGCGTCTCGCGGCCGACCATCTGTGACCCTTCGAGGATGATCTCGGAATAGTCGCAGTCGTGGGTGTGGGTTTCGATCGTGCAACCCGGTGGGAACCACATCTTGAACACCGTCGGCGCCTGGGGATTGCCGGGCATGCCGATTTTGTACATCGTGGCGATGGCCTCGGTCGGCAACGTGATGCTGCCGATCCCGTCCCACGATGTGGTGACGTGGCCTCGCCGCATGAGCTCGTCCCCGATTGCTTCGGCGCTCAGCGGCTCATCTCGCTCGGCTGTGTCGGTATTGGTTTCTTCTGTCTTCATGGTGCTCCGTCCATTCGGCCGCTGATAACACAGGCAGGTCGCCAGCGGTTTAGTCAAAAACTACGATGCCACGGGCGTCGCTGCCACCGTGCATCTTGTCGACCGCTCCGTTGATGTCTTTGAGTTCGAAGCGATGGGTGATCAACTCGTCGAACTTGAGCTTGCCATCGCGGTAGAGCTCGATGGCCACCAGGATGTCGCGTGTGGGCTGCGAGCTTCCGTACATGCTGGCCATCAGGGTCTTCTCGCTGTTGGCCAACTCGAAGGCCGGGAGTGAGAGCTCGCTCGTGGCGGGCGAAACCCCGACACCGATCGCCGTGCCGTCGACGGCAAGGCAGTCCCATGCCTGGCGGACGAGCTCGGGGATCCCGACGACCTCGAATGCGTAGTCGGCGCCGACACCGTTGGTGATCTCGTGCACAGCGGCCGCCACGTCGACATCGGGCCCACTTGCGATGACGTGTGTGGCACCAAACGAGCGGGCCATCTTGAGTTTGTCGTCGTGAATATCGATGGCGATGACCGGGTTGGCCCCCAACATGGCGGCGACCTGGATGACGTTGAGCCCGACACCGCCGCAGCCGATGACCGCCACGGACTCTCCCTCCTGCACCTTCGCTCTGTTGACGACTGCGCCCATTCCGGTGAGGACGCCGCAGCCCGCCAGGCAGGCGACGTCGAACGGGACGTCGTCGGGGATGGGAACAGCGTGCTTTTCGTGGCAGATGAGCTCTTCGGTCAAGGTGCCAAGCAAGGCGAACTGGTGCAGCTCGTTGCCTTCGGCGTCGGTCGCGCGGAGCTTCCCGTCGGGGTTTGCGCACGTTCCCAATACGCCCAGGCCCCACTCGCAGATGTTGTGGTGGCCCTTCTCACACTGTGCACAAACGCCACAATGGATCAGCGCCGAGAGGACGACGTGGTCGCCGACTTTGGTCTGGGTGACGTCGGCGCCGACCTCGGTGACAATGCCGGAGCCTTCATGGCCCAAGATGATGGGCAACGGGAAAGGAAGGTCGCCCGTTTGGGTGGCAACGTCGGAGTGACACAGCCCGGTGGCCTTGATCTTCACGCGGATGTCCGAAGGGCCCACGTCGCCAAGCTCGACGTCGACCACGTCGATTGGTTGGCCATATTTGTAAACGACTGCTGCCTTCATGGAGTCCTCGATCTGGTCGTGATGTCCAGCTGGCCCGGTTGCATCACCTCAGACCATAGGCCATTATTCTAAAACCAACCGCTTGGTTGGCGTAACGGATGATGACAGGGTCGGGCATGCTGCTCGACAACGTTGGCGATCCGCGACAGGCTTGACTAGACGCAAGTTCGAGTTCTGTGCCGTTGTCTTGCTGACCCTGACAGCGCACCGGAATCAACAAGCACACGACTACGACCACGAATAACCAACGAGGACGACCCATGAACGAAGACCTGGAACTGTCGATCGACACCAACAACGGCGAATGGATCGACCTCGGTCTGCCAAACACCGAGCCTGGCGAGAACGCCATCATGGTGCTGCGGATCAGCGAAGAGAACGGCTCGTACACGGCCCTAATCAAGTCGAAGGCCGGCACGATCATTCCTCCCCATATTCATCTCGGTGAGACGGTTGCGTTCGTGCTCGAGGGTGCGATCCAGTATCGGGGTGGCGTCGCTGGCCCGGGCGGCTATATCTACGAGCCATCAGGTGCCGTTCATGCACAGACCCAGCACGATGTCGACACCATCTACTTCGTCCAAGTTCAGAACGGCGCAATCTTCTTGAACGAAGACGGCAGTGAAGGCCCGATCTATGACTGGCGTTCGGTCAAGGCCATCCGCGATGGGCACGAAGCGGCGAAGTCTGAGGCCTAGGCCCCCGTGAGCAAAACCGTCCTGGTGACCGGGGCCGGGTCCGGTTTCGGCAAGGGCGCCAGCCTCGCCCTTGCCGCACGCGGCCACACCGTCATTGCGACCACTGAAACCGACGAGCAAGCAGAGAGCCTTGCTGCTGAAGCACCGCAGCTCACCGTCGAGCGCGTCGACATCACATCTGACGACGTCGACAAAGTCTCGCAGTGGCCGATCGATGTGCTCATCAACAACGCGGGCATGGGCCAGACCGGGCCTTTGGTCGACGTCCCGATGGAACGCATCCGAGCGATCTTCGAAGTCAACGTGTTCGGCACCCTGGCCATCACCCAGAAGGTGGCGGCGGGCATGATCGAACGCGGATCGGGGCGCGTCATCGTGATGTCGTCCATTGGAGGACTGCACTCGTTCCCGGCGTTTGGTCCCTACAACATGACCAAGCACGCACTCGAGGGCATGGGCAAATGCATGCGCATCGAGATGGAGCCTCACGGCATCGATGTGTGCATGATCAACCCGGGTCCTCATGACACGGGCTTCAACGACTCCATGGCCGACACGATGTGGGAGTGGTTCGGGGCCGACTCCCGCCAAGCAGCGAACATGGAGATGTTCGAGATGATGCGTGGGGCCGCGGTCACCGACCAGATGGACCCGTTGGCTGTCGTGGACCGCCTCGTCGAGTTGACAGAAGCCGATACCACAACCGAGCACAACCTTGTCCCACCCGACGGGGTAGAAGAATTGAACGAGGCCACTGGCCTCGAGCACAGCTAAACCACAGATCCTGGGGGATCCATGACCGCTATCGAAGACAATCCATACGCAACAAACCAGCGCTATCACGACCGTTACCCGGAGATGGGAACGGCTCCGGTGTCAACCGAGCCGTACTACTCCCCGGAGTATTTCGAGCTCGAACGCGAGTACATATTCAAGAAAACCTGGATGAACGCCGGACGGGTCGAAGAAATCGCCAACGCCGGCGACTTCATCGTCAAAGAACTCCCGGTGTGTGACACCGAGGTGCTGATCGTGCGAGACCGCGACGACAGCATCAACGCTTTCCACAACGTGTGCAGCCATCGCGGCAACAAGATTGCCTACGACGCGTCGGGCAACAACCGTTCGTTCTCCTGTCGATTCCACGGCTGGACCTACAAGCTCAATGGTGAGCTCACCGTTGTCCCCGACGAAGAGAACTACTTCGACCTCGACACCTCGTGCCTCGGGCTGACCCCTGTGCATGTTGGGGAGTGGGGTGGATTCATCTTCATCAACGTCGATCCCGAACCCCGCGAGACGCTGTTGGAATACCTGGGCGATCTGGGTGCCGGGCTCGACGGCTATCCGTTCGCCGAGACTTCCGGACAGGTCTTCACGTTCGAAACCGTGGTCAACGCCAACTGGAAGCTCGTCAAAGACGCCTTCCAAGAGGTTTGCCACACGCCCTATCAGCACAGTCGGTCACTGCCCGACGCGTTCATCAGCGACGCCAACCCGCACACGCGCTTCATCGACATGGCTGTGGTCGGCTATCACGCTCGAGCGTCGTTGTTCGGCAACATGGCCCATATGCCCAGCGCCGTGGCCATGAAGGCTTACGGCCATGGCTCGACTATCGCGGGGGCGTCGATGGAAGATGGCGAGGCGATTTCGCCGGCGCTCGCACCGCCTCTTGTCAACCCGACGGGCAGCGGCGACTGGTCGTTCGAGCTGAATGTCTTCTTCCCATCGTTCTTCTTGGCGCTCACCAACGGCAGCTACTTCACGCACCAGTTCATCCCGCTCGGCCCGGACAAAACGCATTGGTTCTCCACGACGTGTTATCCAACACCGACGACAGCGGCACAGCGTTTCAGCCAGGAGTACAGCCGGGTGATGTTCCGGGACATCATGATCGAGGACGGTCGCCAGATCGAGGAAACGCAGGCCATGCTCAAATCTGGGGCCAAGAAGGAATTCATCCTCAAAGACGAGGAGCTGTTCATCCGTCAGGGCCTCTGGCAGGCCGACGAGATGATCAAGCTGCATCGGGGGCACTGATGAGCGACAACGTGCTCCCTAACGATCTGGTACTGCCTGCGGGCTTCGAAGACCTGGCGCCGCTCCTCGACTGGAACCTGCCCACGATGGACGAGCGCCAAGACTGCAGGGTCGGATCGACGATGGAGGAGATCGACGCGTTCTACCAGGCGATTTTGCCACGCATGGACGACGTCCTCGATCACCTGGCCGGCATCGAGATGACCGACGACATGGATCCAGGCTCGGCGGCATTGCTCAACCTGTCACTGGCCCTGTGTGAGATCGCGCCGGCGGTCGAACAGTTCTTCGAACCCGTCATCTCCTATGGATATGACCCCAAACGATTCACCCAGGGTGTCCGGTAGGCGTTCCCCAAGATCCCGATGGACGATGGAGAGTCGTCAATCCACACCACCCAGACACGGAGAACCATGACGAGCATGCTTGACGGCAAGGTCGCGGTCATTACCGGAGCATCAAGCGGCATTGGTGAGGCCACAGCGCGTCGATTTGTCGAAGAAGGTGCGCTGGTCGTTGTTGGTGACATCCAAGACGAAGCCGGCTTGGCTCTTGCCGCGGAGCTGGGCGATGCATGCACCTACGTCCACTGCGACGTCACACACGAAGCCGATGTGGCCGCGTTGGTCGACGACGCGGTCAGCCGCCACGGTCGCTTGGACGTGATGATGAACAACGCCGGCATCTTGGGAGCGCGGGCACCCATCGACGAGGTCGATCTCGACGAGTTCAAAGTCACCAACGATGTGTTGGTGAACGGAACGTTCCTCGGCCTCAAACATGCCGCGCGGGTCATGAAGCCAAACGAGTCCGGCTCGATCATCAACGTGGCGAGCACCGCCGGGATCAACGGCGGGTTCGGGCCCCATGCCTACACCGCGGCCAAACATGCCATCGTGGGCCTGACCAAGAACGTCGGCGCCGAACTCTGTCGTTTCGGGATCCGTGTCAACTGTGTCGCCCCGAGCGGAGTCACAACGCCGCTTGCTGCTCACGCACACATGGGCGATCACGAAGCCATGGCCGCACTCACGGCTCGGCTTGCCGAGAACTCACCCTTGAAGGATCGACCCGGCCTGGCATCCGATGTAGCGAACGCTGCGTTGTTCTTGGCCAGCGACCAGTCGGGTTATACCAACGGCCACACGCTGGCAGTTGACGCCGGGTTCACCACCGGCTCCAAGGCCGGGGCGCCCCCCCACAGCGAGGCTGTGGCATTCATGCGCGAGGCCGGCCGCACCGGTCTCTGACCGCGGCATCAGCTACCAAGGGAAGCAAGTGAGCGCGTCATCGGCCCGTTGGCGATCGAGGCATCACGCCCGACGAACCGTGGTTCGCCTTGGTGGCACGGGTTGTCAGGAATCGGTCAACTCGTTGGCGTCGAGCACGGCGCTCGCCACAGGGTCGTTTCCTTCGAGCGTGACGTCCACGACCAGCGTGGTTGCGCACTGCGGACAGAAGTGGCTGCGGAACTCGACCTGAGGTTCACCTGCGGGCCGTGGCCTGATCTGTATCTCGTGGTGGAGGAACAGGGTTGCCCCGTCCTCGATTCGGCACACACTGTGATCCCGGAAGTTGTCGGTTGCGGGTCCGAGATCGGCGGCGCAATGCGCGCACGACCATCGGGACCCGTCTCGGGCAACCCCGACGGCGAGATCGGCAGTCAGAGGGACACCGCCGGTTGTTGTCTTGGTCGGCTCCCGCGTCGTCGCCCCCCCTATCCGATCCGACCGCATCTGCAGCCGGCGTGCGCCGGTTGCCTCGATGTCGGGTGCGCCGGAATCGTCGAGGACCACACCGAACAACTCGAGAGCAGCGGCGAGACTCACGAACTCGTTGTCGACGTCGGCAGCGACAGCGTCGGGTGGCCGGAGAAGGGGGTCGCCGAGGCCTCCGCCGCCACTGCTGGTGAAGATGAAGGTGTCCCACTCCTGCACGCGCAGCGAACCCGTCTTGGCGGGTGGGTGCGTCAGGTCGCCATCGAGCCGACCCGGGAGCGGGAGTCGCCCACTTTCCAACAGTGCCGCGACGTTGCTGTTGCGGTAGACGCAGTAGGCTGATGCTCCACCCGGGAGACCACCTGCGAACCCACGAGGTACGAGTTCGGCAACCGCGTTGAACGCCGTGCCGGCAAGCTCGTCGGCACCGACGATGGCCATTCCCATCGAGATGCCGTGTCCTCCCGTGTGATAACCCGCGCCACCGCTGTTCTCGGCGATACGCCGCCACAACACCATCATCGGTGCGGTCGATTCTTCGATCTCGATCGCGGGCACCCCGGTGCCGAGCGTGGCCTGGCTTCCGTAGGTGTCGTGGCCGTCTGTCACGGACTGTGCTCCTCCGCCCTGGCAATGCGGAGGCGACATCGGGAACATCACGGTGCGCTGGCCGGACCGTCGATCAATGCCGGCCAACGTTGTCGAAGTTGGCCCATTGCCCGGCTGTCCCGCAGCTCGCTGCCGCAGTGAGGCGTCATTGGAAAGCGAAGCCGCCTGGGAGATGACGTCCGACATCAGCTTGTTGACCCGCATGCCCACTTCCATGTGGCCCTGGGTGGTCGGCGCGGGCGGCTGCGGGTTGACGATCGTCCCGACCGGTCCCAGGTCGAAATGGAAGGGAGCCCAGATCCCGGAGTTGACCGGGGCGTCCCAAATCAGCTGGCACAACAACGTGGTCATCGCCTGCCCCAACATGACCGATTTCGTGGCGTTGATGAAGCAGTCGGCCTGGGGATCGCCGTGGAATCGGAGGGTGGCCTCATCACCGTCAATCGTGCATTCCAGGCCGAGCTGATAGAGGAGCCGCTCGCCACGGGCGTCGTATTCGACGTAGTCGTCGCTCACGTAGACGCCATCGGGAAGCGCCTGAATCCGGCGCCTCACCATGTCCTCGGATAACTGCTTGTTCACTTTGGCGTAGAAGCGGAACTCGTCCATACCGAACTCGTCGAGCAGCCCGGACAGCCTCGTCGCGCCTGTGTTGTGGGCGGCGATCATGCTTCTGAGGTCGTTGAGCACGGGCCCCGGGACCCGGACGTTGGCTCCGATGAACTTCGCCCATTCGCGGTCGAGTTCCCAATCGCGGATGGCGTGGAGCCCGGTGAATCGCAGCGCCTCGGAGAAACAATCGCGGGCATCGGGTGCGAAGCCGGACACGCCCGAACCTCCGACGTCGAGGACGTGCTCGTTCACATGGCCCCAGCCGACGAACTCATCGCGCCAGAAGTACGGCATGACGATGGCCATGTCGCCCTGGTGGATGGCGCCAGCGGTGTGGGGGTCGTTGATAAGGAAGCCATCGCCGGCCGAGAGCGTCTCGATCGGGTGGTCGGCGCTTACTGCCTCGACCCCGAGAAAGGATGTGCTGACGTGGAACGCCACGTAACCGGAGAAGCCGACCTGCTCGCCCTTTTCGTCGAGGAGGCTGGTGCTGAAGTCCATGCCATCGGTGACCACGGGCGATCCCGACGTACGCATCAACGTGATCGCCATCTCTTCGGCGATCGCATCAAGTCCTTTGCGGAATACTTCGGCGCGGACGATGTCGTAGTCCTGGTCGAGCTGGCTCACCGGTGCCCTCCTTCATCTTTGGCGGGGCGGTCGCCGTTGTTGCTGTCGTGGGTGTCGTGCGTCAGAACAAAGTTGTGGAAGCCGTCACGCAAGGCCGACCAGCCGCCGTCGACCACCAAGGTCGTGTCGTGCATGTCGATGACTGCGGGTCCGCGAACCACGGTTCCTGGCGGTAGCTCTGCTTCGACATACACCGGCGTTTCAGTGGGCGGTCTGCCGCCCAGAGCCACCAATCGGGAACTGCCGGCCGTTGCTTCGATGCCGGCTTTGCCCTGCCATACGCTTTTCGACTCGGGCCGTGGGCGAGCTGCCGAGCAAGTGGCATTGAGGTTGAGGAGGTGCACCGCCGAGTCCGGCCATGCCGCGCCCTTCCCGTACTGGCGCTCGTAGACAGCGGGGAACTCCTGAGCCAACCGCGCTGCGTCGTCAGCACCGAACGGCCGGTCGTCGAGCGGCATGGCCACCTCGTACACCTGGCCCTGGAAGCGCAGGTCCGCGGACCAGTCGAGTGCGCAGTCACCAAAGTCGAAGCCGTCGTCTGTCGCCTCACGACGGGCAAGCTCGAGCATTTCGGCGCGTCGTTCGTTGACGGTGTTGAAGTGCTGCGGATAGCGCAGATCCCATTCGACCGTGCGTGAATAGCGGCGGATGTAGTCGGCAGTCAACACGCCGACCGCCGAGAAGACCGAGCTGTTGCGGGGCACGACGGCTTGGGTCATGGCGAGCTGGCGGCAGATCCGGGTGACGAACATGGGCAACGTCCCGCCGAACGCGAAGAAGAGGAATGCCCGTGGGTCGTGGCCTCGCTCGACGCTGATGCGTCGTAGTGCGTAGGCCATGTTCGTGGCCACCAGCTCACAGATCGCCTCGCTTGCTTGCTCGACGGACCAGCCATGGGGTTCTGCGATCGCCGCGACCGCCGCTGTTGATGCGTCGCGGTCGAGTTGAAACCTTCCGCCAAGGTAGTTCCCGGGGTCGATGATGCCCAGGACGGCAGCGGCATCGGTCACCGTTGGATCGGTACCCCCGCGCCCGTAACACGCGGGTCCCGGACTGGACCCTGCACTGTGGGGTCCGACCTGTGGGACACCGCGTTCGTCTGTCCACGCGATCGAGCCTCCGCCGGCACCGATCGACACAACATCGACCAGGCTGATTCCGGTCTCGAGTTCGCCGAGCCGAAACCTGGGGGTGATGGTGGGGGCGCCGTCTCGCACGAGCGCCGCGTCGAAGCTGGTGCCTCCCATGTCGCCGGTGAGCACGTCTTGGTAGCCCATTGCGGCGGCCAGGTCGGCCGAGCCCATGACGCCACCGGCCGGTCCTGAGGCCAGGAGCAGGATGGGGAACTTGCGTGCCAGATCGGCGGAGATGGCGCCGCCGGCTCCGGAGAAGAACGACAACCGCCCGACGAACCCGTCCTCGGCCAAGCGGGCCCCGACCGTGTCGATCAGTCGGGTAGCCGCCGGCTGGCAGAAGCAGTTGAAGACCGCGGTGAGAAAGCGCTCGTATTCGCGAATGACCGGATGAACTTCGCTCGACAACGTGACGAAGGCCTCGGGCCACTCCTCATTGATCAGTTCGCGGACGCGTTGTTCGTGGCCCGGTTCCTTGAACGACCAGAGCAAGCACACCGCTATTGCGGTAACGCCTTGTTCACGCAGAATAGCGATGCCTTCGCGAACCTCATCCTCATCGAGTCCCACGATGATGCGGCCAGTGGAGTCGATGCGTTCCTCGATCTCGATGACACTGCGCTTCGGCACGATCTCGGGCGGGTTCAGTTGGAGGTGATCGTCGTAGTCATTGGATCGAAACCCGCCGAGAAGACGGAAGGTGTCGCGGAACCCCTTGGTGATGAGGACACCGACCCGCGCTCCGCGGATCTCGGTCACTGCGTTGGTGACAATGGTGGTCGCGGTGACGAAGGTCTCGCAACGCTTCAGAAGGTCTCGACGCTCAAGGTTCAGACCGGCGGCAGCTACGTCGACTGCATCGACAATCCCCTGGCTGTAGTCGTCATGGGTGGTGAGCGCCTTGGCGCGGTGGAGGTCGCTCCCGATCGCCAGCGACAGGTCGGTGTGGGTGCCCCCGACGTCTACGCCGATGAGTACGCCTGGGAGATCGTCCACGTGGTCCTTCGCTCTGTCTCGCTCGACGGGTGCGGCAACGGTAGGTAGATTTTGTGGGGCTGGCAAGCGACACGCGTCGGTGCCGGCCGACCATTGCTGGGGGCACAGATGAAGTTCGGAATGTTGGTGAACACCCAGGCACCGCCTGACGGTGCGGGCATTGCGGATCTGTATGAGGAGATCCTCGCCGAGGCCGCGCTGGCCGAGGAGGTCGGCTTCGCATCGGTTCTTGTGCCCGAGCACCACCTGATGCCCGACGGGTACCTTCCCCAGCCCTTGGTGCTGCTCGCCGCGATTGCGGCGCGCACGACCTCGATTCGGATCGGCACCGGGATCATGCACCTTCCCGAACGTGACCCAATCCACGTTGCCGAGGAGGTGGCGGTCCTGGACAACATCTCGCGAGGGAGGGTGTCACTCGGGGTGGGCCTCAACCTGGTCGAGGCGGATTTCAAGCTCTTCGGCATACCCATGAAAGGGGCGACGCGACGTTTCGAGGAGCAGCTCGAGATCTTGCAGGGGGTCTGGACCCAACAGGGGTACTGCCATACGGGGGAGTACTACCATTACGACGACATCACGGTGACGCCCCGCGTCGTGCAACAACCCCATCCCCCGATATGGATCGGTGCAATGGCCGAGCCATCGCTTCAGCGTGCCGGTCGCCTCGGTCTCGGTTGGGTCACCGACCCTCTCCACAACATGGACGTCATGGCGGCGTGGGCCGACATTTTTCGAACGGCCGCTGATGAGGCCGGCACGTCTGCGGGCCCGATCATTTTGAAGCGCGATGCCTGGGTGTCAAGAAGCCAGCGCGAGCTCGACGAGACCTGGTGGCCGACATTGCGAGCCCACCATCTCTTCTACAAGGACCTCGGGTTCTTCAGCTCGGGGCGGTTCAACTCGGACTGGGAGCCCTGGATCGCCCAGCTCGACGATGAGGAATGGACCTATGACCGCATCGTGCCGGACCGGCTGGTCGCAGGTTCACCCCAGCAGGTGGTCGACCAGATCCATGACTTCACCGAACGGGTCCGATGCGATGAGCTGATTTTTTCGATCCGCCATGCCACCGGGCCCGATCATCGGGCGACGATGGAATGCATCGAGCTGTTCGGCTCGGAGGTGTTTCCGCACTTCGCCTGACTGCACTTTGGCAGGGCCGAGCCACCACACTCGGGTTGCGGCGCCACGGTAGTACTGATAATCATTGTTCCAACTGGTCGTTGGGGTTGGAGCCATCTCTCCGATCTCAACGACCAGTTGTTTTTCAACGGCTAGGTGTTTGCCGTAATGGCTTCAGTGCATCACCGGGCATTCGTTGGCGATGTCGAGAACTCGTGACACACGGCCGATGCCCATCGAGAAGGCAACGAGCCCGGCGAGTTCGACGATCTCAGGGCCAGTGAACTCGGCCCCCATCCGGATGAAGAATTCCTTATCCATGTCTTGGTGTTCGAGTGCGAACCGTTCGGCGAACTCGATCGCTAGACGTTCGCGCGGGGAGTAATCGCCCCGTTCGCGGTAGTCGTCGACGTGTGCGTACTGGTCTTCAGTGAGCGCTTGCTTCGTTCCCGACGAAGCCCTGGTGTCCAGTCATATGTCGCAGTCGTTGATCTGGGCGATGCGCATTCGTGCCACCTCGACCACGCCAAGGTCGAGCGTCCGCTGGTTGTACATGGCGTCGCCAAACGCCCCAATGGCCTGAGCCATCGGCGGAACCATCTGCCATAGACGTTTTCGTTCAGGGTCCGGTCCAGCCGGAATGTCGATGTGTGCCACTGCGCCCCCTCGGGTCGGCTTGTCATCTCACCGTAGTTGGCCTGAGGGGATGGGTCTTCGCCAGCCTGGAATCACCGCAGGTGCGCTGAAAAGGCGGATCCGGATCATGCTATTTGTAATCACAAAAGGAAGCATCTACGTTACTGGGGAGCGCTGTCAGGGGATGGCGCCCAACAAGGGGGGCTCTGCCCGATGAACAAGTTTCGATTTCTGATTGCGTTGTTGTGTGTATTCGCACTCGTTGCGGCCGCTTGCGGTGACGACGATGACTCGGCACCCGTCGCCGCTGGTGGCGATGCCGCAGAGCCGGCAGCTGAGCCCGAGCCCGAGCCCGAGCCCGAGCCTGAGCCCGAGCCCGCTGGCGGTGACCAGCCGGCACCTGAGCCTGAGCCTGAGCCCGAGCCTGAGCCCGAGCCCGCTGGTTGTGCATCGAACACGCCTGATGGCACGCCCGGCATCGACAAAGAAGCGGGCACCATCAAGATCGGTACTTCGCAGCCCTTCACGGGTCGTGCCGCAGTTGCTGGTGAAGGTCTGCTTGCCGGACTCCAGATCGCGTTCGATGAGATCAATGCCAATGGTGGCGTCGATGGGTGCCTCTTCGACTTCGTGTGGGAGGACGATCGGTTCGAGATCGAACAGATGGTCACCAACGTCCGCAAGCTGATCGAGGAAGAGAAAGTCTGGGGCTTCGTGGGAACCGCTGGTTCACAGTCGATCCCATCTACTTACCCCGCCATCGAGGGAGCTGGTACGCCGCTATGGGGTCCAGTTGCGCCTGCCGATCAGGACATCCAAGAGGTCTACTTGACGCTCCCGACCCGCACTGAGCAGGGACGCATCTGCATCGATTACTTTGGCGAACAGGGCGTAAAGACCATGGCCATCATTGGCCAAGACAACGAGCTCGGTGACGAGGCGAACACTGCTGCGGATATTCAAGCCCCGATCGCAGGGATTGAGGTCCTAGCTCGCGAAGAGGTCGAAGTGCTGTCTGACGCTGTGGCAGCTGCGGTGCTCGCGGTGGTGGACACCAATGCCGACGCTGTACTCCTGGGGGCTGACAACGCGCAGACCGCCCTCATCATGGATGGCTTCTTCGAGGCGGGCTACAGCCCGCTCATGTGCTCCGACTTCGGCGCATCCGGTGCTGGTGGGCCGAACACGGTCAAGCTTGCGAACCCAGAGGCTGCCGATGGCTTCCTTGGAGCTCTTCAGACGGCATTGACCGATAGCACCGATCCGTTCGTCCTGCACTGGTTGGAACTGGCAGACGCCTACACAGGTGATGGCAGCGACGGCGCTCGGAACTTCAGCCTCCAGACCTATTCGACTGCTGCCGCCTTTATTCAGCTGATAGATCGTCTTGATGGCAACTACGCCTACGAGAACTTCCATGCGGTGGCCGAAACATTGGTTGATGATCCGATTGCTATCCCAACCCTTCCGCCGACCGCTTGTGGCCCACTACCGGGTGGACACAGCTGTGCGTCGGGTGCCGGTATGTCGGTCTACAACGCCTTCGATGATCCCGATGGTGATGGCGTCGGCACCTGGGTACAGGTACGTCCGTTCCAGGGACCGCTCTCGTAGAACGAACTTGGATTGATTCCTTTGTGACTGGCTGCTGAGGCCGGGGCTCTCGCTCCGACCTCAGCAGCCAACACATCCAGAAGGTCGATCGGCCGGTGGCCATTCCGACAACACATTAGAGGGTGGAAGTGGACCAGTTACTTCAGCAGATTGTGGCAGGACTCGAGGCAGGCGCCTCTTACAGCCTCATCGGTATGGCGATCGTCGTAGTTATGAAATCGACCGACGTGCCCAACTTTGCGCAGGCGGAGATGGGCCTTGTGGCTGCCTACGTCGCGTGGTTTCTCGGGGCGGGTGCCGACAACGAGTTGAACCTGTTCGTTGGGACCGTGTCTTCGCCCGGGTGGCCCTTCGCGATCGCGATCATCATCGGCTTGCTTTTTGCCGCCGCTTTCGGAGCGGCGACCCAGTTCTTTCTTGTCCGTCCCCTGACCGGCCTATCGACTCAACCCTTGGCCTATCTAGCGTCCATCGGATTGGGCCTCGCGCTGATCGGTCAGTTCCACAAA
>CAWKYX010000015.1:0-26673 GCA_963854265.1 Acidimicrobiia bacterium
ATGCAAGCAGCTTGAATAACATGATCTTCATTGGGGCCATCTCCTCATTCGTCCAAATCCCCTCACCTCTTGCACAATTCTCCAAGAGCGTGATAGCGGAGACGATAACCACCATTCGTGGTGGGTCCCATGTCAGACCCTCGTCTGAGGCGCTTTCACTACGACGTCCCGAGCCGATAAAAAAGCTCTGGCCTGGCACTTTGGGTCAACCGAGCAAGAAGAAAAGATCGATTAATTGCTCAGCAGCTGGGCCCGTAGGTCGTCAATTCCCAACTCGATCCCTGTTGCAGGCTCGCGATGGCATGCCGTTGGCCGGTCGAGACATCGAGGGCGTGCACCAATTGGTCGCTCCCGGCGCCATCGACCAGGTACACAATCTGGCCAGGCCCCGACCAGGCCACGCCCCGCCCCGCAGCGGCGTGACCGTGACGAATGCCCGCACAAGCTCACCGGTGTCTATGTCGAACACCCGTGACCCGCCGTCTCGGGCGATGAGCCAAGGGCCGAGTTGTCGGGGCTCATGCAGGCCTGCACAAGCCGAGATCCGTTGAGCTCAGCGTCGATCCGCAACACCTCCACGCCCAGTGCCAGGTCCAGGGCCACCACCTCGCCGGCCGACAAGAACACGCCCAGATCGCCCGAAGCGGCAAGGTAGCTCGCGGTGCTCGCCTCTTCGGGAAGCGGGAGCGAGACGCCGATCTCCGGTTGCCAATAGGCGACCGCGCCCAGGCTCCCAGCCAACGGAACAAACAGCACGCCGTCGGCCACTGATGCAAGCGGCAATCCCATAAAGGGGGGCGACGACGCTTCCGAGGCGAGCAGCGGCAGTTCAGGCATCTGGATGGTCACGGCTCCGGCCGGGTCGAGGTGCATCAATACCGCGAGTTCGAGGCCGGGTACCAGCGTGATTGGCCCAGCCAGTTGGCCGACCTCGTCGAGCCCAGTCACGCCGGCCTGCAAGGTGAGCTCGCGGTCAGGACGAGGTTGTTGTTCTGCGGGAGGCTCGGGCCCCTGGACCGTGTCGACGGCTTGGGCAACTGCCTCTGACTGGGGGGGGTCCTGGGCCGCTGCGGGCGGTGTTGATGCGACAGGCGCGCTTGGCTCGGGTGCAGAAAGGGAGTCGGTCGGATCGCTCGGTGATGCGACGAGCCAGCCCACGACGGCTCCAACAACCACGAGCAGAACTCCAACCAGAATACCTCGTCGCTTTGGACGCGGAGGAGGCATCGCCACGGTGCTCGCTTCCTCCTCGCCGGAGCGACGAAGATCTACAACTTCAACCGCTGGTGGCGCAGCGGGTACGTCCATCGGTCAGTCCTTCACCAGGAGCAGACTCGCCGCTTCGGCAGCCGACATCCCGAGATCGACGCCACGGTCTCGGGCAGGGCCATTGAAGGCCGAAATTATCCCGTCGTGGTAATGCGAGAGACCGTTGCCCATGCGGGCCAGTCGGGCATCGACTGTTGCGCCTGCCATGCCGTCGGCTTCGACGATGGAGAGGCCGAGGATACCGGAATCATCAAGCCCGCGGCCACCGTCGGAGCAGATAAAGCCCCAGGGTCGGCACCGCAGGAGGTACTCGACCGCTGATCGACCGGTGTGGCCGGCCGTCACCAAGACGTTGGTATCGATGTCGGCATCGGTCCCGAACGCGATGGAATCAGTAGCGATGACGTGGCGGCCGTCAGCGGCGGTCTCCATGACCGTCCGATTGGTGATCTCGGAGGCACCGGCCACCAGGGGGTCCTGCTCGAGGAGGAGGCCGGCGGCATCGCCGACGCTCATGCCGGAAACCACACCGCAATCAGCCGCGGGTTGGTTCATGAAGCTAATGACGCCGTGTTCGTAGAGATGAACCCCGTTGCCCAGGTGTGCCGTCATGACGTCGGCGACCGCGGCCGGGACCCCGAGCGCTTCGAGATACCAGAGGCCGGCGATGGCCGAGCCCTCGGGTCCAATCGCACAGTCCATTCCAATCGCGCCGCGAGGAAGATGCTCGCCGATGAAGCGCCCCGGAAGGACACCGCAATAGGAAGAGTTGATGCAGACATCTCGCCCGCGGTTGCGGGCATCGACGTCGTAGGCGGAGTCCATCGCCATGACGCTGCCGCGCCCCGTTGGTGAGGCGAACACTTCGGTTTGTTTGTCGATGGGGTCGGGACCAGTCACGCGCTCGGCGCCTCCGTCTGCTCGGCGCCACGGCGGCGCCGGGGCTGGGGTCCACGATCATAGGTATCGGCGTCGACACCTTGCTCGCGGAGCTCGATCTTGCGGATTTTCTCCGATGGCGTTTTCGGGAGTTCGCCCACAAAGCGGATGTAGCGAGGCACCGCGAACCCAGGCAGTTGGATGTCGGCGTAAGCCCAGAGGTCATCGGCCGACAGTTCTGTCCCAGGCTCGGTTACGACGAAGATCATCACCTCGTCTTCACCGGCCTCCTGGTCTGCGGGGACCCCAATTGCTGCTACCTCGCCAATGGCCGGGTGCGATGCGAGACCCTGTTCGACCTCGTACGAGCTGATGTTCTCGCCTCGGCGCCGGATGGCATCTTTGAGTCGATCGACGAAGTAGTACCAGCCGTCTTCGTCACGTTTGAGGCCATCGCCTGTGTGGAACCAGAGGTTCCTGAAGGCTTCGGTGGTCTTGTCTTCCATCCCGTAGTAACCCTGGCAGCTGGTCCACGGGTACTTGGGTCGCACGGTCAATTCGCCCACCTCGCCGACTGGGACTTCTTCGTCGGTCTCAGAGTCGACCAAGCGCACGTCATACCAGTCTCGGTTGAGGAGCCCAGCCGCCCCCGCAGGGCGCTCGACTCCGTACGGGGACAGGATCGGCATGCAGGTCTCGGTGAGGCCGAACCCTTCGACGAACGCTTCGACCCCAAATCGTTCCTTGAAACCATCGAGGATCGAGCTGGCTGTTGGCGCCGCAAAGATGCACCGCAAGTCGTTGTCGGCATCATCGGGCCTGGCCGGCTGTTGCCAGACGAAGTCCATCATGACGCCGACGAAGTTGGTGACCGTTGCCTTGGCTTCACGGATCTGGTCGATCCATTGTGTGCCGCTGAAACGCTCGTGCATCACGTATCGGCAGCCAGCGACGAGCGCCGGGTAGGCGGCCAAGAACTGCGAGTTGCCGTGGAACAGCGGCCCAACGGACATGTAAGTGTCGTCCTCGGTGAGCTGTGTGAGCGACACACACACGTCGGCGAACATGTACATGTGGGCCTGGGGCATCATCACGCCCTTGGACAATCCTGTTGTGCCCGACGTGAAGAAGATCGAGCCCAGGTCCTGCGCTCGGACCTCGGGGAGGTCGGCTCGCTCCGACTCCAACAACTCATCCCAAGAGCTGGCTTCATAGCCGGCCGCTTGAAGGTCACCAATGGCCTTCGTTACGTCGTCGCTGGAGCCGGCCACAAAGAAGCGGCGGACCGACACTATGGCATCGGGGACGTCCATGATGCGTTCGACAAACTCGGGTCCGACGATCGCGATGGTGGGCGAAGTAGTTGCCACCTGGTGGGCGAGAAAGGTGCCGCGGTAGGCGGTGTTGACGGGAACTTCAGCGAGACCTGCCACCGACGACCCCAACCATCCCAAGATATGCGCGGAGCAGTTGGGCGCCATGATGAGCACCCGATCACCCGGGACTGCGCCGGCGGCCAACATTCCCGAGCCAACACGTTCAGCGGCTTCGAGGGTCTCGGCGTATGTGTAGCTCTCGTTGGCCCACGGCACCTCCAGGTACACCCGGTCGGGGTGCCGGCGGGCGCGTTCGCGCAACACGTGAGGTGAGCTCCAGTCGGAGCGCGACTCGAAAGTCGGATCAAAGGTTTCGAAATACTGCGTCACTGATGCCGTCCTACTTCGCGTCTCTAGCGGGGAACTGGGGCTTGCGTTTCTCCATGAAAGCGGTTGCGCCTTCGATCATGTCCGGCGACCCAATGGCCATCACCAAGGCTCCGAGGCTGTTGGTCATGTTGTCGCGCATGAGGTTGTACATGACGTTCGAACTCGTCTTTGCCACCTCGAGGTACCGGGCACTCATGGAGATGATCTCGTCGCACCAGCGTCCGACCTCGGCCTCAAGTTCGTCGTCGGGCACGACGGCGTTGATCCAGCCAAGATCCATGGCCTCTTGCGCGGTGTACTTGCGGCACAGGAACGACACCTCTTTGGCCCGCTTCTCACCGATGCTGACTGCAAGCAAGTTGGTTCCGCCCAGCACGGGCGCGCTGCCAACCTTGACCCCGGTTTGGCCGAACTTCGCGCTCTCGGCCGCTATGGCCAAGTCGCACGCAACAACCAGCTCGTTGCCGCCACCGAACGCGCCGCCATTGACGGCTGCGATCACGGGGAACGGCGAGTTGCGAATGGCATCGAACAAGTTGAGGCTGCCGGTGAACATCGAGCGCAGTTCCCAAAAGTTGGGGTCGGCAAGGTTGGCGAGGTAGCCACCGGCGCAGAACGCTCGGCCGGTGCCGGTGATCACGGCGACTCGAACATCGATGTTGTCGTTGAGAGCCGAGATCATTTCGTCGACCGTCTTGCGGTCATAGGAGTTCATGCGTTCGGGCCGATTCAACGTGAGCCACAACACGTTGTCGCGTCGTTCGACAATCAGGTCGTCATCCATTGGAACCTCTTATCGTGGTCGGTTATCTGCGGCCAAGATCGCTCCGCTCGCCGGCGCGGTCGCGAAAGATGGTGCACTATCGTCACAAAAAGTTAGTCGGGATCGCGCCGGTTCACCGAGGGGCCAGATCGCCGGGTTCATTGGAGCAATGGAAGGAAAGGTCGGATGTCTGCAGCGGGTCGGGCACTAAGCGATCTGGCCGAGCACGGCTTTCACGTCATCGATGTCGCTCGCAGCCGCGAAGAAGCCGATGCGGTGAGCGCTGCGCTGGGTCCCCTTATGGCCGAGACCGACTTCGGTTCCAACAATTTCGTGGGCACGAAGACCAAGCGCATCCACTCCGTATTCGGTCGGACCCGGGCATTGGATGCCCTCGCCGTCGATCCGGTCGTACTCGAGGTGGTGGCGGCGCGCCTGGGCGATGCGCTACTAAGCGCGAGCGTCGCGTGTGAGATTCACCCCGGCGAAACCGCGCAGGTGGTTCACACCGATGACGGCATCTATCCGCTGCCCCAAAATCACCCCGATGTTGCGCTGAGCGCCTTGTGGGCGATCGATGACTTCACCACCGACAATGGCGCCACGATCGTGTTCCCCCGAAGCCAGGGCCAGCGCGCGACGACACCCGACCCGCGTGACGGAGTGAAGGTGGAAATGCCAGCCGGGTCGGTGTTGCTGTATTCGGGCACGCTGTGGCACGGCGGTGGCGCCAACACCAGCGAGGCCACAAGGCTTGGGGTCATCTTCACCTATGCCGAGAGTTGGCTACGACCTCAGGACTCGCACCTCATCTCTGTGCCGCTCGAGGTGGCTCGAGGCCTGACCCCCGAGCTTCGGGCCCTGCTGGGCTATGCGATGCGGCCCCCCTTTCTCGGCTACGTCGATGGCCGTGATCCGCGCGAACTTTTCGAGTCCCGAGTGGACGGGCTCGACTCGAGCGAGGGATCTTCTGGCCGTGTCTGAGCTGGCGACCCTCCCATGACGATCTCGGCCGACCCAACAGATGTCGACACCTATGTCGCGGCTGGGTGGTGGGAAGCCACGCTCACCATCTCCGAGCTCGTGGCCACCCATGCGCGGGACCGGCCCGACCACGTCGCCTACCGTTGGGGCGCAGCTTCGTTGACCTGGCGTGACTACCACGACCTCGCCGACGCCATTGCCGCAACTGTGGCGGCCGCAACCTCGCCCGGTGATCGGGTCCTGGTGTGGCTCCCCGATGGCGGAGCAGTTCATGCGGCATACCTCGGCTGCGAACGGGCCGGGGCCGTCACAATGGGAATCGGTTGGCGCGCCGGCCGGCGCGAGCTCACCCATCTCGTGGAGCGCACCGGTGCGATCGTTGCCATTGTGCCCCCGGACACCGCCCATGGACCCGGACCCGAGGTGGCCGCATCGTTGGGCCTCGATGTCATCGTGATCGACGATCTCGATGGCTCCCCCACCGTCGCCGGCGGGCACACCGGCCCCATCGATCAGGTGGCCACACAAGGGATCGGCCCATCGGAGCTGTGGCTGCTCAACTCCACATCGGGAACGACAGGCCTGCCCAAGTGTGTGATGCAGACCCAGAACCGATGGTTCTATTTCCATCAGCTCGCAGTTGGCGCCGGAGCCCTTGGCGACGATGAAGTCTGGATGAGCGTGGTGCCTGCTCCCTTTGGGTTCGGGCTTTGGACTGCCCACGTCACCCCGACATTGTTGGGTTCGCCGTGCATCGTGCAATCACGCTTTGATGCCGAAGCCGCGGTCACCGCCATCGAGGAACATGGCGTCACCGTGCTCTGTGCCGTGTCGTCGCAGTTCGTCATGGTCCTCGACGCGGCAGAGGGCCGCGACATCAGTTCGTTGCAGACGGTCTTCACCGGAGGCGAGGCCATCTCACCCAGTCGAGCCGCCGAACTGGAAACCCAAGCAGGCTGTCGGGTGCTCAATTTCTACGGCTCGAACGAGACCGGCGTTCTGAGCGGCACCACAGTTGATGATCCACCGGAACGTCGGTACACCACCGGCGGCCGCGTCGTGGCCGAGATGGCGGTGCGGCTGTACGACCCCGACACGGGCGAGCGCCTCGCCGACCACGGCGAGGGCCAGCCGGCATGTCGAGGTCCCGCGCTCGCGCTTGGTTATTGGGACGACGACGACGCGAATGCCGCGCTCGCCACCGATGACGGCTGGTTCCTGATGGGCGACTTGGTGCGGATCGAGCCCGAGGGTTGGTTGACCGTCGTGGGTCGCACATCGGACATCGTGATCCGTGGCGGCAAGAACATCTCTGCGGTGGCCGTGGAAGAAGAAGTGGCGACCCATCCCTCAGTGGCACTCGTCGCAGTCGTTGGTGCTCCGCATCCCCGACTGGGCGAGACAGCGGTCGCCTACGTGAAGCTGCGTCCTGGCCAATCGTTGACCCTCGATGGACTCAAGGATCACCTGCGCGACCGTGGCGTCACCATCGACTGGTGGCCCGAGGCCGTCGTCGTGATGGACGAACTCCCTATGTCGTCGGGCGGCAAGGTGGCCAAGAGCGAGTTGCGGGCCCTCGCGGCAAAGGGTGTCGACGCGCAGCCCTAGCCGCGCCACGCTGCAGCGAGGCCTGGGATCGAGGGCAGCGCAGGAAGAATGGTGCAATCATCACGAGGGACTATTCGCTGGTCGCAACAGGCCGTGAGAACCGGGACCTCTATGGGCGCCACCGCCGTGAACGAGAGCACACATGACTGAACCGATCGACACCCAACCGGACCCGACGACGAAGGTGATTGTCAGCGGTGGTGCATCCGGCATTGGCGCGGCGACCTGCGAACGGCTTGCGATCGCAGGCTTTGACCCTGTTGCCGCCGACCTCACTGCCGGGCCCGGCGTTGTGCCACTCGATGTTGCCGATGAGAATTCCTGGGCGGCCGTCTTCGATCAGGTTGGACCGGTGGCCGGGCTGGTGAACTGCGCAGGAATCCGGACCCGCTCGATGATCGTCGACACGGAGTTCGCCGACTTCGAGCGCCATATGCGGGTCAACGTGACCGGCACCTGGTTGGGCATACGCGAGCTGTTTCGCCGCCACCGGCCAGGGACCTCTGCGGCAGTCGTCAACATCGCCTCGGTGAACGCCACGATCGCAGTCCCGGGCCAGTCGCATTACGTCGCCTCGAAGGGAGCGATTGCGTCGCTCACCAAAGCCGCCGCGCTCGAAGGCGCCCCACTGGGCATCCGCGTCAATGCCATCGGGCCCGGACCGATCCGCACGCCCATGACCGAGGAGCGCCTGGTCGACCCGGAACAAGTAGCGTGGCTTGAAAGCCGTATTCCTCTCGGACGGGTCGGAGAACCACCCGAGATGGCATCGGTGATCGAATTCCTATTGTCCGATGCCTCGTCCTATGTCACGGGGACGGTCATCTACGCAGATGGGGGGTGGGTGGCAAATGCTGTCTGAACCAGTAGTGCCATTGAAGGGCTTTTATCACTATGGGCTGGTCGTGCAGAACTTCGACCAGGCATTGGAAGAGCTCGGTTCGTCCATGGGGTTGGAATGGGCTTCGGTCCAGCGCCGCACGTTCGAGGTCCGGCAACCAAACGGGATTGTCGAGGCCGACTTCCGTGTCACCTACTCGGTGAACGGTCCGCCTCATTTCGAGATCATCGAACCAACGCCCGGCACGATATGGGCGCCGCATGGCGGTGGCGGTGTGCATCACCTCGGCTACTGGAGCGACGACCTCGTAGCCCACAGCGCGGCAATGACCGCCGCCGGCTACGTGTGGGAAGCCACCTATCACAACCCCGATGTCGAAGGTCCGTTCGGGTTCAGCTATCACACGCTGCCCGGGACTCAGCTCCGCATCGAGCTTGTCGACATTGCTCGCAAACCCGCCTTCGACGGCTGGATCGCGGGCGGAGACTTCCCCTCCGCGCTCGACGAGGGTGGGATGGCCGAGTGACCAAACAACGCACTGACAAGAGCGCGTTCACGCAAGCGCTGCATACTTCCTTGGAGGATCGATCATGACTGACGCATTGGTGATTTCGGGCGACTCGCACATCGTCGAGCCGCCCGACATGTACACGGCGGGGATGCCCAAGTCGTTGTTGCACAAGGCACCGGAGATGCGGCGCTATAAGACCGACGATGGGCGCGAGGCCGATGCCTGGTTCATCGGCGACGAGCAGATCGTGACACTGGGCAGCGTGACCCAAGCCGGCCGACGATTCGACGACAGCGCGGAGCTTGACTTCGTCGAGGTTTGGGAAGATGTCCGCCACGGCGCCTACAAGCCCGATGCCATGATCACCGAGCTTGCGCTCGACGGCGTGTGGGGCGCCGTCCTGCAGCCAAGCCAGGGGTTGTTCTGGTACCACCTTGACGACACCGAGCTGCTTTCGGGCATCTGTATCGCTTACAACGACTGGATCGCCGACTTCTGTTCGGCCCATCCGCACCGGCTTCGGGGCATCGGCATGCTCAATGTCGACGATCCCATCGAAGCAGCCGCCGAGCTGGAACGGTGCGCCGAGCTGGGCTTGGCCGGAGCATTCATCCCAGTGGCACCGACGCCTGGCCAGCCCTACCGCGACCCGATGTACAACCCGCTCTGGGACACCGCGCAGGAAACCAACATTCCGTTGATGATGCACATCGCGACGCAGCGGGCCAACGTCCCGGGCTGCGACATCACCACCAACATGGCCGACTACACCCCGGCCGGCCTCCGACCCACGCAGGACTACTGGGTTCGCTACGCCATGACCGACATGATCTTCGCGGGGGTCTGCCAGCGCTACCCACGGATCCAGATCGGGACCGTCGAACACGAGGCATCGTGGGCGCCACACTGGTTCCGCCAAATGGACTTCACCTACACCGATCGACCGGTCTATGCAGGCTTCAAGTCCGAAGAAGGCATGCTTCCAAGCGACTACTTCCGGCGCAACATGTTCGCGGTCTTCCAGGAAGATCCGCTGGTGGTCGAGCTCCGTCATCACATTGGCATCGACAACTTGGTCTGGGGCAACGACTACCCGCACTCCGAGTCAACGTGGCCCAAGTCGATGGAGTACCTCGACTCCATGTTCGCTGGTGTACCCGATGAAGAGCGGGTGCAAATGACCAACACCAACGCCGTCAAGTACTTCGGCTTCCAGCCCTAGCAGTGTCTCGCCACTAGCCCTAGCGGTGTCTCGCTATTAGGCAGTGGAGCTGGTGTCAGTAACGATGTCGGTGGCGGCCAGGTAGCCATAAGTCATCGCCCGACACAACGAATAGCCGCTGTTGTACCCAGCGCCCCCACCGGTTGTTCTCGTCACGCATTCGCCAACCGCGTACAGGCCCGCAATGAACGATCCGTCTGCTCGTTGCACACGACCCGCAGTGCCCGCGCTCAGTCCGCCAGCAGCGATTCCGGTGTTGAGTAGACGCATCCGCATTCCATGAAACGGCGGGTTGGCGACGGGGCCGACGTTGGGGTTGGGCTGATGGTCGCCATCGCCCCGGAAAGTGCGAACTGACGCATTCGACCCGCGTCCGAACGCGGGGTCTTCACCGTGCTCGGCCGTGGCATTGAACGTCTCGACGGTGTGCTCCAAGCCGGCCGGATCGACCCCGAGGGCTTGGGCCAGCGCTGCGAGGTCCGGTGCTGACGACACGAGCCCATCGACATACGGTTCGCCAGGGCCGGTGATCCCCAAGCCATAACGCTGGTGGTGCCAGTCGTCCCAGATCATGAAAAACGGCAGGTTCGGCCTGGCTCCCGTTTCGTCTTCGTGCATGACGCCGGCGATGACCGCCGGGTGGAACGAATCGTCACAGAAGCGTTCGCCGGCCCCGTTGACCAGAATCGTGTGCGGCATGCAATGTTCGTAACAACCACGGAATCCTGAGTCGCCCTCGAACTGAGGGTCGGGCAGGAGATAGCCGGGGGTGATCGGCGCCGCTGTCCCGGGGACCGAACCTGTCCCGGCTCCGACGGCGGTACCCAGGCCAATGCCGTCGCCACCAATGGAAGGAGGAGTGAGGCTGCCGCCATCGTCGGCGGGAACCCCGATATAGGTGTCGGTCAGCGCTCGGGACCAGTCGTGTGCGCCAGTCGCGAGGATCACGCTGCCAGTGAGCTCGAGGACGCCGGCGTCAGGATCGGTACCGCCGTCAGAGCGGATGCCGACGACCCGGTCATCGTCGACCACAAGTTCGGTGACGGGTTGCCCGGTGTAGACCGCGATGTCTCGGTCGAGCACCGCTTTGGCAAACCAGCTGGCGATACCCTGGCCAAACGTGACGATGTCGTCTCGGCGGCGCTGAGCCATGAGCTCGGTATCCCAGCGGTCCCGAGCGGAGACCCCGCCCCAGGCGAACATCTCTTCGTAGGTGATGCCGATGGGCCAGTGCGGAGCATCCAGGATCAGCTTTCGCTGGTCGCCGAGAGTGGACCCGTCGAAGGGCTGGCCGGTCAGATAGCGGCCGGTCGGTCGCGAGCCGGGAGCGTCCGGGTAGTAGTAGTCCTCATACCCCGGGATCAGACGCCAGGCAATGGCGCCAACATCCTCGAACCACCGGGCGGCCTCGATGGCGCCTTCGACCCACTCGTGGGCCATCGCCGAATCGAACAGCTCTGGGTGGCTCGCCGCGATCGCCTCGACGTAGGTGAGGGTATCGGCGATCGAATCGTGGTGGCCTTCTCGCTCGGCCACGTGGTTGGCGCCCACCCAAACTTGCCCCCCCGACCAGGCTGTTGCCCCGCCGAGGTACGACGCCTTTTCGACAAGGGCGACGGCTGCGCCGAGCTCGTGCGCGCGAACCGCTGCCGCCATCCCTCCAATACCGGACCCCACAACAATTACGTCGTAACGGGCTTCAGTCGACATCTCGTCCCCCAACATCGGCGGCCATGTGGTCTGCCAGCATAGAGCGGCCCCCCAGGGACAGTTCACGCTGGCAGGACCCCGATCCTACTGCTGATGGCTTTGGGAGATCTGGCCGACTCGGCAAGACCCGGGTTTGGTCATCTAGCCTCGACCGGTGGATACCTGTTGACTACACAGGGCACCGTTGATCTGTTCCGGACCGAGATTGTGATGGCCGATGAGTGAAACCGACACGTTGACACTGGGTGAGTTGCTGCTCCGTGGAGCCGAGCGCCATCCCGACCGAGATTGCATCGTGCTCGTTGAGGAGCGGGTGACCTACGGAGAACTGGCCGAACGTGCTCGCCGGATGGGTCGAGCCTTGATCGCGCTGGGTGTGGAGCGCGGCGATCGAGTCGGGGTCTTGATGGCCAACTGTCTCGACTTCACCGACGCATTGTTTGGCGCATCGCTCATCGGTGCTGTGCCAGTGCTCTACAACGCCAGGTTCAAGACGCGCGAGATCGCGCACGTCACCAACGATGCGGGCGTGAAGGTGGTCATCACCAACGCCATCGTCGAGCAGCACACCGACTATGTAGAGCTCCTCAACCGCGCCGAGGTGCATCAGGCTCCCATGCTCGAAGCCGCCGTGTTCTTGGGTGAGGGTTCCCGAGAAGGCTTCATCGATCGAGCCTCGTTTTTCGCAGGCGGCGATGCCATCAGTCCAGATGCCGTAGAGAAGCGTCACACTGAGACCGACGTCGAGGACATCTCGATCATGTTCTACACGTCAGGCACCACAGCGATGCCCAAGGGGTGTCCGCTAACCCACGTCGTGCTCCAGCACGCCGGTGTGGTCGGCGGCGCCGATCGGTTCAGGCTGATCGAGGGCGACGTCATGTGGGGCCCCCTGCCAATGTTCCACAGTGCCTTCACTCAGCCACTCACGGGCACGCTGGCTTTTGGCGGAACGTATGTCTCGATGACCCATTTCGACGCCGGCGACGCCATCGACCTGATCGAGCGTGAAGGAGTCACGATTGCATTCCCGGCCTTCCCCACCATCACGATGCAACTCTTGAATCATCCCCGCTATACGCCCGACACGTTCCAGACTGTTCGGATCATGCTCAACGTGGGCCCCGCCGAGGAACTCGTGTCCATGCAGGCGCGCATGCCTCATACGACCCAGATCACCTCCTTCGGGATGAGTGAATGCGGTGGCTCAGTCGCCATATGCAATCCGGACGATCCAATCGAGTTGCGGTCCGAATGCTCTGGCAAGGCCCTCCCCGACGTCGAGATCGAAATTCGCCACCCCGAGTCCGGGTCAGTTCTCCCCGCCGGCGAGCGCGGTGAGATCTGCACCCGCGGCCGTGGCGTATTCGAGGGCTACCACAACGACCCGATCAAAACGGCCGAGTCCTTCTATGAAGGCGGCTGGTTCCGCACCGGTGATCTCGGAGTCATCGATGCCGAGGGTCGCGTGACCTTCCAAGGGCGTCTCAAGGACATGCTGAAAGTCGGCGGCGAGAACGTCGCCGCAGTCGAGGTCGAGGGCTACCTGGCCACCCACCCAGCTGTCAACCTCGCCCAAGTCGTCGCGCTACCCGACGACAAGTACGGCGAAGTTCCCGTGGCGTTCATCGAGTTCATGCCGGGCGCGTCGGCAACCGAACAAGAGATCATCAACTTCTGCCGAGACGAAATCGCGAGCTTCAAGATCCCGCGCCATGTCCGCTTCATCGACGAATGGCCAATGGGTGCAACCAAGATCCTCAAGTACGAACTCCGTGACCGGATCTGCGCAGAGTTCGGACTGAACTGACCATGGCTGAGCCGACGACGGCGACCAATCCTTCTTGGTTACAGAAGTTTCTGCTGTTGGCAGGCAAGCGGGCATCGTCAGAACACCTCGATTGGGTTGCGGGGATTCTCGCGCTCGACAGCCGACCCCGGGGCTTCTTGTTGGCGCTGCCCAACGCCGTGATCGTGGTGGTCCTCTCGGTGTTCAGCGCGATCTCAGCAGACGACAAGACGTTCGCGATTCTTTGGGCCTTGGCGGCCATCGTCATCTTGGCCGCCGGTGCATTGGTGCCAGCACTCTCGGCCAGTCGCGCTCGCCACGTCGCGAGGAAGAATGGACTCCCAGTACCGGAGAAACCTGGCCATTAGGCTTCGTGGCTCGGCTACGCGCTCAGCTTCTCAGCCCGGCTTGCCAACGATGCCGCGGCCGAACATGGCGGAGATTTCATCTTCGCTGTAGCCAGCTTCGCGCAATACCTCTTCGCTGTGCTGACCCAGCAGCGGCGGCGGCCCCGCGATTTCGCCGGGGGTGTCGTGCAAGAAGATCACGGGCCCGAGCTGCGGGATCTCGCCCGCGGTCGGGTGTTCTACGGTCTGGATGAGGCCGGACTGCTGGACCTGCGGGTGGCTGAGAATCTGGGAAAACGTGAAGACCGGCCCGAACAATGCACCTTCCCTGTTGAACGCCACCTCCCATTCGGCACTCGTGCGAGTCACGAAGATGGCCTGGAGGTACTCCGTAAGCGCGGGCCGAGCAGCGACGCGCTGCGGGTTTGTCAGATAACGCTCGTCCTCAGCCAGTTCGGGCTCACCGACCGCCCGGCAGAACTTGTGCCAGCCCTCGGCTCCGCCCCAAACGCCGGCAACAACGTGGCCGTCGCTTGTCTCGAATGCTTCGTACGGGACGACCACACTGTGCGCGCTGCCGTGACGGGGCGGGTCCTCGCCGTCCACCCAGTGCGATGCCAACCGTGTCGTGAGCGACGACAACAACGCATACAGCATGGAGACGTCGACCATCTGGCCCTTGCCGGTGCGGTCGCGGGCGAACAACCCCAACATGGCGGCCTGAGCGCCGACCATCGCGCCCGTGAAATCGGCGATCGGTATCCCGACCAGGCTGGGCCCGCGGTCGGGTTCGCCGGTCACCGACATCACGCCGGACATGGCCTGAACCACGGGGTCTGTGCCGGGGTACGGGGCGAGGGGCCCCTCCGGACCGAATGCGGTGACGGCCACGTAGACGAGTTGATCGTTGAGGGCCGAAAGTTGATCGTAGCCGATCCCGATCTTGTCGGCGACGCCCGGTCGGTAGCTGGTGAAAACAACATCGGCCGAGGCCGCCAGCTTGTGGGCAACCTCGAGCCCTTCGGGGTTGCGCATGTCGAGGGCAATACTGCGCTTGCCACGGTTCCAGATAAGAAACAGCGCACTCTCGTCGCCCACAAAGGCTGTTCCCACCGAACGGCTGCCGTCGCCGGCGGGCAGCGACTCGACCTTGATCACGTCTGCCCCGTAGTCACCCAACAACATGGTGCCGTAGGGCCCGGCCATATGTCGGGTGAAGTCCAGGACTCGAATGCCGTCAAGGGGTTTGGTCATTTGAGGCCTCCACTCAGGTCTTCGCCAATCAGGCCATTGAGCCCGATGTCTTGCAAAATTTGGTCGGTGTCTGCGCCGAGGTTCGAGGGAGGGCCGAGATCGGGGACATCTGAGTGGGCAGCGCCGTCGGCATCGGAGCCAATCTGCACCGGCGACGCTGCGACATAGGCACGCCCATCGGGGACATCGGTACCTCGCATCACCCGGTTGACCGCGGCGTGGTCGCTGTTCATCGCTTCTTCGAGGGTAAGGATTGGGGCAAACGGGATCTCGGCGTCGTCGAGCAGCTGGGTCCACTCATCGAGTGGCTTCTTCGACACTGCCTCGGCAATGAGAGGGATCTCGTCGTCGTAACCGAAGTCCATGCTGTGGGTCCAGTCACCGCGCTCGCGCAACTGGTCGAGACCGGCCATGTCGCAGAAGCGTCCCCAGAACACCTTCTCGAGCGGGCAGACGAGCAGTGCCCGCTCGTCTGCTGTCGCGTACATGGAGTACCGCGCGCCCAACGTCTTGTACTCGTGCCAGGGTTCGTCGTTGTTGGCCCAGGTGTTGAGGTCGCGCCAGTTCCACCACATCGCCGAGTTCCAGATAGAGGCGTGCACGAACTGGGGTCCTCCCCCGCGATCGCGTTTCACGATGCCGGCCAGTACGCCCATTGCGCCGAACACGCCGGCCAGCGATGTCCCGGCCGACCGCCAGCCCACGCGAGTTTGGGGTTGTCCGTCATCGGCCCAATCGACGTCAACCCGCCCTGCGAACGCGTCCATGGTTTGGCCGTGCGCCTTGTAGTCGGCCCACGGTCCAGCCAGCCCGAAGCCGGAGATGACGCAGTAGACCAGCTCGGGATTGGATTTGAGAAGGGTCGCGTAGTCCAGGCCGCGACGGACCGCGTCCTTTGGGCGGGACCCCACGATGACCGCGTCGGCCCAGTTGGTCACATGGGCAACGACATCGGCCCAATGTGGCGACCGGGTGCTGACCGCGATGCTGCGGGTTCCGGTGTTGAGCGCGAGATGCAGATCGCTGACGCCCACCAGTTTGGGCTCGTTGCCGCGATTGCCGTCGCCTTGGACCGGGTGTTCCACCTTGATGATGTCGGCACCCATCTCCATCAAAAGGTGCGATGCCAGCGGCCCCGACATATGGGTCGAAAAGTCGACGATCCGCAAGGGTTCGTCGGGAAGATGATTATTCATCCGAGGACCGCCAGTAGTTGTCTGGATTGTGCAAGGAGTGTTCCGTCGGGGGCCCAGAGTGTCGCGTCCCAGTCGAGGTAGCCGTTGCGGACCAGCTGGGTTCGTGAGCGCATAAGGACCAGATCGGGCGCCTCGACCGTAGCCAGGTCCGCTCTGAAGTGGGTGGTGTGGTCGAGCGTCGCGGTGGTGTGCATCTGGTCCAGGCGGACCCACCACCCCATCATTCCAATGTCGCCGAACATGATCAGAGCCGAGGCATCGACCGGCCGGGGCTGGGCGAAGCCGACCCAACCAACGCGCTCCATTGGGCCGCCTGGGGCCGAGAACGGGGTCGGACCAAGCCGATCCTGGATCACGATGTTGTGGCCGTATGGGTAGGCGAACTCGGGCACGTAGCTGTCCATCGCCCGGTCGGCGGTCGGCAGCTCGACCTGAGGCATGGGGAGCTCGTCGAGGTCTGGACTGGATCGGGCAGTTGCGAAGCTGGCTAGCGCAGTAGCGATCAGCTTGTCGTCCTGTGTCATCCGCACGGCGAGGTTTGCGACGGTGCGTCCTTCCCGGAGGATCTCGGCGTGGACTTCGGCCTCACCGGCTTGCGGCGCACGAAGGAGGTGGGCCGTGAAAGACAGAGGCGACTTGTCGGAGTCGGCCATCACGGCGGCCAAGCCGGCGAAGAGCTGGGCTTCGACCAGGCCGCCGGCCGCGCGACCCGAGGCCGTCCAGCCCGGGGGAACGGTGACTTCGAACCGACCGTCACCAAGTGCATCGACCGCGATCGCATCATCGAACGACGGGGTGGATGCTGACATCACATCACCGCGTCGCCGCCGGCCTCGGCCAGCACCGCGCTCCCCGTCATGAACATGGACATGTCGGAGGCGCAAAACAAGACCACGCGGGCGATGTCGTCAGCGGTCCCCACCCGGCCGAGGGGGAAGCCTCGTCCCATCTCGTGAATCGCTGCGGTCCATTCGGGATCGGTGCCGGCTTCGTTCATGATCCCCGGAGTCATGATCGTGCCTGGTGCAACGGCGAGGGCGCGGATTCGGTCGCCGCCCAGCTCCACCGCCAGGCTCTTGGTTAGACCGATCACGCCATGTTTGGACGCAACATAGTGGCCGCGCATACCGCGGCTCGATCGCAGGCCCGAGATCGAGGCGATGTTGACAATGGCCCCCGGTCGGCCGCCGGCAACCATGCGGCGAGCCGCCTCTTGTGCGCCGATAAACGTGCCCTTCAGGTTGACGTCGAGAGTCTGGTCCCACTGGTCGTCAGTCATCTCGATGAGCTTCGCCGCCGGGTAGATGCCGGCGTTGTTGACCCAGATGTCGAGTCGCCCCCATTCCTCCACGGTGCCGTCTGCAGCCGCGGCGAGAGCCGGCCGGTCGAGCACATTGGCGGCGTAGCCGGTGCAGGGTACGCCATGGCGTTCGCTTACCGACTTTGCGGTCGCCGCCGCAGCGTCGCCGTCGAGGTCGACAATGGCGACACGGGCTCCAGCCTCGGCCAAGCGGAGGCAGATCGCCTCGCCGATACCGCGTGAGCCGCCGGTGACGACAGCGACTCGTCCAGTAAGCGACTGGAGTTCCGAGAGCGGCCGATCGGAGACGTCGGGAATGGCCTCATCGGTCATGGTCGTGAGTTCTCTGGTTGTGAGCTATCGAACACGAGTGGGTAGGCCTCGTAGCGAAGGGCCGTGGTGTCAGTGCGGAATCGGGGTTGCTGGTCGGGATCGATCCGGGCCCCGCGATTGAGCAGCTCGCGCATGAGCCTGGGGACCACGCCCATGACCGGGGTCTCGTCATCAGCCCCAGGGGGGAGCCCAATGGCGAGCGGTCGTCCCGAGCACAGGTGAGCCCCGGCACCGAAACTCAGGCCGTGTGCCTCGCGGGCGCTGAGGCCCTCGGCTCGACGGGGGTCGTAGCTGTCGGCGTTAGTGCCGAACACTTCGGAGTCGGTGTTTGCCGGCGCCAACATGCAGGCAATGTCTTCGAGACCATCGACTGCGGTGCCGTCGCCAAGCTGGGCTCCGCGCATTGCCCGCCGCAGCAGCGCCGGCACGGGTCCGTGAAGGCGCAGCGCCTCCTCGCAAGCGTGTTTGAGGGCCAGGTTGTCGTCGAGGAGGTGTGACTCGTCGGGATGCGCGTCACGCCAGGTCATCAGTTCGTGGAAGACGTGGGGCGTTGAATGGGTCGTGGTGTTGGCCGACGCCACGACAAAGAACAGCGCCTCGCGGAGCCAGAGCTCTTCGTCGAGATCATCCCCGTACTCAAGAAGCACAAGGGTCAGCAGATCGATGGGGAGATCATCGGCCTCGATCTCCCGGCGACGATGGGCCTCGACAAGCTGGCGACGACGCCCAAGTGAGGCCTCGTAGTACGCACCAACGATCTCGTCTCGGGCTTCGAGGGCCTCGCGGACCACGACACCGTGGTCGCGGGTCGACCACTCGACCGAAGCCCCTTCGCCAAGACGTCGGCTGATGTCCTCGAGCCGCACGATGTCGGCTTCGTTGTCGATGCCGTCGAGCCCGACCACCGCGGCGGTCACGGGCACGAGTGCCATCCGCGTCAACCAGAGCAGATCGATACGGGGTCGACCGTCGGTGCCGCGCTGTTGGTCGGCCTGCTGAAACGCAACCGCCATCGACGCGGCGAGGGTCTCGTGCTCATAGATCGCCAGCGCTCGCCGTTCGAACAACGGCCGCTGAAGCCGTCGCCGCTCACGGTGGTCGGCGCCACCCAAGGTCAGGACACATCCGTCGAGCAACGGTCCCGAGTCTCGATAGTGCAGGGCCGGTCGGAACGCGTCGGATCGCAGAATCTCTTCGACAACGCGGTAGCGGTCGAATCGCTGCATCTCGTCGAGCGTTTCACCCGCCATGGGTCAGCTCCGAGCCCTGCGCGTCCATGTCCTGGAGCGCTTGGGCTACCTCGTCGCCAGCGGGTGCAAGCGACGCGGCTATCCGGTCCAGCGGCATGGGGTCGACCTCGGCCAACGCTGGGACAACCTCGCGGCCCATGGTGTCGAGGACATCGATGACGGCATCGATATGCATCTCAGGCCACTGCGGCTTGATAATGATGGGATCGATAGGCAGTTCGCTTGCGACCTCGGAGAAATGGTCGATGACCTCTTGCGCCGTCCCGACCGCCACGGAGTCCTTGACCTCGTTGAAGAAGTTCTCGGTAAGTGCGGCCTCGTCCAAGATGTCGAGCTCTTTGCGTGCGTAGGTGAGGTAGCGCTCTTTGCTGACCTCGACGAAGTTTGCGATGGCCTCCTCGGTTGTTGGGCCGACAAACGCGTTGCGCCGCAGGGGCTGGTGCCCCATTGCTTTGCCGCGTTCGGCGAACCCGTCGGCCATGATTCCCAACCGAATACGCATCTCGTGGATGTCATATTCGGGTGGAATAATGAAGCCATCGCCGACCCGGCCGGCGCGACGAGCTCCCGCGCGAGAGTGAGCCCCAATCCATATGGGTGGCTGCGGCTGTTGGACGCACGCTATGTGAGGGGTGGCACCCTCGATCTGCCAATGACGCCCCTTGTAATCAAAGTCGTCCATCGCCCAACAGAGCTTCATGATCTCGAGCGCCTCGTCGAAGCGACTGACCCGCTGTTTGAACGGCACGTTCAACAGATCAAACTCGTCAGCTCGGTATCCGAGGCCGAGTCCAATGTCGAGCATCCCGCGGGTGACAATGTCGAGAGTGGCGAGCTCCTCGGCGAGGATCACCGGGTTGTACAACGGCGTGAGGGCCACCGTGATGCCAACGCGGACGTGCTCGTCGAGCTCAGCGGCCAGCCTGGCCAAGAGGGGAACAGGCTGCAGCCACCGAAGATCGCCGTAGAGAAAGTGTTGCCCCATCACGAAGTGGCTGAGGCCATTGCGCTGCCCAGCTTCGACCTGGCGCAAGATGCCGTCGAACTGTTCGCTGGGGTCGACGGCCCGGGGGACGTCGCTGATGATCATGCCAAATCTCATGGGGTCAGCTCTCTGTTTAGATTTCGATCCCGTAGAGCTCCGCAGCGTTGTCCTGCACGACGCGTTGGCGCACATGGGGGTCGACATCGGCGAGGACTGTAGCGAAGTGCTCCCTAGTCGAGGGGAACAGGCAGGTCGGGTGGGGAACATCGGTCTCGATGAGCACGTTGTTGACACCGATGTCTTCGATCAATTTTGCCGGTCCCGACTTCTCAAACCAGAACATCACCGAGATGTGATCACGGAAATACTCCGACGGTCGTCGCTGCGAATGTGCGACTTCGTCTGCATCGGTGATCATCTCGTCGAACTGGTAGTCCAGCGCTTCGAGAATGAAAGGAATCCAACCAATGCCGCTTTCGGCGGAGACAATCTTGAGCTTGGGATAGCGGTCGAACATGTTGCTGAGGCACAAGTTGGCGATAATGCGCACGTTGCTCATGTACATCTGGGTTGCGTGAATCGCCAGCCGGCGTTGATGACCGAACTCGCCCCACCAGGTCGAGGCAACAGCAGGGATGGGCCGCGGGAGTTGCTCGGGACCCACCTCGCCACCGACCTGGCCCTTAGCCCGGGCGCCGCGAATGTTCTCCATCTCGGCCCGACTCATGCCGGACCCGATATGGAAATTCGCCACTGCCCCAGACTCATTGAAGGTGTCCCACATCGGCTCGTAGTAGGGCTCCCAGAGCTCGGGCAACCCGACCATCTCGGGCTTGTCCGACAGCGTGAATCCGGTCATCCCCTTGTCGAGGAGCCGTTCCATTTCGGCAACGGTGAACTCCATGTCCCAAATCGGCAGCATTGCTTGGGGAAACAGGCGGCCGTTGCCCTCTTCTTGGACGTCGACGAAGAAGTCGTTGTACATCTCGAGGATGGCTCGACGTTGCGCAAGATCCTCGATCGCGAAGATGTGGTTGGAAGCAAACCCCACACCGTTGGGGTACAGGATCTGCCCATGGATACCCATCTCGTCGCACAGTTCGAGGCGTTCCTTGACGGCCCACGCGCTGGGGTCGATCGCATCGAAGGGATGGACAACATGGGAGCCCAAAACCTTTTGCTGTCCGGTTTGGATGGTGTTGCCACCAGTGCTGGCCCACACCTCGCCGTCGAGATGCCACGCGGTCCGGCCGTCGATGGTCTTCTGGACAGGAACGCGGTCCATCATCGATGCAGGAGCGCGAGAGGTCCACAGTTCTGGGGGTTCGGTGAAGTGCGCATCACAATCGATGATCTTGAGCCCGTCGAGAGGGTCTATGTCAGCCATGTTTGTCTCCATGTCGCGTACCGAAACAAACTAGTCCAATGATTCGGACAGTCTCAAAGCGAGCCTAGGAATCCCGCGTGACCACGTGTGGCAGCAACGTCGGGAGCTCTGCCAGCGATCGCAGCATGTCGTTGAGATGGGTGCATCCGTCGATTCCACGCAAGGTGTCGAGGATCGAAGTGCGAAGGCCGGCAACGTCGAAACCAATACATCGCTGGAGCTCGTCGACCGCCATGGGGCACTCTGGGTAGGGCAAGACGCGAGGCGTCGCTTCCAAACTCGTCAGCGTCGTAGCGTCGACTGTCGCGGTGAGCTCGTATTCGTGAACGATCGATTCGTCGCCGTCGGGCTCCCACGTGTTGTCGCGGAACATGGCATTAACCCGATAGTGGTCGGCTTCGGCCCAGACGTCGAGCCGGCGCCGCCGACACATGGCGACATCGGATGGCACACGGAGATCGTGCCAAGCCAGCGGATCGTCGTCATCGGCAAGGGCGGCGACAATCGCGATGTTCTGGTCCAAGTTGAGACCAGCCGCACGGGCTCGGATGGCCAGCCCACCTGACCGGTAGCCCGAACACACACCTTTGATCTGACTGGCGGGGCGTCGTGAGATCTCGTAGAACGCGTCGAGGAGTTCGGGCCGGCGGGACAAGGCGAACGTCGAGATGAGGCCTGCCGTCGGCAGGTCCTCGATCAAGAAGTAGCCGAGGCCGTGGGGATCTCGGTCGGCTGCGAACGCTGCGGCGAGCGCTCGGCGGAATCCACGGCCGGCACTGACGCCGACCAACTCCTGGAGGTGATCGGGCCCTGGCTCCAAGCTGAGTGATTGGACCTCGCGTTCGGGCGAGATCGCGACGGACAACTCGGCGGTCGAGAGGATCTCGGCCGGTCCTGTGCGAGGGGTCGCCAGATCACGAGCGTGGCCGTGGATGTGCAGATCGGTGCCCTGACCGCCCGGCCACGTCATCATCAGATGGCTGGTCCGCCGCACCGAACCGGCCCGTCTTGGCGGACTGACAAGAGACGGGTCCAGGATGAAGCTCGAGTCAGCGTTCACGGGAGTTTGTGTCGTTCATGCGGGCGTGAGTTGGCGTTCATGAAGTGTGGGTTTTTCGAACTCGGTGTACCAGGCCGTCGTGCAAAATGCAGGACCGGGTCTGTTGCCTTCCGCTCAGAGATGCCAAAAGGGGTCCGCTCCGGCTGCGAGGCTTAGCATATATACATTTCACACGACATTACGCCTCCGAAATAGTAGTGCCAGCTATGGTCGGTACGGGGAGACAGGAGTCACCATGGACAGCCAAGACACCCAGGCAGATGGGGGCCGACCTTTGATGGCCACGCGGCAACGCCGACGAACGACGAAGATCGCCGAAATGGTCGCACGCGAGATCCTTCACGACATCGCCGACCGCGAACTCGCACCCGGGACCAAGCTCCCGCATGAGGTCGAGATGGTCGAGAAGTTCGATGTGGCCCGGGCCTCATTGCGCGAGGCGCTGCGGATCCTCGAGATCTACGGCCTGATTCGCATCAAGCCCGGCCCCGGCGGCGGCCCGGTTGTGGCCGAAATCGATAGCACAGACCTCGCCCAGAGCCTCACGTTCTATCTCCATGCATCGGGCGCAACGTTCGGCGAGGTCATGCAGGCTCGGCTCGCGATAGAGCCACTGATGGCCCGCCAGGCCGCCGAACGCGCCGATGCCGGACTCCATGCAGCATTGCGAGAAGGTGTCGACCAGGCAGAGGACGTCATCGAGGGAACCGATGGCGAGTACCTCGCGGTAGCTACCGGATTTCACGATGCCATCACCAGCGCATCGGGCAACAAAGTCCTCGACCTCCTGGCCAGGTCGCTAAAGGAGATATACGTCGATCGGGTCGGTGACGTCATCTACCGGCCTGCCGAGCGCCAGAAGCTGCTGCAGGATCACGAACTTGTTGCCGACGCCATCTTGTCTGGCGATGGCGACAAGGCTGAAGCACTCATGCGAGACCACATGGTCGAATACGTCGAGATCTTCGAACAGCGCTTCCCCGGGCTCATGGATGAGACCATCGACTGGTTCTGAGTCCCCAGCTTCCGAATAGCCAACGTCGACTAGCTAACGTTGGAGCGCTCTACTGAGCTCCGCCGGTGCGCTACCGGGCAATCCAGTCGCATGGTTCGCATGGAAGATCACCCAGGAGTAACCTCGCTGAAACCGGGGAGTCGGCTGGACAAGTTCGGGTCGCCACAACGCTGAACCAGCGGGCTGGACAAGCAGTATGCGGAAACACGAGCCGTTCGATAGAGCGACTTCTCACGGCGCTCGTCGGCCGGGTCATTCGCGACCCTCAAGGTCGGCCTTATGAAGAGGAGATCGCCATGACCAAGACGGTGAAGATCGGATCAGGATCGGCTTACTCGACCGATCGACTTGACTGGGCCCAAGAACTGGCCGACAGCGGGCTTGTCAACTACATGGCGTTCGACTGCCTGGCGGAGCGCACCATGGCGCTGGCTCATGTCCGTCGTTTGGCGGATGAGACCAAGGGCCAAGACGAACGTATCCCGGAGCTCATGGATCGATTCGCCGGGTATCTCAGCCGCGGCGGAAAGATGGTGGGGAACTTCGGTGCGGCCAACCCGAGCGCCGCCGCCGACGACGTGGTCCGCGGGCTGCGTTCAAACGATGTCTCTGGTGTGCGGGTGGGCGTCATCCACGGTGACGATGTTTTGGACCACGTCCTCGACCAAGACCTCGAACTGCCTGAGATGGGCGTCACGGCAGGCCAGATCGCAGAACAGGTCGTGTCGGCAAATGCCTATATCGGAGCGGACCCCATCGTCGAACTCCTCGACGAGGGTGCGCAGTTCATTCTGGGTGGCCGCATCGCTGATCCATCGCTCTACCTCGCACCCATTGCCTACGAGATGGGTTGGGAGCTCGACGACTGGGAAAAGATGGGGACTGCGACCCTGGCCGCTCACCTCCTCGAGTGCGGGACGCACGGCACAGGCGGAAACTACGTGGACCCGCCCTATCGCAACCTGGACATTGTTCACCTCGGGTTTCCAATCGCCGAGGTCACCGAAGACGAAGTCATCATTACCAAACTCGACGGGACCGACGGCGCAGTCAACATCGGGACCACCAAGACGCAGCTGGCCTACGAGATTCATGATCCAGGGTCCTACCTCACGCCCGACAGCACCGCGGACTTCACCAACGTGACCGTGGAGGAGGTCGGGCCCGACCGAGTGCGCGTGCTCGGGGCGACTGGCCGACCGCGGCCCGACACGCTGAAGGTGTTGGTCGGTGTCGACCAAGGGTGGAAGGTAGTGACCGAGATCTCCTACGGCGGTCCCGGCTGTCTGGACCGGGCTCAACTGGCTACCGAGATCGTGGCCAAGCGGCTCGAACCGTTCCAGGAATCCATCGACGAGGTTCGCTACGACCTACACGGTGTGACGGCGCTCTTCGAAGGGCAGCTGCCCGGCGGAGCGCCTTCGGAAGTCCGACTGCGGATCGCGGCTCGTTGCGATGACCGGGCCACCGCCGACGTGGTGGCCTTCGAGAGCCAATACCTGTGGATGGGGCCCGCTGGTGGTGGCGGTGTGTCCACCCAAATGGCACCGGCCATTGGTGTGACGCCGGCACTGATTCCCCGCGAAGATGTCAAGATCGTGACCGAGGTTATTGACCAATGAAGCTCCGCGAAGTGGCATACAGCCGATCAGGCGACAAGGGCGACATCTCCAACGTATGCGTGTTCACCTACGACGATGGGCATTGGGACACGTTGCGTCGGGAGCTGACGGTCGATCGGGTTCGGGACAAGTTTGGCGATCTGGTCAAGGGCGACATCGTGCGCTACGAGCTTCCCGGCACCAAGGGGCTCAACTTTGTCATGACCGAAGCGCTGGCCGGCGGCGTGTCGCGCAGCCTCCGAGCCGACCCGCATGGCAAAGCCTATCAATCACTCATTTTGGACATCGACGTCGATTTCGGGACTGCTCCATGAGTGAAGTGTTCGCACCACCAGGCGAACAGGTTTCGGCATTTCGGCGCGAGGGCTGGACCAAACTCCCTCGGCTGTTCGATGAAGTCGAACTCGCTCGCCTCCAAGAGATCTACGCCATCGAGGAAGAAACAGGCGCCAGCACGCTTATGGGCCAGGTCGCCGAGCACGAGGCGGATGCCGAGGCCTTTGCCTATCAGGCCCATCCTGACATGGCGAAGATGTGGGACAACCGCATCGACCTTCGGATCCGGTGGCCCGAGCTCCAAGTCATGGTGGCGAGATTTGCCGTGGTGGCCGAGGCACTGATTGGTTGCGACGAAGTACTGGTGTTCTGGGACAAGACCTTCACCAAGCCCCCGGCGGCGGTCGGAACGCGTCAATCAGTGTGGCATCAGGACTATCCCTACAACCCCATCGATCGGCGGGGCTTCGTATCGGTGTGGATTGCCGTCGACGACGTGACCGAAGAGATGGGAGCCATGCGGTTCGTACCCGGCTCGCATCGGCTGGGTCCGCTCGGTCGATTCGACCTGGTGGGTCGCGAACACGACTGGGACGAGACGCTGCGCCCCGAAGACCGTGAGCTGGTCTCCGATCCTGTGACACAACCGCTGCTGGCCGGCGAGGCCACCGTCCATGACGGTCTCACGCTTCACGGAGCGGGCGAGAACCTGTCCGATCAGCCGCGTCGCGGGTGGACCATGATCTTCATGCCGTCCGAGACACGGTGGACCGGTGGCCTACATCCTCATGCCGACAACAACATCGACGGCATGGTGTTGGGCGACACCTGGACCGATCCGCGCTTCCGCGTTCAGCGTTAACGCAACCCCCCTCCCGCCCAAATCGTGTTCAGTTGGGGTCTGTCCCCACCTCAACAAAACTCAGGGTGCAGCGGGTGTTGTCGCTCGTGGAAATGCGGGGCTGAGCAGGATCACCAGCGCGAGTGCCGTCAGAACCCCGCCGATGATGAAGGCCGCTGAGTAGGACGTTCCCGCCGAAATCGCGCCGAAGACGACAACTCCCAACGCCGAGCTGAGATCGATGAACAGCGTGAACGTCGCCATCGCCGATGCCCGTTCGGTGACCGGGACCCCGTCAACCGCCGCGCTCACGAGGCTGGGGAACAGTAGCGCCGACCCGATAGCCATCACCACGGCACCGAAATAGAGGCCCGGCACTGTCTCCCAGATCCCGATGACCAACAGTCCAATCGACATGAGGACCAGCGCAATGCTGCCGCCGCGAACCGGGCCGAGCTGATCGGGAAGCCGAGCACCAAAGAATCGAATCAACACGATCGTGATCGATGAGACCAAGAACAGCGG
>CAWKYX010000016.1:0-26391 GCA_963854265.1 Acidimicrobiia bacterium
GGCTGCCGCGGCATGGACTCGTTCCACCGGGTCGGTGTGGGGATGGCTCATGTGATCCCACACGAGGTCGTTCGAGTTGAGGGTTCGGCTACTACGGTCTGCATCGTTCACAACCGCAACCTTACGCGGACATCACCTGACGAGGAGTGCTTGACATGAGAGGTCTCAAAGACAAAGTCGCCGTGGTGACCGGAGCGGCCCGCCGTCGCGGCATCGGCCGGGCCATAGCGTTGCGACTCGCCGAGGAGGGCTGTGACGTCGTTGTCACCGGTTACCCGCGGGATCCGACTACCTACCCTGCGGCCGAGCAGGACGCCGGCTGGCAGGGTGTCGCGTCGGTGGCCGAAGAGATCCAAGCCATGGGTCGACGCTCACTTGCCGTCGAAGGCGATGTTGCCGTCGCCTCCGATGTTGATGCACTGACGTCGGCTGTCGCTGATGCCTTCGGACGCTGTGACGTCCTGGTCAACAACGCTGCCCTTCCCAGTGAGGCGGGCGCCGCTCCCATCTTGGACATGGAAGACGACAATTGGTTCCGCACCGTTGACGTGAACCTGAACGGCCTGTATCTGGTGACACGCGGGCTGGGTCGGCTGATGCGTGGGGCCGGCGACGGAGGATGCATCGTCAACATCTCTTCGGCGGCGGGACGGGTGGGCTTGGCGAACTACGGGGCGTACTGCGCGACCAAGTGGGCGATGGTGGGACTCACCCAGCAGCTTGCACTGGAGCTTGCTTCAGATTCGATCAGAGTCAACTGCATCTGTCCGGGCTCGACCGATACCGACATGATGGACAGCACGTTCCAACGCGGTGCCGACATTGCGGGCGTCAGCTTCGACAAGGTCAAGGCGAGCATTGGTCAGCGGCTCCCAATGGGCCGACAAGGACGTGCCGAAGAACAGGCTGCAGCCGTCGCATTTCTCGCCAGCGACGATGCCAGCTACATCACGGGTCAGACGCTCAACGTCGACGGCGGCATGCGGTTCGACTGAACTGGGACCAATGTCGTGGGTTCACGCAGATGCTTTCGAACCGGCCAGAGCAGCGCTGATGAACTCGTCGAGGCCTTCGGTTGGGCGCTTGCGATGGAAGCCGGCCTGAGCCACAACGTCCGCGCTCTGGCGCTCGGCCCAATCTGCGAGCTTTGCCAACGAAGCCTTCGGGCTGATCTCGTAGGTGACGAACAGTGCCGTTGGCATGTGGGCGATGGATGGGAGGGTCAGCAACTTCCCCATCTGGCCCGGTTTGGCGCCAAGACCGAACAGGCCATCGGTCCAGGTGCCGAGAACCAACAGATCGGCACTCAGGACGAATTGTGCGTCGAAGTTGGTGACCGCGTAGGTCCCGACCCGGGCGTCGCGCTCGACGAACTGGGCAGTGATGGTTTCGGCGGCACGTTGGGTCCCACCGCGAAGGCTCTGATACAGCACGGCTACGTTCATGATGCGAGCGATGATAGCGCTGCGTTGCTGTCCTGGCCTCGTGTGACCCTGACTGTGCTTCAGCCCAAGAGGTCGCGCATGGCCTGTTCGGCTCGGTCACCTCCGGGCACCTCGATGCTATGGGTCTTGCTCAGCCAGGTCGTAGCGACATAGCCGTCTCTGACCGCGCCGATGTCCTCGTCGATGGTGTAGTCCTCGGTCCCGAGCCCACCCCAGTTGAACTTGAGATAGAACGAGTCCTTGTGGCCCTGTCTGGGCTCAACGTCGACGGTGGTCCTCGTGGCGGGGACTCGCTCGCCCACTTCGGTCTTGCGTACACCTTTGAGTTCGTGGAGTTCGAGGTTGGGGACATTGATGTTGAGACAGCCCGGCTGGTCGAGAGGATTCGCGATCAGCTCGCTGACTGCTGCAGCTGCGACGGTTGCAGCCGTTTCCCACTTCTGGCCCTTGATCATTTCGTCCCAGCCTTGACCCATGACTCCACCGGTCGTCACTGCCTGGCTGACCGCCACTCCGGTCACGCCGCCGTTGCGGGCTGTGACGACGGCTCCGATGGTCCCGGAGTGGTAGACCGAGCGGCCCACATTTGCCCCCGGGTTAATGCCTGCCACCACGAGATCGAATGGATCACCCAGGGCGCCATAGTTGGCGAACATGACACACAGCGCCGGTGGACCAGCGATTGCCCATGCAGCGTCGATCCCATCGATGTGGGCCCGATTCATTTCCGGGTGGGCCTGCTGCACTGCGCCAAACGCAGCGCTTGCTCCGGAATACTCAATGTTGGGCGCGCCGACGATCACCTCACCGTGGGGGACCATGGCCCGAGCCAGCGCATGAAGCCCCGGCGAATCTATGCCGTCGTCGTTCGTCACTAAAATGCGCACGACGGCACACTACTGGCCTGAGCGAATGAGCCTGCGAATGGCCGGCGGCGCGACTCACCGCAGCCGTCCAAAGATGTTCAACAGTCCCTGCTCAGCGCCGATGGGTCCCCGTGAACGTGCATCAGAACACGGCGACCGCCCCCGAGGCCGGCCCCGTGACCACAATCCAGCCCGCAGTTTTGAAGGTCACCACCGATAGTGATGGCCGGATCGTGAATGGCGCCGGGCGCTGGCCTGGCAACGGTGTCTATCAGGCGGCGCACTTGGCCGACCTTGTCCATTCCCACAATCATGACCTGCTCGAACGCATGGTCGAGTGGGTCGAAATCACTGGCCGTGTCGACCATGCGGTCGGTGTTCAGGTTCGCAGTGCAGAAGGTTGGGACGAGGCTGTCGTCACCGCTGCCACCGGTGCCGCGGGCATTGTTTGGTCCTTCATGCCAATACTCGCTGACCCCATGCGCGGGCTGGTCAAGGCAGTCACCGACGACCGCGATATAGCGGCACTGCTCGATGCGGCTCTCCGTCCCTTCGATGATGCAGGGTCCGCGATTTGGGCGAGCGTGCACTACGAGCGCAAGGGCGACGATCGGTACAGCTCTGTCGTCGCCAATGCCGGGCGTGACAGCTTCCGTCGAGCGGTCGAGGCCGCCGTCGTGGGTGATGACCGGTGCCCCCGGGATAGTGACCTCGAGGACGAGACCACGGTGATGCTGGATGCGTGTGCCGATGGCGTACAGCTTGCTGGCGCTCGTGCTGGTCTCGGCACTGCCCATCTCATCCCGATCCAAGGATCAGCCGTCAACGACGCTGCTTGCTTGGCGGTATGGACCGAAACCCCTGGCCAGCTGGAATCCCCACAATCACACCTTCTTGTGCGGCGGGTGACCTCTGCGGTCACGCTTGCATTCCATGTTGAGCGGGCCCGCGAGAATCACCGCACGCTGGCGACCCATGACGGTCTGACGGGCTTGTGGAATCGCCAGGCGTTCTTCGCGCAGCTCGACGCGTCCAAGCCGCATCGACAAGTTGCGGTGCTGTGCGCTGATCTCGATGACTTCCGAACCGTGAATGAAGGCCACGGATACGCGGCCGGCGACGATGTGCTCGTCGAAGTCGCCAACCGGTTTCGCCGAGCGATGCGTCCGGGTGACGCTCTCGCTCGTGTCTCCGCTGACGAGTTTGCTGTTCTGTGCGCGCACGTCCCCAACGAGGGCGCTGCAGCCGCGATAGCGGAGCGAGTCTTGGGCATTGGCGATCAGTCATTCATGATCGCCGGGACGCCAACCGACTTCACCGTCAGCGTTGGGATCGCCATGGCAACACCCGAACGCGTCGATGTTGGGCTCTTCGATGCGGCCGAGCGGACAATGCTCGATGTCAAGCATCAATCTCGGGGTTGTTGGCGACTGGCCTGACCGGCCAACACAATACCTGTTAAGTCGCGAACGCTGCCGCAGTACTCTTCGGTCATGTCTGAGATTCGAGTTCGGCCTGGGTTGGTTATCCCCGACGCCGAACTCAGCGTGCGATTCACTCCGAGCGGAGGTCCGGGGGGCCAGCATGCGAATCGGTCGAACACGCGCGTGGAGTTGACCTGGGACATCGACGCATCCGAAGTCCTCGACGATCACACCCGGGTGCAGCTGCTGGCGAAACTGGGACAATCGGTCCGTGTCGTCGTGGACGATGAACGATCCCAAACACGCAATCGTGATCTGGCCCACGAGCGGCTTCGGGTGCGGTTGCAAGCCGCGCTGCATAGAGACAAGCCGAGACGCAAAACGAAGCCATCACGGTCGTCCCAACGCAGACGAGTCGAGGGCAAGCGGCAACGCAGCCAGCTCAAGAAACAGCGCCGCAAGCCCGGCAGCGACGACTGAGTGCGGCCAAGAATCCTCTGGGTACATAGCCACCTCGGCGTGTTCGCACGGTGCCAAGCACCGGACGGCACCCTGCCAATCCTCAACCGGTGTTGCGCAGGCCTGCGGCGACGCCGTTCACGGTGAGGAGCAAGGCGCGTCGCAGGTCATCAGAGACGGTGGCGTCGGGGGCACGGACTCGAGCCAGTAGCTCGACCTGCAAAACGTTGATGGGGTCGAGGTAGGCGTCGCGGACGGCCAAGGTTCGCTTCAGGACCGGTAGGTCGTCGAGCAGCGCACCGCCGGACAGCTCGGCCACCTGTTCGACGGTGCGGTCATGCTCGGCGACGACCATGTCGAAGAAGTGGTGGAGCGATGGATCGACCAGTCGATTCACATAGTGGCGGGCAATGGCGAGATCGGTCTTGGACAACGTCATCTCCACGTTTGAGATGAAGGTCGCGAAGAACTGCCAGTTGTCGAACATGCGTGCCAGCTCGTCGCCATGGCCGGCGGCGCGAGCGGCTTCGAGAGCTGTTCCGACGCCGTACCAGCCAGGGATGATCTGGCGGCTTTGGGTCCAGCCGAAAACCCACGGGATGGAGCGGAGATCGGCGATGCCCGTCATGGCACCGGCACGACGCGCCGGGCGCGAACCAATGTTCATCGCACCCAACTCCTCGACGGGAGTCGAGGTCTCGAAATACTGCACCAGCCCAGGTGTCTCGAGAAACGCTCGATAATGGCCGAAGGCCTCTGTCGACATCATCTCCATGACGTCGCTCCATGCGGCAGTGGTCTGACTGTCATGTCGAGGCCGGCGATGCAGCACGGATGCTTCCAAGACCGCCGCAAGGGCCAAGTCAAGGTTCCGCTGAGCCAGCCGGGGGATGCCGTATTTGTCCGCGATGACCTCGCCTTGCTCGGTGATCTTCACGGCTCCCCTGATGGTGCCGGCGGGTTGACTCAAGATCGCTGCGTTTGTCGGGCCGCCCCCGCGGCCGACTGTGCCGCCTCGGCCGTGGAAAACGACGATGTCGATCCCCGTCTCATCGGCGACCGAGGAGATCTCGCGGAGGGCCTTGTGGATTTCCCATTGTGATGTGGTGATCCCGCCGTCCTTGTTGGAATCGGAATAGCCGACCATCACCTCTTGGGTGTTGCCACGGAGTTCGACCAGCTTGCGATATGGCGCTGTAGCGAGCAGCGCACGAAGTACCTGGCCGATGTTTCGAAGGTCTTCGATGGTCTCGAAAAGGGGCACGAAACCAATTCGTGCGACGCCGGCTGGGATGTCGACCAGTCCGACATCGCGGGCAAGGACGGCCGGAGCGAGGACATCATCGACCCCTTGGGTCATCGAAACGATGTAGCTCTGGATTGCGTCGTCGCCGTTGGCGTCGAGCGCCTTGCGCAGAAAGGCCATCAAGGCCAGGGCTCCGTCTGAGCCAACCTCGGCCGGCGGGGCCAGCGGTCGACGACTCGCGAGCTCCTCGGTGAGCAGGTCGACACGGCCGGGTCGGTCGAGCGCTCCATAGTTGATCCCGAGCGGCTCGAAGAGGCGTTCAAGAGCTGTGTGGTGGGCATTTGCGTGTTCTCGAATGTCGAGGATGGCCAGATGGAATCCGACCATCGCGAGCGTCCTACGCACACGAGCGAGACGGCCCCGAGCCAACAAGGCGCCATTGTTGGCTTCGAGCGACCGGGCCATGGTTGCGAGATCCTCCGCCAACTCGGCCGGACGCTGGTAGCGGCTCGGGCCGGGGGGCTCGTCGGCAGTCTCCATCAGCCGTCGATGGATGACGGCGCATCGTTGGCGATAGGGCTCGCCTGCGCTGAGCTTGCTGAATCGACGCACGAGGCCGGGGAACTGCGCCTGATCTTGGTCGAGCTGAGCAGCGAGCTCGTCCGAGATCTGGCTGACCGCGGTGCTGACCGAGAGTTCCGAAGACAGCGCCTCGATCTCGGTGATGAGCAATCTGAGCGCTCGCGCTCGTTGGAAAGCGAGGACCTCGAAGGTGATCGCGGGCGTCACTTTGGGGTTGCCGTCGCGGTCGCCGCCAACCCAGCTGCCAAACCGGACCGGAACCTCGTCATCGAGAGACCCTCCAATGCCTCGCAACACCGCATCGACATCGTCGAGCAGCTCCGGCACGCCCTCCTCCATGATCTCGGTGAGGAAGTACAGGATCGATCGGGCCTCGTCGACGGGGTCGGGCTGTTCGCGACGCAGCTCATCGGTCTGCCAGATGGCATCGATCAGCTCGTCGATGCGGCGATCTGTCCGGCGACGATCGCTGGCGCTGCTCGATGCCTCGCTGCGCCTCTCGATCAGCACTGCGACTTCCGCCAACTTGTCGAGGATGGAGCGACGAGACGCCTCGGTGGGGTGCGCTGTGAAGACCGGCCGCAGATCAAGATCGCGCGCTGCAGCGGCTATCTCGGCATTTGAGGTGCCCGCTGCCTGGAGCTTGGCGACGGTCTCGGCAAACCGGTTCGAGCTTGCGGGGGCCGTCTCGTTCAGTTCCTCGACACGGTGCACCTGCTCGGCGGTATTGGCCAAGTGGAAGTACACCGTGAACGCGCGCACCAACTGGATAGCGTCGCCGACATCGGTGTCGCCAAGGAGTGCTGCGAGCTCCTGGCCGGCCTCGTCGTCGCGTCGGAGCCCTCGAGCCATCGTGCGGACCTGTTCGACCCGGTCCAGGAGGCCTTGACCGTCCTGGCGCACCAGTGCTTGGCCGAGTTGGGTTCCCAAGCGCCGGATATCGCTGCGGAGCGCGGAATCGATCTGGTCGAGCTGGTCGAGCTGGTCGGGGTTCACCCGGTGGACGCTACCCTCGGCGGGCTTGGCTTGACAGAGATCGGCCGACGCCTCACGGATCCGGGCCTATCTGATGGGGACAAGGTCACATCACGCCGTGGGCATCGAATGCATCGATCAAGTTCTTCGAGAGGAGACCGTGGGCCGCGTTGTTTGGGTGGAAGTTGTCCTCGGCCCACATCCCAACGCCGGTGGGCCAATCCCAAGCGCGGTACAGATGGACGCGGCCGGCTTCTTCGGCCGCGTCGAATACCTGGTTGACGCCGACTCTTCGATGATCTCGGCGTGTCTTGCCGAGGCGGCTGAGGATGGTGCCGGGCGGCAATGCCTTGATGAGTTGGCGGGCATCGGACACGATCGCGTTGGTGTCGCGGCGCCAGATCACATCGTTGCTGCCAATCACGGCGGAGACCGCTTGGGGTTCCAGGCCGGCTTGGATCATGGTTGGCAGCTGATGGCGAACCACGTCTTCAAACCTGGCTCCGCTCATGGAGAGATTGATCAGCCGCCATGGCTGGCCAGACGTCTCGCGTAGATGCTTGAGCACCAGCGCCGGGTTCTGCGTGGGGCCCGATGCCCCGATTCCCTGCGTGACTGAATCGCCCAGCGCCACCCAGAGTGGGCCGTCTGCTCGCAGCGCTGCATCGTTCCAGTCGTCCCATTGTTGGGCAAACGGCTCGATGGTGGCCTCGACGCTCGCGACACCCTTGAAGACGCGTGCCGCAATGTCGGTGAGATTAAGGCGCCTGCGGCGGCGCCTCAGTGGAGGGAGTCGCGTGGTCATCAGCTGAGCAGTGTGCCACTGAGCGCGAACAGACACGTGACCGACGTGGCTCTACGCTGGGTCGATGGCGCTACGTGTGTTCTTGATCATTTGGGCGCTGGTCATCATCTCGCGGATACTCTGGACCACCGTCGGACGCTGGAATCAACGCCGCGGCCGCTGATCGCTTCCAGCCGCACCCACCGCCCGGGGTCCGCGGCATCGAATACATAGATCGGCCGCACCCTCAGGAAGCGTGCGGCCGACTTGTTCCCGCCACAGGATCGACATGGCTGGAAGGCCACGTCGCCTCCGTATGTGTCCGGATACGTGCTGATGTCGCGCACGGAAGGGGACTCAAGGCATCTACAGCCGCTGCCGATGGGGGTGCATGGTGTTTGTACTCTTGGGAGTGCTGCTGATCGCAGCATTGGCCGCCAAGGCCTTGTTTGGCGTCTATAGAGGATGTGAGCCCAACATCGTCGACGTTTATGACGCGCACGATCGGGCGACGGCTTTCGAGCTGGAAGAACGTGAGGAGCTCGCACGGAGTGAGTTCGTGGACAAGGGCGTACATCTGGTGCGGGCAGGGAAGGCCGAAATGGTCATGCACCTGTATCAGCGGGCGAGCGATGGCACAGTTGTTACGGGGTTGTCCCAGCCCGACGGTTCTTTGCCGGCCCACTACGTCAGCACATTGCTGGCTGAAGGGCGCGGCTGGCTCGACACCCGTCGGACCGATCGCATGCCGGGCCCGCGAGGCCAGCTTGTCCAGGTGCTTCCGGACAGCTCGCTTGGCGAGATGGTTGCTTCACACACGCGCGCACTTCGCGTTCTCGGAGACCATGGCGTGGCCACCGTGCGGAGGGTCAAGGCCTTCGGGTTGCATATGCACCAGGCCACACTCACCAAACGCAGTCTTCGCCACAACCCAATCCGTTGGCTCATCCGCCTGGCTTCACGGAGCCTGAATCCCGATGTCGCGCGCGACATTACCGGTGGTGCTCAGCTGTCTCGCCAACTCTCGGCCATGGGTCTCACCTGACCCGACATCGCGAGCGAGGTCACGGTTGATCGCTCGCATTGGACCTGCGCAACGGCGACGCGCTCCGGTCTGCTCTTCAGGCGGTGGCCTTGGTGACCGTTATTTGGATGTTGTTGCCGAATCGGGCGCACCGAGATGGATGCGAGGTCTCGAGCCAGCTAAAGAGCCGCCACAGCTGTTTGCCCCGACCCGAATACTCAGTGACTCGCTGATTGAACGCGTAGTCGCCCATGCCGGCGGTCGTCACCGAGACCGTGCCATGTGGCCGGAGGATGCCGGTCATTGTGGAGATGGTGAGCGGCTTGTAGGGAATGGGCGGAGTCTTCCGTACGCGGTTGGCCATTGCGCTGACGCCGGGGGTGTCAGCGATGATCCGCTTGGCCAGACGAACCGGGAATAGCAATGGCCGCGGATTCGCAAGAATGAAGACGGCAACACCGCCTGGGCGAAGCACGCGGAGGAGCTCGCTGAATGCTTGTCGTTGACCGCGCTCGTCGGCGATGTGGTAAATCGCGTGAGCGCTGTAGACAGCGTCGAAGGTGTGATCAGGAATCGGGATATCGCACATGTCCGCTTCGATGAGCTCGGTCTCGAGGTCGAAGTCGTCGAGCACACGTTGGGCGACGTCAAGGCCTGCCCCTGCGAAGTCGATGTTTGTGTAGTGCGAGCACAGGTCCAGGACTTGAGTGAAGGGTTGGCCCCCGCCGCCGGCCTCGAGAAGGCTGAGCGGTGGAACGGCGAGTTCCAGCGCCGCCCGGATTCGGGCTAGTCGTGCATGATGCGCCGCGAGTCGGAGCGGTCCGTCTTCGGTGCCACCGAAGGTGTCGGCCTCGACGGTGGTGCCGGCGCGTTCCGCCCAGCCGCCGTCTTGGTAGTACGCCTTGGTCTGAGGAGTTCCTGATGGCTGTGCCACGTCTATCGCGCTCTTGGGTAGAAGTGCTGCGGATGCAGCCTCTCGCCAAAACTCTAAAGCTGCACCCCTGGCTGGTGCAAGACACGCGTTGGTCAGGTGACCTCTCCGCGTGCAGTCTCGAGCAGCTCTTGTCGGATTTGTTCGAGCTCGTCGGTGGTGGCAACTGCTTCGAGTCTGAGACGGATAGCAGCGAGTTCTCGACTGAGGAACTCGGTATCGGACAGGATTCGGTCGTTCACTTCGCGATCTCGCTCGGCGAGTGCGCGGTCGCGAATGTCCTGACGGTTTTGCGCCAGCAAGATGAGCGGCGCCGCGTACGCAGCCTGAGTAGAGAACACCAGGTTCAACAATATGAACGGATAGGGGTCCCATTCGAGCGTGATGACCGCGGCGTTGATCGCGATCCATACCACCACGATCACGGTTTGGATACCGAGGTATCGGCCGGTCCCCAAGAAGCGGGCCAGACGTTCTGACCAACGGCCGATCGCATCGGCGTCCAGGGTCGGAGCGATGGGTGCGCCGACCCGTCCAGGCTGGTCGAGGGTTTCGTCGCGGAGCTTCATCGTGCTTGCCCTCCAATGAGACGGATAATTACGTCGTCGACGGTGACCACGCCTACCAGCCGGTCGGCGGCGTCGGTGACCGGGACGGCCAGCAGGTCGTAGCGGGCGAGCAAGTGGGCGACGTCGGACTCTGGTGTCGAGGTTGTGACGGTCGGGATCTCGGTCTCGAGGCAGTCGCCTACCTCGTGGGTGGGTGGCTCTTTGAGTAGGCGCGGGAGCGTGACGCTCCCCAGGAACCGGCCCGTCGGTGTGGTGGTCGGCGACTCGACGATGAAGATCCGCATCGTGAGTGCCGGTGGCATGTCGGTATCGCGTAGCCGGGCAATGGCCTCGGCCACGCTGGTCTCAGCCGAGACGATGACGGCCTCGGGGTTCATCATGCCGCCCGCGGTGTCCTCGTGATAGCTCAGCAGCGATCGCAGCCGGGCGACCTCTTCTTCGTCCATTTGCGCCAACAATTCCTCGCGAGCCGCGGCCGGAAGCTCTTTCAGAAGGTCGATCTCGTCGTCGGTTTCCATCTCATCGAGAACGGCAATGGCGTCCTCGGTTTCGAGCTGACCGAGGATCTCGACCTGCTCACTTTCGGGCAGCTCTTCCAAGACATCGGCCAAGCGCCCGGCATCGAGTGCAGCCGCGAGTTCTGCCCGACGTTCGTCGCTCAACGCACTGATGGCAGTAGCGGCGTCGGCCTTGTGGAGGTTTAAGAGGAGGGCCAGATCGTCGGTCACGTCGTCGGACTGGAATTTGGCCGCGATGCTCGACCACGGCATCGTGCCTACGGTGCGACGCCGGATTCGGCCAGCCCCGGCGGCCACCAAATGTACGTGCCAGGTGCCGTCTTGGAGGCTGCTCTCGACAAAGCCGACATCGGTCACCGGCCCTTGTGGGCTGTGGGTGCCCACTACTTGGGTGGTGACGAGAAGCTCTCCGGGTCGTGCCTTGAAGCGACGAAGGTCCACCGTTCCGCCCCGGAGATGGACGCCGTCACGACCGACCGCGTCAACGCGCGCTTGATGAACAAAGATGCGCCGTCGATCGACCTGGGCCACGAAGCCGCGTAGTGCGGGCGCCTGGTTGGCCAGCGCGGGCGACAGCAGGAGATCCTGCACGACGCCGATGGTGCTGCCATCGCCATCGAGCAGCGCCCGGCGGAGCACGCGCGACGACCAGAACATCGCACGGTCGTCGCCGTCGTCGAGTGTGGTCTGTTCGCTCATGGTGGTGTGTGGGTGGATACCCCTCACAACCGTACGGGCCAGGTGGGCCCGCCGCCTGCATTTGCAGGCTCAGCCCGTAGCGAGGTCGAGTTGCGTGCTGAGCGCTTCCCATTCCGCCATGAGCTTTGCTGCACTGTCCTTCGCCGCATCGTGCTCTGCGACCAAAGCCTTGATCTTGTCTGCGTTCTCGTACACGGCCGGGTCGGCCATTTTGTCGCTGAGCACGACGACCTGTGCCTCGGCGTTCTCCCACGAACGTTCAACCTTGTTGAGTTGCTTGCGCATCTCGCGGCTCTCGTTGTTGCTGAGCTTGGGGAGCGGGGCTGGGCCGGCAACCTGTCGTTCTGGCCGAGGCTGGGGGTCCTTGGGCTTGTTCTTGGGTTTCGCGCGGGCGCGCGCCGATGGTGCGGTCGACTTTTTGGGCGCTGAGGTGACGCTGCCGGCGCTGGGTTTTTCCAGGACCGATTCGGCAACGCCGTCGTGCCAACGTGCTTGGCCATCGCGCACCTCGATGACCGCGTCTGCGACGTTGCGGATGAGATGCCGGTCGTGAGTGACGAGCAGCACCGTGCCTGGGTACGCCATGAGCGCGTCTTCGAGGAGGTCGCAGCTCGGCAGGTCGAGATGGTTGGTGGGTTCGTCGAGCACCAACAAGTTGACTGGTGTGGCCATGGCCTTCGCAAGCGCAAGCCGGGTCTGTTCGCCGCCTGAACACGCGCCCACTAGGCGATCGCCCGCATCGCCGGAGAATCCGAATGAACCGAGCACCGTGCGGATGTTGCGCGGGTCTCCCTTGGCGAGTGCGCTGCGGAACTCCTCGTGCACGAGCTTGCGCTGGTCGAGGACCTCTGCCTGATGCTGGTCGAAGCGGGCGATGTCGACATTGGAACCCACTTGGACTTCGCCACCGATGGGCGGTATCTCGCCCAGCAGGGTCCGGATCATGGTGGTCTTGCCGGCGCCGTTCGGACCGACAATAGCTACCTTGCGGCCGCGTTCGATGGTGATGTCGAACGGCCTGAGCACTGCCTCGCCGTCGTATCCCGCAGCAACCTGGGTTGCCTGTACGACCACACGGTTGGCGCGGCGTGGCTCGGGGAAGGCGAATCGCGCCGAGATCTCTTTGCGGTCGGTGACGTTGATGATCTCAAGCTTCTCGAGTTGCTTGACACGACTCTGGACCTGGCGGGCCTTGGTCGCCTTGTAGCGGAAGCGGTCGATGAAATCCTGGGTCTTGGCGACCTTGCGCGCTTGGCTGGCGGCCTGGGCCTTGAGACGCTCGATGCGTTCTTCACGCTGAACAACGAAGTCCAAAAAGCTGCCGGTGTATTCGGCGGCGGTCCCGTCGGCGACTTCGATGATGTGTGTGGCAACGCCGTCGATGAAATCGCGGTCGTGGCTCACGAACAACAGCGATTGCGTCCAGCCGGCGAGATGGCTCTCGAGCCAGGCCACCGAGTCAACGTCGAGGTGGTTGGTGGGCTCGTCCAGCAACAAGACGTCGGGCGCTGAAAGCAACAGCCGTGCCAGGGCCAGGCGCATTCGCCAGCCACCCGAGAGTTCGCCGACTTTCTTGGAAGCATCACCCGATGCAAAGCCGAGTCCGGCCAGCACTCGGTGGGCCTCGGCCTCGATGGCATAGCCGCCGAGCTGCTCGAACTGGCTTTGGAGCTCGCCGTAGCGGGCGATCACTTTGTCGGCTTGGGATCCGCTCGCGGTTCCCATCTGCTCTTCGAGCTCAGAGAGCTGGGCCTGGATTTTGGTGATGTGCTCGGCACCGCGCATGGCTTCTTCGATGACCGTGCCGCGTTGTTCGGCGGCGAGGTCTTGGGGGAGGTAGCCGAGGCGCATGCTCCCGGGTCGGATCACCTCGCCCGTGTCGGGCTCTTGGGTGCCGACAAGCATTTCCATCAGCGTGGTCTTGCCGACGCCGTTGCCGCCCAAAAGCGCAACTCGGCGGCCTGGCCGAAGCTGGATCGACACGTCTTTGAACAGGGTGCGCGCCCCGTGGCTTTTGGAGATCTTGTTTGCGCTCAGCACTCGGGGGAGGGTACTGGTGAAGGCCGGCGATCCCAGCCTGGCATGGGTCAGGAAGGCAAGCTCGTCGGCTCCCATAGACGTCGGGCTTATCGTTGCGGCGAGTTATTGTGGCGAGGGCATGGTGTACCTCGCGACTCGACGCCCACAGCTCGTCGGCCACATGGGCTATCCGGCCAAACAGCCTGCCAATACGGTGCTGTCAGCCCGGGCGGCTGTCGCCGCCGGAGCGGACATGGTCGAGATCGACGTTTCTGTGACTGTCGACGGTCACGCGATCGCCATTCACGGCCCGTATCTGGATCAAACCACCACCGGAACGGGCCGTGTTGCCAAGGCCCCCCTCGGCGACATCAAGTCCCTGGGAATCACGAGCGAGGGCGAAGTGGTCGCTGGGGTCGATGTGCCGCTGGTCTCCGACATCGTTGACGCCGTCGAGGATGTCTCGTTCAACTTCGACCTGAAGAGCTCAGCGGCGCGCGACGTGGTGCTGGCGCTTATTGCCGATCGACAGATGGCCCATCGGTGTGTCATCTCGGGGGCAACGGCGTGGCAGGTGGGCAAGATTCGGCGCTCCGCACCGGACGTCACCGTGCTGCTCAATTTGAACCGTTTCGACAAGGTAGTGGCCGCAACGGGGTTCGGCGCCCGGTGGTTGGTGCTGCGATACCGACGGTTGCTCCGCAAGCCCGAGGTGGCGGCGTTGAACATCCACCACACCTGGGTCACAGCGGACCTGGTGGCTCGAGTCGCCGATCTTGGCAGCGAGGTATGGGCTTTTACCGTCGACCAGCAAGCTGATGTCGACCGGCTGGTGAGCCTGGGTGTGGCCTCCATCACGACCAACCGGGTCGGCGAGGTCGAGCTGGATCGGCCCTGAAGCCAGGACCGCTCACGAGCTTCGAGGACACCATGTTCTCTTTGCTTGCTAGCGGCGCAGGCCACCGCACTATTCGCGCGACACACCACTAGGGTCGGCGACCAACGAATCAACTATGAGGAGGGTCCCGTGGGGGAGCTCGTCACGCTCGAAACAGACACTGCACCAGGGGTCGCAACGATCCGGCTCGAGAACGGGAAGATGAACCCGATCAGCACGCAGGTGGCCCGCGAACTCGGCGAGGTCGCGGCGGAGCTCGAGTCTCGTGACGACATCGGCGCGGTGGTGGTCTGGGGCGGACCGAAAATCTTCGCCGCGGGCGCCGACATCAAAGAGTTCCCCCTCATCAAGGACAAGGCCGAAGCCATCGAGTTCTCGATGTTGCTCCACAGCGCAAATCTTGGCCTGGAGAACTTGCCGCAGATCACCATCAGCGCGGTCAACGGCTATGCCCTCGGCGGCGGGTGCGAGCTTGCCATGGCGACCGACTTCCGCATCGCGGGCGAGCGCGCCGTGTTTGGCCAACCCGAGGTGCTCCTGGGAATCGTTCCCGGCGCGGGCGGCACGCAGCGACTGCCCCGTCTGATCGGCATCACGCGCGCCAAGGAGATTAACTACACGGGGCGCATGGTCAAAGCCGCCGAAGCACTCGAGATCGGCCTCGTGTCTGAGGTCGTCGCTGATGACGCGTGCTACGAACGTTCGGTCGAGCTCGCGGCCCAGTACGCCCAAGGCCCGAAGGCTTTGCAGTACATCAAGCGGGCAATGATGGATGGCCTCGCACTGCCGCTGTCCGAGGCTGTCAAGGTCGAGGCCGAGGCCTTCGGTGACTCCTTCGAGACCGAGGATCGCGTCACGGGTGTCGAGAGCTTCATCGAGCACGGACCAGGAAAGGCGACCTTCACTCGTCGCTGATTTCCACAGTGCCGATCTGCACAGCGCCGTTCCATACGGCCCCCGCGAAAGGACGAGCCGTTGAGCCTCCATCCCAAGCCCCGAGATGGTGACAAGGTGCGTACGGTCGACCCTGTCGAGCTGTCGTCGCGCGTCATCGACACCGGCGTCGTCCATGAGCCGACCAATCGGGTCAGCAACCGGCTGACGGAAGTCGCAGACGACATCGCTGTGGTCGAGTCCTTCAGCCATATGGTCGTCTTCCGCACCGACGCCGGCCTGGTCAGCTTCGATGCGTCCGGCGCGGGCAGTGGCCAGGCGGTCATGGAGGCGCTGCGGGGATGGCGAACGGACCCTGTCCACTCGTTGATCTACACCCACGGACACATGGACCACGTCGGCGGATCAGGTGCGGTCATGGCCGACGCGGAAGCTCGCAGCCATCGTGCGCCGACCGTTGTTGGCCATGACAATCTACCGCCCCGCCTCGAGCGCTATCAGAAGACCAACGCCTGGAATCACATCATCAACCGTCGCCAGTTCGGGGGAATCTCGCCCCGCCACGGCATGGAAGTGGCCTCTCATGAGCGAGACTTTGTACCCGCCGATGCTGCGTGGCCAGATGTCACTTATCAGGAGTCGCTGACGCTGCACGTTGGCGGACTCGAGGTGCAACTCCAGCACGCCAAGGGCGAGACCGACGACCACACCTGGGCGTGGCTCCCCGAGCACAAAGCGCTTTGTACGGGAGATCTGGTGACCTGGGTCTTCCCCAACGCCGGCAACCCGCAGAAAGTCCAGCGCTACCCGGGGCTCTGGGCCGAGGCGCTCCGAACGATGATGACCTACGACGCCCAGCTGTTGCTTCCCGCTCATGGGCTCCCGATCCGGGGCCACGATCGGATCCAACGGGTGCTGGGGGATCTCGCCGGGGTGCTCGAAGATCTCGTGCGCGACACCGTGGCGATGATGAACCAGGGCGCTCGGCTCGACGAGATCATCCACACCGTTCGTGTCGATCCCGACAAGCTCGATCTGCCCTGGCTCGTGGCGGCCTACGACGAGCCGGAGTTCGTGGTCCGAAACATCTGGCGAATGTACGGCGGTTGGTGGGACGCCAATCCATCACACCTCAAACCTGCTCCGGAGGCAGCGTTGGCGGCCGAGCTGTCTGAACTCGCCGGTGGCCCAGCGATTCTGGTTGCTCGAGCCCAAGAACTCGCCGCTGCAGGTGACTTTCGGCTGGCGTCGCATCTGATGGACTATGCGGGCCTGACTGCAGCGGACGATGCCGGGGTTCACCAGGCTCGCGCTGAGTTCTATTTGGAACGACGCCGCGCCGAGGCGAGCTTGATGTCGAAGGGCATCTTTGCAGCGGCAGCGCGCGAATCGCAGGCTGTAGCCGAGCCCGAGTCCTGATCCCAGATCCAGCGCTGCCCCCTGCGGATTTGTGACGTGGCCGAGCCTGGGTCACCGTTGACCGGTGTCTGACGCCACAGAACTCTCGACCGGCGACGGCCATCGCAAACCAGGCCAGGTGCCGGTCCGGGTCTGGGCACTGTTGCTCGCCCTGTTCCTGTCCGCATTCGCGGTGGTTGGGCAGGTCACCATCGTGGGCAAACAGGTCTTCGATCTCACCGGCAACGAACTCGATTTGGGGTTGTTGGGACTTGCCGAGTTCATTCCGATCGCCCTGCTCGCGCCATTCACTGGCGCAATGGCCGATCGGGTCGACCGCCGCAAGGTCTTGGCTGGGGCGTTGGTTCTCGAGGCGCTCATCTCGCTTGGGCTGTTCTTCTACTCGCGCTCGGACCCCACCTCGGTTTTGCCCATCTTCGGACTCGTGTTGGTGTTCGGTGTGGCTCGATCATTTGCCGCACCGTCGAGCCGGGCGCTGCCCATCGACCTTGCTCCGCCCGATGTGCTCGAGCGGGTGGTCGCCCTCAAGGCGGTCATGTTCCAGGCCGGCGCCATCACGGGGCCGATCGTCTTCGGCTTCGCGTTTGTTGTCGGGGAATCGGTCCCGTACCTGATCTCGACGGCTGCGTTCTTGTTGGCGATGTCGACGTTGACCCTGGTCAACCGGCCACCCGTGCGTCAACTCCAGACAACGGGAGGGCGCCAAGCGCTGCGCGACGCACGCGAGGGCCTCCGTTTCATGCGTCGCCAACCCATCGTCTTCGGCGCCATTACCTTGGACCTCTTCGCTGTCTTGTTCGGTGGCCTCATAGCGTTGTTGCCTGCAATCGCTGAAAATCGACTCGGAGTCGGGGCCGTTGGTCTGGGCTGGTTGCGGGCCTCGGTTGGGTTGGGTGCGGTGATTGTTGGGCTGACGATGTCGGTCAAACCATTGCGGCGCCACGTCGGTCGTGTCTTGCTGGTCGCGGTTGCGATCTTCGGAGTCATGACAATCGTGGTGGGGCTGACAGAGAACTACGCGGTAGCTTTTGTTGCGCTGATGGTCGCCTCGGGCGCCGATGCAATTTCGGTGTTTGTCCGGATCAGCCTGGTCCCACTGGCAACCCCCGAGAACATGCGCGGCCGCGTGCTGGCGGTCGAGAACGTCTTCATCGGCGCATCAAACGAGCTCGGCGCCGTCGAATCAGGGCTGACCGCCGCGGCCTTCGGGCTGGTCGGCGCCCTCGTGTTCGGAGGAATTGGCACGCTCGCCGTTGTTGCCATCTGGTGGCGCTTCTTCCCCATTTTGCGTGACGTCGACCGCTTTGACGAGGTCCGCAAGTCGGGTTTGGATGCCGCTGCCGAAATGGGGATCGGCGGTGATTGATGTTTTTGCCGACGTCATTTTGCCGATTCTGTTGGTGGCAGGAATCGGGGGTTGGCTGGCGGACCGCTTCGACGTCGATGTTGGGCCGCTGTCGCGGCTGACGTTCTTCTTGCTCAGCCCCGCATTGGTGTTCGATGCGTTGTCGACCGTCGAACTCTCGGGCGAGGCGGCCGCTCGGATTGCCGGGGTCGGGGTGATCGCCTGGGTTCTGACGGCCGGCGTGAGCCTCTTGTTGTCCAGGGTCCTCGGGCACAGCCCCGAGCAGCGATCGGCCATTGCGCTGGCGGCTGCGATGTCCAACGGGGGTAACATGGGGCTGCCGGTGGCGGCCCTTGCATTCGACGACGCTGGGTTCGAAGTCGCCATCGTGTTGTTCGTGGTGTCGGTGATGCTGGCGGGCACGGGGGGCGTCGTTCTCGCCTCGTTGGCGGGTGGATCAGGGCTGGGCAACGCATGGTCGGCGCCGCTGAAAGTGCCGGCGGTGTGGGCGGCTGCGGCCGGTTTGGTCGTGGGCTTCAGCGACGTCGACCTCCCGACGGCGATCACCGAGTCAGCCGGAACGTTGGGTGGCGCATCGATACCGGTGATGCTGATCGTGCTGGGCTTGCATGTGCGGCGGCCAGTGCAAGCGGCGCTTGGTACCGATCTTGTCCTGGCCGTGGGTCTCCGGTTGGTCGCCGGCCCACTGCTGGCGTGGGTGGCCACGATGATGGTCGCACTCGACGGGGTACCCCAACGCACAGCTGTCGTGCTGGGCGGAATGCCCACCGCGGTGATAGCCACCATCTACGCCACCGAGTACAACGCCCGGCCCGCGTTCGTGACCCGTGTCGTTGTTGTCTCCACCCTCGCCAGCATTCTCACCCTGACAGTCCTCGTCACCAGCTTGCGTTAAAGAGCTCGGTAGGTAGGTAGGTAGGTAGGTAGGTAGGTAGGTAGGTAGGTAGGTAGGTAGGTAGGTAGGTAGGTAGGTAGGTAGGTAGGTAGGTAGGTAGGTAGCAATTGTCCAACTGTGCTCCTACGCATACCTTCCACTCGCGACGCTTCGCAATGCTTTCTCGATGCTTCTCGACGGGCCGCCTGAACGACGTTCGCATCGCGCGCCGGTGCCTGGCACCACCGCGCGATGGAATCACACGGTGTGGTCATGTGGGTGGCCGTTGTCGCGGGGAGTGACCGTCGGGTAGCAGGCTTCGTACCCATCGCGCGCTGGTGCCTGGCACCACCGCGCGATGGGAGGGCTCTGTGTCTAGTTGGTGGCGAGAGGACCGACCTGGGGTCAGGATTCGGTGCGGAAAGCGAGCCAGAGCCAGGCGGCTGTAGCGGCAACGAGGATTCCGATAACCACGACGAAGTGGTTGCCGGGGTCGCCGATGTCGAGCCAGGGCTCCTGGACTGCCCTGATCACGTGGGTGAGCGGGATCCAGTTCGAGATGGTCTGCATGCCGTCGCCCATGGCCTCGGGGGGCGGGCCCCCGCCACTCAGCAAGAAGAACGGTAGAAACAGCATCAGGCCCAGGCCCTGAGCGCTCCGGGCGTTCGGGAGAGCCGATCCAAGTGCGACCCCGACGCTGATTATCGCCAAGGTCCCCAGCAGGAGCCCGGCAATGGTGGTCGGTACGTCCTCGATTGCCGGAAGCCCATAGGCCACGCCGCCGGCGATCAGAAGCACAGCGATGCCCAGTACGGCCACTACCATGCCGATGATCACGTGTGCAAGCGGCAGCGCCCAGTGGGGAAACAAGCTGACCCGAAACCGCCTGGTGACCCCCTGGTGGCGATAGCCGGCGATGTGCACCGGCAACATGATCAACCCGATCGCAGCGATCACCACGCCGATGTACGCAGCGACGTACCACTGGGCCGGAACAACGCCTTCGAACGCTGTGTCGTCGGCATCGAACACGTTGCCCAACACGAGCACCGTGATCACGGGGAAGGCGAACACAAACGTCAGCACAACGGGTTCGCGCATGACGAGCTTGAGTTCGGTTTGCACGAGTCTCATGAAGGCGCTCACTTGGTCCCACCGTCGATTGCAAGGATTGCGTCCTCAAGCGTCGGCTGATGCACACGAAGGTCAGGTGGGGGAGGTCCCGTCCGCCACAAGCGCACAACACACGTAGGCAACCATCTGGGCCGAGCCTTCAATGACCATGCGGCCATCGTGGACCTCGATGCTGCGGACACCCCGACATGAGTCGAAGCTCGCAGCGGTCTGGCCCGTCGGGGTGAAGTCGATGACCGAGCGGTCGCCATGCGCATCAATGATCTGATCCGGCGTTCCCGCTGCGACGATCGATCCCTGATCGAACACCACCAGCCGGTCGCACAGTACCTGCGCCTCCTCCATGAAGTGAGTGACGAGCACCACCGTTGCACCCTGGTGCTGCACTTCTCGGATCACGTCCCAGACCTCGCGCCGAGCCACGGGGTCGAGTCCCTGAGTGATCTCGTCGAAGAAGACCACTTCGGGTCGGTTCAGCAGGGCCAGTGCAATAAATAGGCGCTGGCGTAGGCCTCCCGATAGGTCGCCAAACGCCTTCTTGCGGTGGTTGGACAGCCCCCAGGCCTCCATCAGCTCCGATCGGTCAACCGCGTTGGGGCCGGCGAACAGATCAAGCGCCTCCTTCACCCGGATCCGCTCGGGGAGCGCAGCGTCTTGCAGTTGACTCCCTACCAACTGACGCAGCGCACCATCGCCAGGTGGACGCCCGAGTACGCGCAGGAGACCGGCATCGCTGGAGCGAAGCCCTTGAAGGCATTCCACCGTGGTCGTCTTGCCGGCTCCGTTGCTACCCAGGATTCCGAAGATCTCGCCCTCGCTCACCTCGAACGAGACGCCGCGGACTGCCCAGTCGTCCGAGTAGCGCTTTGCAGGTCTTGGACTTCGATCACCATTGCCATCGTGGCTCTCCCTTCGGACCTCTGACGATCTCAATGTACGACGCGCTGCGCCTCGGGGCATCCAACTGTCGGGCGAGTCGGCCCAGCCAGGGGGATCGGGCTCGACCAGCCCGTGATGTTCCCGACGTGAGCCTTCACCGTGGCCTCGCCGACACGTAGGTCGCTGGCGATCTCGTGTTCGTTTGCGCCAACGGCCCGACCTCCGTCCAGGGCTGAAGATCGACTTGGTCGAACCCGGTCCGATCGGCCGAACCTGCATAGCAAGAAACAAGTTCGAGAGATGTCGTTGACCTTCTAGCCTCGCGACATGACGATCGACATCGAGGCCGTCAGGGCTGACACTCCAGCGTGTCGAGACCTGATTCATTTCAACAACGCCGGCGCCGCATTGCAGCCCACCTGCGTTGTGGAATCTGTCATCGAGCATCTTCGGCTCGAGGCCAAGATCGGTGGCTATGAGGCCCAAGACGCGGCGGGACAGGCACGTGCCCGGACCTATGCAGCGTCGGCTCGCCTCCTCAATTGTGCGCCCGAGGAGGTGGCCATGACAACCGGCGCCTCCGAGGCCTGGTGGCGGGCGTTTCAGTCGGTTCCGCTGGGACCCGGTGATCGTGTGCTGGCGTCCCGTGCCGAATACAACAGCAACGCATTCGCGCTCATCCAGGCCGCACGGACCGGCATTGTTGTGGACATCGTCCCCGATGGTGCCGATGGACAGATCGACCTTGATGCGCTGGCCTCGATGCTCGACGATCGCGTAAAACTCGTCACGCTGACCCACGCACCGACTAGCGGTGGCCTTGTCAACCCAGCCGAGGAGGTTGGGGCGATCGTCAAGCAACATGGGGCGCTGTATCTGCTCGACGCGTGCCAGACAGCAGGCCAGCGGGTTCTTGATGTCGACGAGATCCAGTGTGACTTCTTGGCCTTCACCGGCCGTAAGTTCGTCCGGGGGCCACGGGGCACCGGCGCGTTATATGTGCGCGCCACGTCAATGGCCGGCCTCGACGACCCGACATTCATCGATAGCCACTCGGCAGAGTGGGTGAGCGAAACCGACTACTCGCTCTACCCGGGAGCGACCCGCTACGAGCTTTTTGAGTCGACGATCGCTGCACAGATCGGACTGGGAACCGCCATCGAGTATGCACTCGCACTTGGCATCGCCGAGATCCAAACGCGGACCACGGCTTTGGCCGTACGCCTGCGCGAGATGCTCGAGGGTATTGATCGGGCGCACATCCATGACCAGGGCCGCGAACGAAGTGGCATCGTGGTTTTTGGCATCGATGGCGCTGATGCGGGCGACGTGGTGGTGGGGCTTCGACGCAATACCATCAACACGTCGGTGGCGTCATCGGTGACCTCGCAGCTGGATCTCGGAGCCAGGGGTATCGACGCCGGAATTCGCGCATCGGTCCATTACTACAACACCGAAAGTGAACAAGATCGCTTCATCGAAGTTCTCTCTGGGCTGCTCTGATTCGAGCGCCTAGAGCGGGAGCTCGACGGTCTCGGTGCGTCTGGCTGGGATGCGCTCGCCCGGAAGGATGATGCCCGTCAGGTTGAGGGGATCGGTCCCACAGACTCGTACGGTCCGGTCTGAGACGGGATCTCGGCGGATCTTCTTGAGGCCTTCCACGGCTTCGGGGAGTGCGAACTGTTCGCCGCTGAAGCCGGCTACAAACCGGCCACCCTTGATGAGGCCACGGTCTTCGAGTCGACGCAGGGCCCACTGGAGGTCGCGCCACGGGATCGCTAGATTCTCGTTCGCAACGAGTTCATAGAAGACCACGCCCCAGCGCTGGAGCAGCTGGTCGGCGAGGGCTTCGACCAGTTCGTCGGGCTCGTCGACCTCGGGGGGCTTGGGCACGACAGCCCATCGGCCTGCGGCGTGTGCCGATCTGACACCGCCTCGACGAAGTTTGGACGATGCTCGCTCGCGTCGATCCGGTCGCCGGGACCCCGGTGCGGTGAGGGTTCGGATTGCTTCGAAACCGTCTGCGGTGAGCAGACCGCGGGCGACGCCGTCCCAGAGCGCGCGTTCGATATCGGTGGGGAGGCGCCCGGTGCTTGTTGCCAACTCTGACAAGAACCGCGCGCCAGTGGCGCCGATGACCTCGACGATCTCGGCCACGGCCCCCGCCGAGGGCAGAGGCGCATCGGTATCGCCGCGAAAGGCAGCAAGGAGCCAGGAGAGATCGTCGCGGAACACGAGGCTGATGGGGGTGGCCTTGGACGGCCCGGCGCCGGTTTTATCCGGGTCGTCCATCGCCCGTGGTGACAACCGGAGCCACTGGAGCTCGCCGTCGTGACACATGCGGTCGAGCCAGCCTGGCTGATAGTCGCGCAGCCGTGCCCCCAGGAGGTCCGGCTCCCATGATGCGACGGCGGCCTCCCACCCCTGGAGCTGCTCGAGCACGCGGGCCAGCCCCGCGGGACCAGTGACGCGAGTCCCCGGGGCAACGTGTTGCCAGCGGGTGAGGAATCGAACGAAGTCCAAGGGCGAAACGGACTCGATCGACTTGCGCTTCTGACTACGCGAGAGCGCGTGCATCCGGGTGAGCAGCCTGCGGCTACACCATTCGATGCTGTCGTTCAGGTCACCCGGTGCGGCCGCCGTTCCGGCAGCGCTCGCGGCCGGATTGCCCGGCTCGAGTGCACGATTGGAGGACTCGGTGAACCGACCTTGAAGGATCGATCCCTCCGACTCAAGGGTAAGAAGGCCGACCGTGACCTGGGTGGGAGGAATACCCGTTTGGGCCTGCAAGGCCGACGCGGTAGCGGGAGACATCATTTCCAGATGGCCCCGCAAGGCGGTGGCCGCCACTGCCTCGGGGAAGGTGTCCTCGGAGGGAATACCCGTGAGCAGCACCGCGACGGCATCTTCAGACTCGATGGCATACCAGCGCTCGGGTGCGCCGTCAGGACTCAACGTCGGCTCGATGCGCGCTGCTCGGCCACGCGCTGCGAGCTCGGAGAACAATGTCCGCCAATCGTCGCGCGCACCCAACAGCACGACGTCGCGAAGGAGATCGTGGAGCTCGTCGGGGGTTCGTGGCGCGGGCGCCAACTCGGCTTGGACCTGGGCGATGGCTTCGGGTCGGAGCTTGCCGAGCTGGGATGGTTCGAGTGGCAGACCGCGACGCAGCTTGACGTTGTGGGTGCGCCGATCCGCCAACTCATCGCCGTCGAGGAACGCATATGGCCTAGCCGTGAGAATCTCATGCGCAAGCGCCGATGGTTCGGTGGTGTCGACGTGGTGAAACACGACCTCGCCGTCGCCAATACGGCGCCACAGTTCGATGAGGCCGTCGACGTCCATGCCTTCGGTGAGCGTGTCGTGGATGGTCTGGCGGACCAACGGGTGGTCGGGAATGGTCGCTGGCCCAGTCACATTCTCCTGACAGGCCGCGGCATCGGGGAATAGCGCCGCCATCATGTCGTCGCTCTGCATCCGTTGGATGGGCGGGGGGTTGCGCTTGCCATTGCGCATGCGCAGCACGATGAGCGCACGGTTGAGATTCCAGCGCCATCGCGACTGAAACGCCGGTTGGTCGAGCACGGCCTGGGTGAGCGTTTCGCGGATGTTCTCTGGGGTGAGCCAACGCTGCACGTCGGTCAACGGGAACGAGTGGTGGGGCCCCAGCGATATCACGACGGCGTCATCGGATGCCGCGGCCTGGAGCTCGAAGTTGAAACCCACGCAGAACTTCTTGCGCAGCGCGTAGCCCATCGAGCGGTTGATGCGACCACCGAGCGGCGAATGGATGACCAGTTGCATCCCGTCGGCGTCATCGAAGAAGCGCTCCATGACCAGGGTGCTACTGGTCGGCATCGCGCCGAGCACGGCTCGGCCGGTTGCCAGGTAGGCGACGATGAGGGCTGCTCCCTCTCTTGAGATTCCGGCCTCCTCGATGAGCCAGGCAGTGGCCCCAGCGGGGTCGTGTCGGGTGAGGTACCCATCGACCACTGATCTCAGTCGGGACACTCCCTCGGAGAGTTCGGCTGTGCGGGCGGGCGCCTCACCCGTCCAGAACGGCACGGTGGGGGGTGCGTCGCCCGCATCGATGACTCGGACCTCGCCGCCCGTCACGCGCCGGATGCGCCACGAGTTGGAGCCCAACAAGAAAATATCACCGGCCATCGACTCCATTGCCCAGTCTTCGGTGACTGTGCCGATGAAGGTGTCCTCGGGCTCGGCAATGACGCGCATGTCGTAGATCTCGGGGATGGCTCCGCCAGAGGTGAGAGCCACAAATCGCGCGCCCTTACGACCTCGGAGCTCGCCGTTGACGGTGTCGTTGTGCACCCAGGCTGCCCGGCGCCCGCGGCCGGTCATGATGCCGTCGCACACCAGGGTGAGGGTGACGTCGTAGTCCTCGCGTGTGAGGTCTTTGTACGGGAAGGCCCGGGTGAACAGGGCATAAAGGTCATCGGTGCGCCATTGCTCGGACCCGGTCTCGGCCACGATCTGTTGGGCCAAGATGTCCAATGGCGCAACAGGCGGTACTAGCGCATCCAGGCGGCCGCCCCGGATGGCGGCCATCAGGCCGGTGCACTCCACCAACTCGTCGCGAGTGAGCGGGTACAGCCGACCGCGGGGTGTGCCATTGCGTGTGTGGTTCGAGCGCCCAACCCGTTGCAAGAAGGTGGCGATGGAGCGCGGGGACCCGATCTGGCAGACGAGCTCGACCGGACCAACGTCGATGCCGAGCTCCAGCGATGCCGTGGCGACCAATGCCTTGAGGTCGCCGGCTCGCAGTCGGCGCTCGACGCGGTGGCGCCGGTCCTTGCTGAGCGACCCGTGGTGTGCCGCGACCACGTCATCGCCCAGGCGCTCGCCGAGCTGGTGGGCCAGGCGCTCGGCCAGGCGACGCGTGTTGACGAAAACCAGCGTTGTCTGATGATCGGCGACGAGTTCGGCGATGCGGTCCAGGACCTGATCCATCTGGCTGTGTGATGCCACTGCCTCGAGCTCCGTCTCGGGTAACTCGATCTCCAGGTCGAGGGTGCGCTGGTGGCCGCTGTCAACGATCTCGCACAGGATCTCGTCAGCGCCTTGGGTGGTGGCGCCGCGGCGGGTGCCGACCAAGAGCTGAGCCACGGTCTCGATCGGCCGCTGTGTCGCTGACAGTCCAACCCGGGTGGGTGGCGTGCGACAGACATGATGCAGGCGCTCCATGGTGAGAGCGAGGTGAGAGCCGCGCTTGTCGCGAGCCATCGCGTGGATCTCGTCGACGATGAGGGTCTCGACTGAGCGCAGGACCTCTCGGCTTTTTGCCGCGGTAACCAGCAAGTAGAGGGACTCGGGCGTGGTCACCATGAAGGTACGGGGCTTGCGCAGCATGGCTTGGCGCTCTGAA
>CAWKYX010000017.1:0-26226 GCA_963854265.1 Acidimicrobiia bacterium
CTACAACCACAACCGACCCCACACCGCCCACGGCGACCTCACACCAACCGAGTTCGCCCTACGGTGGACCCACCAGAACAACCAAATGCTCTCATAGCAACTGGTACAACAACCCGGTCCCCCTCACCGTGACCGCGGCGCGGACCAGGACATCGACCTCGAAGGTCAGCCACCCACCCGCAGCGAACGACTCGCTCAGCAGCACCCGCTCAGGCCTACAGGGCCTGCGCGATCAGGGAGTCCGCGCGGGCTTCCAATAGCCGCGAATAGTCGCCTGGCGCCGGGCGACGCCGGCCTCGTCGAAGAAGAACTTACGGATCGCCTGCATCGAAGCAGCCTCGCCCGCCGCCCAGATATGGGTCCCGTCTGAGATCGAGCCCTCGGCCCGTGCTGCGGCCACGAGACTCGCGCCCGGCGCCGACCGTGCAGCAGCAACATGCCACGTGACGGAGCGCGCTGGGTGGCCGGGCAGATCGACCTGTGCGTCGGCCGTCACCGTCTCGAGGTGGACATCCACGGGCACCTCGGGGGGCAACGCCCCCAGCAGCTGGCCGATGGCCGCCAACGCGGTTTCGTCACCGAAGAGCAGGTAGCGCGACGCTTCAAGATCGATCTCATAGCCGCGCCCAGGACCTGAGATGGCCGCCGGTGCGCCAAGCTGGATGCCTTCGGCCCACGTCGACACCGCACCGCCAGGGTGTCGCACGATCTCCAGGTCAAGTCGTCCTGCACCAGGGTCGAACCGCAGTGGTGTGAAGGTCCGAAGCGCGGGGCGGCTGCCGTCGGGGAGAAGGAACTCATTGCCGTTCCAGGTCGGCATGACCAAGTCCTCATGACCCAGCGGCGGCACCAGAAGTCGCACGCTCGCCGCGGGTTCATCGATCACAAGGTCGCGAAGCTCGGACCCTTCCACCGTGAGGCGCATCAATCGTGGCGACACCGCCTCCGTGCCGGTGACTTCGACCGGCAACAGCGGGGGCGGCTCGCGACGAGGCCGAATCCGAGCAACCCTGTCCTTTGCGGCCTCATCCATCTCGGTGCTCCATCCCGTCGCCACCGCGCAGCAAGGCCGTGTGGTCGGCCGCTCCAGCAGTCTTGGGCCACTCAATCAGCCGATATTGGTCGCTGTCGAGCCGGTCCCGTGCCTGAAGGTCATCGTCTAGCAACGGCTTCGCGATCCCTCGACGCTGCTCATAGACGACATCGTCGCCGCAGTACCGAACGGCGTAGCCGACGTCATAGGAGTGGTCGAACGGTCCCGGTTCGGTAATGTCGCGTTCGACCGCAGCAGCCAGGCGCTGCAACCATGATTGATCGATGGCTGAACGGACGACCATCGCGCCATCGCTCCGATATTGCTTGATTACCTCGGGCGCCATTTCAACCATTCGCCGACCCTACCTAACAGCCGGCTCAACGGTCGCCGGACCGCCAAGCGCGTGGCCCGGCGATGGCTGGCCTGAGACTATGAGCGATCCGAAGACACGAGCTCGCGCTCATCGCCAAGCTCGACCGCGGAGACTGGCTCCATCTCGGGTGCCGGCAAACCGGCCTCGCCTTCGATGTGGATCGTCGGCAGCAAGCGGTCGAGCCAACCGGGAATCCACCAGTTGGCGTCGCCCACCAGCTTCATCGTGGCCGGGACCAAAACCATGCGGACAATCGTCGCGTCAACGAAGATCGCCGTAGCCAGACCCACGCCCATCATCTTGATCACTGGGTCATCACCAAGCACGAATCCCAAGAACACCGAGATCATGATGAGTGCCGCCGATGTGATGACACGAGCAGTGCTGGCGATCCCGCGGATCACTGAGCTGTCGTTGTCGCCAGTCAGGAGGTATTCCTCGCGAACACGCGACAGCAAGAAGACCTCGTAGTCCATCGACAGACCGAACAGAACTGCGAACATGAACATCGGTAAGAACGACACAATGGGCACGGTGGCCTCGAGCCCGATGATGCCCTTGCCCCAGCCCCACTGGAACACCATCACCAGCACGCCATAGGCCGCGCCGATGCTCAAGAGGTTGAGCAGGGCGGCCTTGAGCGGCACCAAGATCGAGCGGAACACAAACATGAGGAGCATAAACGATAGGAACAGCACTGCGGCGATGAAGTAGGGCAGCCGGTCATTGATCCGCTCGCCGATATCGGCGAATGACGCCGTTTGTCCGCCAATATGGGCCCGAGCCGGGCTCTCATCGAGGATCGGTGGGAACATCTCAGAGCGCAGCCGACCAATTGTCGACTTCGTCTCGTCGTCTTGGGGCGATGTTGTGGGGAATGCCAACAGTGTGGCTACGCCCGCTTCGGCGTTGACCATTGGTGGGGCAACAGCGGCTATACCCGGGTCGCCCGAGATCGCCGTCACCAGCGGATCGAGCACCGTCGAATCCGCAGAGACATCAACAGCAATCACCAGGGGCCCGTTGATTCCCGGGCCGAACCCATCGGCAACAAGATCGTAAGCCTTGCGCTCTGTGCGGCTCTCGGGCAGCGTCCCCTCGTCGGGGAAGCCAAGCTGGAGAGCCAACACCGGCGCCGTCAGCAACAGCAAGAACCCGGTCACACCTATGGCGTAAGGCCACGCATGCTTGGAGACGTGGGTACCGAATTGTTCCCAACGCGAGCCAAGCTCGGTGTTGTCGACCGATTTGGACCGGCGGATAGAGAACGAATTGATCTTGTGGCCGGCCAGACCAAGGAACGCCGGCAGCAGCGTGATCGATGCAACGACCATGATCAACACGATGATTGATATGGCGATCCCCGCCGCGGTCATGAAGGGCACCCCAGAGACGGCGAGACCCAGAATCGCAATGACCACCGTTCCGCCCGCAAACGTGACAGCTTGCCCGGCAGTGGCGACGGCTCGCCCAACGGATTCTTCCACCGTCATCCCTCGGGCCAAACCCTCGCGGTGGCGCGTGACCAGGAACAGCGCGTAATCGATACCAACGCCGAGGCCCACCATGCTGCCCATCTGCGGGGCCCAGCTGGGAATGTCCACGAGATAGGCCACCAGCGACATCGAACTGATGCCCAATGCGAGCCCGAAGAGTGCCATTCCCAGCGGCAGTCCCATGGCGATGACCGAACCGAACGCAACAAGCAAGATGATGATCGCGGCGATGATCCCGATCATCTCACCAACGCCGGTTTGAGGTTCTTCGAAGGCGAAGAAGAGGTCGCCTCCCATTTCGATCTGGAGCGGTGAGTCGACGCGTGCTTCGACCACCCACTCTTTCAGATTCTCCAAATCTCCGACGTTGAGCTCTTCGATGATGGGGTATTGGACTCGCACCAAGGCGATCCTGCCATCGGCCGAAACCGTCCCGCTCGCAACGGCCTGGTCATCGCCGGCGCCAAGCGCCGCAACTGGGTCGGCCGTGGTCAACACGTTGGGGAGTTCAGCCAGCGAAGCCTGAAGATCAGCCAGTCCGGCCCGTGCTTCGTCCGAGGAGAAGAACGTCGCAGTGTCATCGAGTGGCGTAACCACGACTTGGGCGGTGAGACCGGCTTGATCGGACTCGGCCTCGGTGAGGAGATCGACGGCATCTTGGGAGTCGAGCCCTGGGACAGTCAACGAGTCTTGGAGCTCTGCACCGAAAGTTGCGGAGGCACCAACGACCAGCACAGAGACAGCTAGCCAGGCCCCGATGATTTGCCAGGGGCGACGTGCCGCAAACCGACCCAACCGACAAAGAGCATGCGACATGGGCTTCCTCCCGAGAAGCTGAGGCCCGTGACGATTGACTAGATCGCTACGGTGCCGTATCGGTATAACGGCGCGCCCTTGGAAAGGCAAGGCCGTGGGCCATGCGTCACATTAATCACTTTTCGGGTGCGAGCCGGGGTTGGCGCCCACCCGCTGTCGTCATCGACCGGACACCCAAAATGGCTCGAACACGGAGCGAACAAGCGGTTAGCAAGATGCTCCGCCTGGACCTCGAGCCCTTGGTCGAGCGCGTGCTTCTATCTTTCCAGCCCTAATGCCTTCGCGACATTCAACGCTCTTCTCGGCCCCTGGCTGACCCATGCAGCTGCACCTTCGGCGGCGACAACGGCGGTACTGAAGCACCCCTGAAGGAGATATCCGCCGGTTGGTGCCTCCCAGGTCAACATTTCGCCGGCAACGAACACTCCTGGCAGCGCCCGGAGCATCAAGTTGTCATCGACCGCGTCGAAGGAGACGCCTCCGGCAGTTGAGATGGCACGCTCGATCGGCATGAGGCTTGCGATCTGGATCGGGACGGACTTGATCAGTGCGGCCATGTCGCTTGGGTCGACGGGAAGTACGTTGCCTGTTGCTTCGCGCAGCAGCCCAACTTGAGTCGGTCCGAATCCCGCCCTGCGCAACCAACTCGTTGTGGTCTCCTTGGCCCGACGATTCGTGAGACGCGCCTGGAGCTGATCCACGGAGAGATCAGGCTGCAGATCGACTATCAGCGGCACAGGAACCATGTGCGCCAGCTGTTCGCGGATCTCGGCGGCCAGTGCGTACACGGGACCGCCCTCGATCCCCTGATCGGTGATGACGCAGTCACCCCGGGCTGACACACCAGCAGTCGCGAACATTGCATTCTTGATGGGGTCGCCGCTCGACCGTTCGATGAATATGTCAGTCCAGGCAACCCGAAGCCCGCAGTTGGCCGGTTGCAGCTCGTCAACCTCGACACCAGCCTCGACGAGGTGGTTCACCCAACCGCCGTCCGAGCCCACTCGGGGCCAGCTGGCACCGCCCAAGGCCATCACCACAACGTCAGGGTCAACCTCCAGCTCCTCGTCGTCGCGTGCAACAAACCGCAGCGCGGGCGGATCTCCGCCCCGGTCGAAGCCCACCCACCGGTGACGGGGACGGAGGACAACACCCAACGCGTCAAGCCGCGTCAGCCATGCCCGCAGCAGCGGCGTGGCCCGAAACGACGCCGGAAAGACACGGCCGCTGGACCCAACAAAGGTCGGCTCGCCGAGTTCCTCACACCAGACCCGCAGCGCATCGGGTTCGAAACGGCCGATGGCCTTAGACATCTCATGGGCATGCTTGCCATACCGCTGCGTGAATTGCTCGACGGGCTCGGTGTGGGTGATGTTCAGACCCCCACGGCCCGCCAGCAGGAACTTCCGCCCAACCGACGGCTTGTGGTCGAAGACATCAACACTGAACCCGGCAACGGCCAGGACCTCGGCGGCCATCAGGCCCGCCGGGCCACCCCCAATCACGGCCGCCGTCGGATCGCTACGGCGACTCAGGGACATCCCACGAGCCTACGACCTCAATGCTGCTGCTCCGGTGAGGTCGGGCGGGCTGGGTGACTACCCGTCCGTAGTCGGGGTCCGACCGCGGTTGCTACCCAATACCAGGTCTCTGACTTCGCCGGCTTGGTTGGCGGGGTCGGTCATATGGAAGACCGGCATGCCAAGCTCCTCGGCGCGACGAATGTTCCAAGCGAAATCGTCGACCATGAGACACTTGCGAACGTCGGTATTAAGACGGCCGGCGGTCAACTCGAAGGCGGCTGCGGTGGGCTTGCGCACGCCCACGTCACTGGAATCGACGACCGTATCAACCAGCTCATTCGCTCCAACGAGTTCTCGCCAGCGGGACCACTCTTGGATGTTGTTCGACAAGATCGCCGTCGGGATGCCGGCCGCTCGGATGGATCGGGCGACGTCGAGCATCTCGGGCACAGGGTGGAGCCACTCCAGCAGTTCTTCTTGGGTGGGGGGAACGATCCCGCGCTCGTAGCCCGCGTTCCGGAACACCTGGTCGAGGCCAACACAGAGCTCGGCGTAGGTGATTTCGCCACGTTCGATCCGGTGCCAGGGGTGGTCAGTGTCCTCATCCGGTGGCCCCGCCATCAGCGGCATTGCCTCGGTCACAGTGAGGCCGACCTCCTGGGCTTTCGCGGTCATCAGTTGGATCGGCGAGGTGGTCAGCACACCGGCGAAGTCAAAGATGACCGCGTCAATTTGCGCGTCAACATTTCTGGTTTTCATGCGATGGCCCTCCGCCGTCTGGTCAGTCCGCGAATAGGGACAGCCATCAGTGTGCCACCTTGGCCATGGCACCGTGGACGGGCCCGGCTCTACGTTACTCGTGTGGACTTCCATCTTGCCGAGCTCAACATTGCGCGCATCAGCGAACCTCTCGATGCCGAAGAGTCAGCAGAGTTCGTCGCCGCGTTAGGGCCCGTCAATACCCTGGCCGAGCTGTCACCAGGCTTCGTCTGGCGCCTCACCGACCAGGACGGCCAATCTTCGAGTTACGTGCCGCTCGAGGGCGTCGATGACCCCCAGGTGATCGTGAACTACTCCATCTGGACCGACATGGAGTCGCTCCGCCACTTCATGTTCCGCAGCGGCCACGCCATGTACCTGCGCCGCCGGCGAGAGTGGTTCGACACCCACGTCGAGCTCGACACCGTGTGTTGGTGGATCCCCGCCGGGACTATCGCGTCACTTGCCGAGGCCTACGAGCGCCTCGGACACCTGCGCGAACATGGGCCGTCCCAGACCGGTTGGCTCTTCAACGAACCACTGGATCGACCCGACGTCTGAGATGGTCCGTCGATCATTTGAGATCGTGGATGACGACCGGGTCCGCCAAGCGAAGGATCACTGCCTCGATCACGATGGGGTTGAGCGCCAGGCCCGAATGGGTACTACGCACCTCGACGCTTTCGGCGAGATGGGTCTCGGGCTCGGTGGCGTTCTGCCAATTGACCACGGCGTCAGACTTGCTGTAGACCGACGTTGCGGGCACGCTGAGACTCCCGAGCCCGCGCTCCTCTTCGGCCTGACGATATGGGGCCCCGAGTGTGATGACCCGACGGACGAGGTCGGGCGAGTCGCGCGCAAGCATCCGGGCCAAGACCCCGCCCAAGCTCCAGCCCACCACGCTGACGGGTTCGCCCGAGGACTCATAGAGCGCATGAAGGCGGGCCTTGAGCGCATCGAACACCTCGGGCGTCACTCCCCTGTTGGCGCCCAGCCCCCAGCCCTTGGGGACAAAGCCGACTCGTTTCAGAATGCGACGCATCGGCCATGTCGCACGATCGGTGACCGAGAACGCCGGGATCACCAAGACAACGTGCCCATCGCCGCGCGGGAGGCGCCGAAATCGAAGGCGGGCAAGCCGGTACTGCATGATCTCCACCACCAAACGCTTCTCGTCACGGATGCGTTGGAACATGGTGCGCTCGCTCATGTGGGACCCGCTCGTTCGCCAACGATCGTCAGGACTTGATCCAGCGATTTCCGTCTCAGATCAGGAACTCGCACGCCTTCCATGGGGAACCCGACCGGAAACATGATGAAGGGCCGCTCATTCTGGGGCCGGCCCAACACCGTGTTGGGGAAGGCCATTGGCATCGGTGGATGCGGAAGTGTGGCCAGGCCCATCGTGTGGATCGCGGTTACAAACATGCCAGCGGCGATGCCCGTGCTCTCCTTGACGTAGTAGTTCTTGCGGCGCTCACCGTTCTCGCTCTGCTCATAGCGTTCTTCAAACAGCACAACGATCCACGGCGCGATCTCGAGGAACTCCTTGTGGTGGTCGGTGCCGAGCGGCGCCAACGCCTCCTGCCATTCCTCGTTCATTCGGCTGTCCAGATAGTTCACGCGCTCTTCTTCTTCGGCAGCCTGACGAATCTGTTGTTTGATCGCCGAATCAGCGGTGGCGACGAAGCGCCATGGCTGCTTGTGAGCCCCCGACGGCGCAGTCGATCCTGCCACGACTGCCTGCTCGATGAGCGAACGTGACATCGGTTCGTCGGAGAACATGCGCACACTTCGCCGCTGCTCCATGAAGCCCGAGAATTCAGCGGCTCGATGCTCCATCTCGGCTTCGCTCAGCCGAGAGAACTCATGGACGACGAACGGATGCTCCGCCGCCAAAGCCGGTGACGGGTAGGGATGGTCGTAGCGAGCACTCATCGGTCTTCGTTGTGCCCGCCCTCGGAGTCCCCACCGGCCGCCTCGACATCCAGGAGCAAGGCCGATGCGAACATCACGCCCCCATCGCGTCAAGGGCAGCCTCAAGGGTGGCGACCGTGCGGTCAACGTTGTGGAGCTTGTCCAGCCCGAACAAGCCCAGCCGGAACGTCGAGAAATCATCGGGCTCGCCACACTGAAGCGGCACCCCGCCCGCGATCTGGAGACCTTGCGCCTTGAACTTGGCGCCCGACTTGATGTCAGGGTCGTCGGTGTAGGACACGACAACACCCGGCGCTCCGAATCCTTCGCCAGCCACGCTCTCGAAGCCGCGGCCGCCCAGCAGCGACCGAGCCTTTGCGCCGAGTTCGATCTGCTCGCCGCGCACCTTGTCGAAGCCATAGGCCTTGGTTTCGTTCATCACGTCTCGGAAGGCGCCAAGCGCATCGGTGGGCATCGTGGCGTGGTAGGCGTGTCCCCCACCTTCGTAAGCCTGCATGATCTCTCGCCACTTCCGAAGATCACAGGCGAAGCTCGTGCTCGTGGTGGCACCAAGCCGTTCGTGGCCGAGCTCGCTGACCATCACCAGCGCAGCGCACGGCGAACCGCTCCAGCCTTTCTGAGGTGCGCTGATCAAGACGTCGACCCCACAGGCCTCCATGTCCACCCACATCGCGCCCGACGCAATGCAGTCGAGAACGAAGATCCCACCGACCTGATGGGTGGCAGCGGCCACGGCGCGAAGGTAGTCGTCAGGCAGGATCATCCCGGCCGCCGTCTCGACGTGGGGGGCAAACACCACGGCGGGCTTCTCGCTCAAGATGGTGGCTACCACCTCATCGATGCGCGCAGGAGAAAATGGCTGTTGTGACCCTGGATGGGGCTGGCGAGCTTGCAACACGGTGTGTGAAGCCGGGATCGCGCCCATGTCAAAGATCTGCGTCCAGCGATAGCTGAACCACCCATTCCGGATAACCAGGCAGTGCTGATCGGTGGCGAACTGCCTGGCGACAGCCTCCATCCCGAACGTCCCGCTGCCTGGCACGATCGCCACGGCATGAGCGTTGTAAACCGAGCGGAGCGTCTCGGAAATATCGGTCATCACCGACTGGAATGATGCGGACATGTGATTGACGGCCCGGTCGGTATAGACCACCGAGTATTCAAGAAGGCCATCAGGGTCGACGTTGGACAACAATCCAGGCATGGGGGTACTCCAGCAGGCTCGGGCCCTACGGGTGAGGCCCAGCGCTTCTCAAGATACTCGGCTGCTGGGCCACAGCGCAGAGCAGACCGGGCGACAGCGAGCCCATCGCCAGCGAGGCTCCCATGGCGGCAATGCCAGCCGGTCGCCACGACACAAGGATCGGCCGCCCGATAGCGTTCCATACATGCGAAGTACTGCGCCGAAGCCAACCATCGGCCAACGGATCGCCCAGTCCGGCTGGGCGCTCACGTTGGCAGCGATTGGGCTGATGTGGGGCATCGAACTCGTCGACGTCACGATTTTGGGCGACCGACTGCAGGGCGGCGGGATCCACCCCCGCCAAGCCGATGGCCTCGACGGCATTCTGGGGGCTCCGCTGCTCCATGTTGACTGGGGCCATCTCGCGGGCAACAGCGTGCCCCTGGCAGTTATGGGCGGCCTGGTATCGGCCCGCGGTCTGCGCTATTGGACCGGCGTCACTGCCACGGTGGTGCTCGTTGGCGGCTTCGCCACGTGGCTACTGGCCGGAGGGACCAACCACGTCGGAGCGAGTGGCGTTGTGTTCGGCTACTTCGGTGCGCTCCTCGGAGCCGCATGGTTCGAGCGAAAGCCGGCAGCGCTCGGGGGCGCATTCCTCGCGATCTTCCTCTACAGCAGCATCGTCGCTGGAATCATCCCGCAACCCAACCTGTCGTGGGAAGGCCATCTGTTCGGAATGCTGGCCGGTATCGCCGCAGCCAAGGTCATGGCCGAACCGCGCCAGTACCGCGACCCCGACGACCCCGACGACCCCGACGATGTACAGCCATGGGAGCTCGACGAACCCTGGCTCAGCTGACCAGGTCGACGTAAGCCCGGTCGACTTCAACGTCGATGCTGAGCAGCGCGTGGCTGTAGGTCTTACCCTGCGCATCAATATGGAGGCTGAGCGTGCCTCCGCCACCGAGGGCTTCGTGGAGCAAGAAGTTGAGGGCCCAGATATTGGGGACCTCAAATCGGTCGACCTCGCCGTAGGAGATGCCGTTGAACGCGTCGCGCACGACCTGCTCGGTCAACACTTCACACAACAGCGGATAGATCGACGGGTGTCGAGCCACAACACCGATGTTGCATGTATCGCCCTTATCGCCTGATCGGCCGTGGGCCAGGTCACGGAGCTTCACGGTGACCATCTCGCCTGTCAGTGCGACATCGACGAACTCGGGAGCCGGCAGCTCGCCCAAGCCGGAGCCGTCGGTCGGCCCTTCGAAGCCCATCGACACCGAGACAGGCTCGCCCGCCCCCATGACCTCGACCTCAGCGGTGCACAGGTCACGCGGAATCAGGCACGGCCAGTAAGCCACCACGTCGGTGACTGCCGGACGGCCACCCGTCGCGGCCACACCCGGGGGCCCGGCCAACAACATCGCCATCAACGTTTTGGAGAACTCTCGGACCTTTGATGCATCGTGATCGCGAACACCGAAGCGCAAGAAGATCTCCGCTGGATCCTGTTCTGGGGCGAGCCGACCCCAGGTGGCGTCCTGCCCCACATATTCGGTGAGTTTCGCCTCGTAGTCGGGCAGACGGTTCCAAATTATGTCGTTGAAGCCCTCGGCCTTACCTCGAGCATCCGGGCCACACACCATGCAAGCGCCCGATGCCTTGAAGCCGTCATCGTGACTCATCGAAACTTTGAGCAGATCGGTGGGAGCAGCGCCGCGAATACCCGAGACACGAACACGGTCGGGACCGTCGGCTTCGAGCTGAATTGAGGTGAAGTCAACAATGACATCAGGCGTCAGGTAGGCCTTTGGGTCGCCCATCTCGTAGACGAGCTGCTCCTTGATGGTTTCCACCGAAACCATGCCGCCGGTGCCCTCATGCTTGGTGACGACGAAGCTGCCGTCGGCCTCGACCTCGACGATCGGGTATCCGATGTTGTCGAAGGACTCGATCTGGTGCCAGTCAGTGAAGTTTCCACCCGTGCTCTGTGCTCCGCATTCGAGAATGTGCCCGGCAATGATGCCTGACGAGATTTTGTCCCAGTCGTCGGCGGCCCAGCCAAAGTGATGCATCATCGGAGCCACGGTGATGCCTGTATCGGTGACACGGCCGGTGACGATGAATTGTGCGCCCTCTTCGAGCGCCCGGACAACCGGAGCGGCACCGAAGTAGGCATTCGCCGAGGTCACCGAGTCCATAACTTCGGCGAATGGGCGTCCGTCGTCCATGTTCGACATATCGACACCGGCCTCGTGCCACGCCGCGAGGTCCGCCATGAGGTCATCGCCGCCGACCATCGCGACACGAGGCGACAGGCCAAGTTCGGTCCCCACCGCAACGATCGCCTCGGCACATGCCTTCGGACGGATGCCTCCGGCGTTGGTGATGATCTTCACACCACGGTCCATGGCGAGGCCCATGACGTCGCGCATCTGATCGACGAAGTCGCGGGCAAACCCGGCAGCAGGGTTTCGGTCGACCTGCTTTTGCAGGATCGACATCGTGATCTCGGCAAGGAAGTCCATGGTGATGACGTCGAGCGGCCCGCCTTCGAGCTGCCGCCGCAGCGCAGTGAGATCGTCGCCCCAGTAGCCGCTGGCATTCCCGATACGCAGTGTGTCGCTCATGTGATTCCCCTGGCTCGAATGGTCTCGACATCAAATTATAAGCGTTCCAACGCACCGAGGCCGAGGTCAAAGACAGATCCGGCGCGGCTCAGCATCGATGGCCACGGTCACGAGCCCGCATCGGCGGACCCGGTTCCGGCTACCCCCGCTTTCGGGGTAGTGCAGGGCGTCTCGGTCATCAGATCCCGAGCTGACGCGATGCCAGGTCGCGCATGATCTCCTCTGATCCGCCACCGATCGCCTGGACCCGGACCTCTCGGTACAGGCGTTCCACGGTGTCGCCGCGCAAGAAGCTTGCGCCGCCGAGGATCTGGGCGGCCTCGCGGGCGCAGAACTCGAAGGTTGTTGTTGCGGCCACCTTGGCCTCGGCGATCTCAGCCACGGGATTGTCGCCCTGGTTCAATCGCCACGACAAGAGTTCACACCATGCCTGGTTGGCGTTGATGTGGCGGTCCATCTCCACCAGCTTGTGCCGGATCACCTGATGCTCGACGAGCTTGCGCCCGAATGTGGATCGCTCCCGCGCCCATGCGAGGGCTTCGTTGAAGCAGACCCGAGAGAAGGCGATCGACTGGGAGGCCATGTCGATACGTTCGGCGTTGAAGTTGTTGACGATCATGGAGAAGCCGGCGCCTTCTTCGCCGAGGAGGTTCTCGACAGGCACCCGCAGGTCATCGAAGTACAAGGTGGCGGTGTCGCTCGACAACCAGCCCATCTTGTCCAGCTTGGTTCGGGCCAGCCCTGGCGAGTCTCCGTCGATCACCACCATCGAGATGCCGGCGGGGCCCTCTGCTCCGGTGCGCACCGCGACGGTGAAGTAGTCAGCCCGCATCCCGGATGTGATGAAGGTCTTCGAGCCGTTCACGACATAGTGATCACCATCGCGCTTGGCCGTGGTGGTGAGCCGAGCCACGTCCGAGCCACCCGATGGTTCGGTGATGGCGAGGGCTGCGATGGCATGGCCGGTCATGCACGGAGCAATCACGCGGGCCTTCAGCTCGGGCGAACCGAATTTCTGGATAGGCGACAAGCCGATGTAGTTCGAGAGGAGCGCAGCGACGAAACCTCCCGAGCCGGCCATGGCAAGCTCCTGCATCATGATCATGCGGATCAGGGCATCTCGCTGCCCGTGTCCGCCGTACTCGGCTTCAAAGCCATCGCCGAACAGGCCAATGGCTCCCGCCTTGATGTACATCTCACGCGGAATCTCGCCCGCAAGGTCCCACTCGTGCACGTTCGGAGCAGCTTCCTTCGCCGTGAACTGGCGCACCACCGCCCGGAATGCGTCGTGTTCCTCGGTGAAGTAAGGAGTGGAGACCTGAGACATGCGGCCGATGCTACTGCCGTGTCAGAGAGCGTCCATGGGCGCCGACGGCTGCGCTAGCCGCGGGGAACTTCTTTCCACGCTTGGCCTTTGTACGGGTCGGGCTCGCGCCCCAGGCCAAGCACCCGCTCGCCGACAATGTTGCGTTGGATCTCGGAGGTTCCGCCCTCGATCGAGTTCGCTCGGGTACGCAGGAATTCGTGGACGAAGTCGGGAGCATCGCTCGCTGGACCCCAGGCTTGGGCCGCAGCACCGAGCATGTCCATCGCCAGCACTTGGATCGTCTGGTTGCTGGAAGCTTTGGCGATCTTGGTGATCGATCCTTCGGGGCCTCCGGGTGCGCCCGATGCTCGGCGATCCCGCGCCCGTTGAGTGGTGAGGCGCAGCACCCGCGCCTTCGACCATTCGATCATCAGTCGATCTCGCCAGAGCGGATCTTGGCCAAGCCCCAACCGCTGGGCCAATGCGATGACCTCTTCGATTGTCTTGCCGCCGAGGATCTCGTCGGATGCCTTGCGCTTCTTCTTCTTGGTTCCCGACAGTTCTTCTTGGTTCCCGACAGCGCATGACGCTCTGCCCCGAGCGTGGTCAGCGATGCACCCCATCCGTCGCCCACCGGGCTGATGCGATACATATCCGGCACCCGGGCGTCGGTCAGGAACACCTCGTTGAACTCCCGGTCGCCCGCCATGTTGATGAGCGCGCGGACCTCGACTCCGGGCTGGCGCATATCGAGCCCGAAATAGGTGATCCCCCGATGTTTCGGAGCCGATGGGTCCGTGCGAGCCAACAACATGGCGAACTCGGACTCGTGGGCATAGGTCGTCCACACTTTCTGGCCGTTGACCACCCACTCATCGCCGTCACGCACTGCCGTCGTCGCCAACGACGCCATGTCCGACCCGGCCCCGGGCTCGGAGAACAACTGACACCACCGCTCTTCACCCGACGCAAGTGGAGGGAGAAGACGCCGTTTGGTCTGGTCGTCAGACCATTCGAGAATGGTCGGAGCTGCGAGCGCGAGCCCACTTCCTCGCGGGGTGCGGGGAACGTTCCAGTCGTCCAAAACATCGATCACCGCCGTCGTCGTCTCGGTGTCGAGTCCGCGACCACCAAGTTCGACAGGCCAGTGCGGGGCCACCCAGCCCGCTCGACCGAGGCTCCGGACGAAGGTCGGGTTGTCAAGCGTCTCTCTCAACACCTCGACTGCGGCTTGGTCCTGCTGCTCGACGGCATCGGCCCAACCTGACGGGAGCGCCTCGACCAAGAAGTCATGAAGCTCGTCGAGCACGGCCATGATCAGAAGCTGGAGACGGATCTCGGAGTCGCGAAGATGGCCTTGAGGTAGCTGCCCTCGGCGAACCCGATGGGGTGATCGGCACCATGGCCGGTCACGACAGCATCGTCGAGTGCGATATCGACTTCAGCGGCGGCACCGTGCACGATGGCCAAGAAGTCCTCGGTGGTGACCCGACTCGAACATGACGCCTGAACCAGCGTGCCCTCATCGGCGCACAATGCGAGACCCAGCGTGGTCAGCCGATTGTATGAGTGCAGGGCCGGGCCGATCTGAATCCGCCGAGCGGCAAACGACGGTGGGTCGATGATCACGAAGTCGTACCGCTCACCCTGACGGATCGCACTCTCCATCAGGTCGAAGGCATCGCCTCGCAGCACCTGATGGCGACACGCAGCAACCGCCGCTATGTCGTTATTGGCCGCCATGTTCGCTTGTGCGGCTGCCAGGGCTCCAGGTGAGACGTCGATGCTGGTGACCGATCGAGCACCTCCGGCGGCAGCGTGCACGGAGAACCCGCCCGTGCAGGAGAAGACATCCAAGACCTTGGCTCCCTCGGTGAGGGCCCGGACCATCGCTCGGTTGTCACGCTGATCAAGGAAGTGCCCTGTTTTTTGGCCCTCGATAACATCGGCGTGAAACTCCAGCCCGTTCTCGAGGAACGCAACTGGCGCAGTCGGTGCCTTGCCAACAAGTGCCATGCCCGACTCGAGCCCTTGCAGATCTTGTGAAGCTGCCAAACGACCGAGGCGAACAACCGCGGACTCGACGTCGAGGAGATCTGCCAGCGCCTCGACGATGGATTGGAGATGCGGGAGCCACACAGCGGAGTACAGCTTCACTACCAACGTCGTGTCATAAAGGTCACAGACCAGCCCAGAGAAGCCGTCGTTCTCGCCGTGTATCACCCGGTATGCGGTGGTGGCTGGATCGGTTATCAGCGCGTCGCGGCGTGTCAGCGCCTCGAGAACACGTTCGCGCCAAAAGTCGGCGTCGATAGTCCGAGGTTTCCCCACATGGACCATGCGAATTCGGATGGGCGAGGCCGGGTCCCACAGCCCGATACCGACGAACGCTCGCTTCTTGTCGAAGATCACCGCGAGGTCACCCGGCGCTCCATCATGGCTGGTCGACTCGACCGACTTGTTAAACACCCAGGGGTGACGGAGGCGGACTTGGCGCTCGGCCGCCGTCGTCAAGCGTACGGCCATGCGCCGCTCGGTCACGGGTGGCGCGACGAAGCTCACGTTGGGGAGACGCGTCGGCCGTCGCCGGTCCACATCAGGCTGATGATGATCATGACCACAAGGATGCCCGCCAACAATGCCATTGCGGCGGCGAACCCTCCGCTGGTGTCGCTGATGGCGCCGATGGCCAATGGACCGCCGGCACCCCCGATCTCGACAAACGAGAACCACAGGCCGTTTGCAAGGCCCATATTGGTGGGAGTGACCCGATCAGCCTCCATCAGGGTCACAATCACCAAGGGCACAAGGGCAGACCGGACACCAAGCGAGGTCGACGAGATCACGGTGATAACTGTGGAGCCATACGCTATTCCGACCAAGCTGACGGCCATGATCGCCATGATCCACGCCATGATTTTGGGGCGGCGTTCTGGCGTCGCATTCTTTGGGATCATCAGTGTGGCGATGATCCCGACACCGGCTGACAACGCCACCCAATTCGACGATGCCGTGGTCGAAAGGCCGCTCTCAGTCTCGAGCGCATCAGGCAGCCATGAGGCGAGGCCATGGTTGACGAAGAAGCTGCTGATCCCGAGCACCAACGCCAGCCGGACACCGGGGCTCTGGAGCAGCGCCCGCCAATCGTTATCGCTGGAGCCCGATGGGGCGCGACCATGCGCTGGCGTCGGCGTCGGCGGCGCCATTGCGGCGACCACGACCCAAACAACCCAAGTAACGGCTGATGCGAGAGAGTACGCAATAAGAACCTCACGCCAACCACCCAGCCAGGGAAGCAACACGGAGTTCGTGAGGAGCAACGATGCCATGCCTCCCAGTGCGGGTGAGGCCGTGTACAACCCGACCGCCAACCGGCGCTCAGATGGGTCTCCGAACCAGACGGCAATAAGCTTTGGCGCCGAGGCAGAGACCAGCGGGCCACCCACGCCAAAGATCGCGATGGCCAGCCACAACGTGCCCAGTCCTTGCGCAGCAGCTCGTGCGAAACCCGACGCCACGACGGTTAATGCGCCGATTCCGATCGAATACTGCAGGCCGATGCGATCGATGATCTTGCCGGCCAGCGGCGCCGACACCACATAGATCAGCGCCCATGCGCCAAGCGCGAGGCCCATGGCCGTGCGGCTGATCCCGAGATCGGCGCGCACCGTCGAGACCATTGGTGGGATCGATGCAACCATCGTCCCGAAGGTGAAATAGACGCCGGCCATCGCCGCGAAGATGACCCATCGGAACGGGTGGCGGGGATCAGCCATGGCGTGCACCATCGCAGCCTCGGCCCCGCATCGCCACTTCAGCCACGCGAATCAAATGACAGGGCCGACGAGCGCGGCGAACCGAGCGGCGTCAATGTTGCCCCCGGACAGGGTCACCCCAACGCGGGCGCCCGCCACGTCGAGCTTGCCGGACCGGAGCGCAGCCAGGGCACTGGCGCCACTGGGCTCGAGGACGATCTTCATGCGCTCGAAGGCAAAACGCATGCTCTCGACGATCTCTGCGTCGCTGACCGTCACGATGGCATCGACGTGTTGTTCGATGACGGCGAACGTCTTGTCGCCCGGCGCCGTTGTTTGCTGGCCATCTGCAATGGTCCTTGGCGTCGCGATCGTGACGATCTGGCCGGATTCGAGCGACTGGCGGACATCGTCTCCAGCCTCGGGCTCGACTCCAACAACCCGCGGTGGCCTGGCTTGAGCAGCCGCCACGGTGGCACAGCCCGAGATCAGCCCACCACCGCCTACACAAACCAGCAGGAGGTCCAGCTCCCCGCAGTCTTCGAGCAGCTCCAGTGCCGCTGTCCCCTGCCCAGCAATAACATCCCAATGATTGAAAGGTGGAACCCGCGTCATGGCACGGTCGACTCCGAGGGCATCACCGACCGAGTCGCGTTCTTCGCCATATCGGTCATAGAACACAACCTCAGCCCCATAGCCGCGTGTGGCTGCCACTTTCGACGCAGGTGCATCCTCGGGCATCAAGATCACGGCTGGCACGTCATGCAGCGCGGCCGCCAGAGCCACCGCTTGGGCGTGGTTGCCCGACGAGTACGTTGCGACCCCCCTCCGTCGAGCCTCACTAGACATTGAAGCGACAGCGTTGTAGGCGCCCCGAAACTTGAAGGCGCCAGCGCGCTGAAAGTTCTCGGCCTTTGCGAAAACTGTTGCACCACATGCGTCGTCGAGAGTGCGACTAGTCAACACAGGCGTCCGCAACGCAACCCCGCTCAAGCGCGCCGCTGCGCGTTCAACGTCGTCGAGGGTTGGAAGATTTAGCACGACATTTGCCTCATTCGACGATGGAGAGATCTTCGAGTTCGCCGGCCGCATCGACCAGCGCTTCGAGAACGACGGGCTCGGGCTCATCCGGCGGCAGGAGTGGCTCGACCTCGCGGGCCATGAGCTCGTAGACCTCGACAACCGTTTCGTGCGCTCGATCCCAATCGCGCCGTTTCCAGGGAAGGGCACGCTTGGGTGCCCATTCGGCGAGCGGTCGCAACCGCCGGTACAACCCATAGAAGTCGCTCCGGAGTTCTGCGACGGTCTCGGCCAAGAGTCGATTGGCATCATCGACGTCACCATCGATGGCCAAGATGCCTGATGTAGTCGTTGCCAACCTTGCCCGCACCACGACAGCGCGCAAATAGACGAACAGCTCCGAGCGAAGCTGGCCGGGATCGCCAACCGCCTCGAGCACCCCCGCAGCCCACGCTTGAGACTCGCCGCTATCGGCTTCAGCCTCGTCCTGGGCATCACCGATTGCGTCGCCCAGTCGCTGCCCAAAGCGTCTCCGAGCGAAGTAGATCCCATCGACTCCGTGACGCGCCGCCGCTAGCTCGGCACGGAGTTGGGCCGAAGGAGCCTCGGCCGCTCTGCGATCGAGTTGGTCGAGCAACGCTTCAGCCGCATCAAGGCGTCCGTGATCGTCATCACGCATACGGTCGATCACCAGATCGATGCGCTGTTCGATGACGGCCAGGGTGCGATCCAGCCGTTGCTGTTGGGCAACCGACATGGCCACTGCCCCAGCTGCCAGTGCCAGCGTGGGACCGCCCATCGCACCACCGAGACCCCGACCAATCGTGGAGAGCTGGCCGCCTCCGACCACAACATCGACACTGCCACCGTTGCTGAGCGACTTCATGAGATCGGGAGGGAACGTCAACCGATACCGGGTCGCGGCCCCTTTGGTCATGGACTTCGTGGCCCGACGAAGCATGGTCGCAACAGCCCTTCGCGCCCAGGGTGAGCGCAACGGAGTCCCCAAGCCGGCGACGTCGACCGACCGAACCGTTGCCAGGCGCCCACCACCAGGCCACCACAGTTCCACGGCATCGCCGACCGGCCGCACCTCGAGATCGGTGTCCGGGGCCGTCTCCAACGAAGATCCGACCTCAGGCGTTGCCCGTGCTTCCCCTCGCCGGCGCCAATAGCCCAGGGCCAGGGCCAGGGCCAACCAGAGACCGAACAGGCCAATCAACAGGACAACATCCACACCACCAACGTAGAGGTTGTGACCGCGAGTCAATCAGTTCGTAGACCGTTCGAGGTAGCAGGCCAACGCCGAGTCAACGGCTTCGTAGCCCGCCCGACGACGGCTCCTACTCGAGCCAGGTCGCCTTCGCGTGCCGCGTTCTCGACCTCCCCGCACTGAGTCGAGAATCCCGATGCGCCCACCATCGCGCTCGACGACTTCAACGGATGGGCAGCGTTTCGGACCGCTTCGTCATCACCGCTCGCAAATCCTTCGAGACATGCCGTCACCAACTCCGGGCACTGATCGAGATACATCCTGACAACGTCATCGGCGAGCTCTTGTCCCTCGTCGCCAAGCGAGGAGGCAAACGCAGCCAGCACGCTGGGATCGATGGGCCACGAGCCCGATGAGACGTCGACGCCGTCGGTAAGCCGATTTCGGGGCGCCGCAGCGCTATCACTTGTAGGCGTGACTGCGTCAGCCTGTGCATCACTGGCCGGGTTGGCCACCAAACCCGGGACTCGAAACATCGCATCGGTCAGGCTCTCCATGCGAACTGGCTTGCTGATGTAGTCGTCCATGCCTGCCGCCAAGAAGCGCTCACGATCGCCTTGAAGCGCGTTGGCAGTCAGGGCGATGATACGAGGTTGATCGGCGGCACCGAGCCGCTCACGGATGCGCCCGGTTGCAGCAACACCATCAAGTTTAGGCATTTGAACATCCATCAGGATCACGTCATAGCCACCTTCTTCGGCGGCTCCGACCGCCTCGAGGCCATTTGCCACGAGATCTACCTGATAGCCCAGCCGGCCGAGCATGCCGACCACGACCTTCTGGTTCACGATGTTGTCCTCGGCCAACAGGATGCGTAGCGGGTGGTCGTCGGCCACGCGACCTTCGCGAGATTCGGGCGCGGGCACCGACGCTGCGGCGACGTTGTGTCCCCCAAGCACATCGTTCAAGACCTCATAGAGCGCCGAGGGTCTCGTGGGTTTGGTGAGGCTCGCGGCGAAACCTACCTCGTCCGCCCCGGTCTCCTTGCTCCCAAGTGAACTCAGCATGACCAGTGGCAGCTGTCCGGTCGCCCGGCGCCGGCGGAGCTGGCGGGCGACCTCGAGCCCATCCATATCTGGCATCTGCATATCCAGAATTGCCCCGTCGAACTGCTGCCCTGCATCCACTCGACGCAACGCCTCGGCACCGCTCGCCGCCAGCACCGGGATCATCTCCCACGTGCGCAGCAGCCGAGCACAGAGGGTCCGGCTGACCTCGTTGTCGTCGACCACCAGGGCACGCTTGCCCGCGACATCGCCATGATCACCGCTCAAGTAGCGGTGCGCAGTCTGCTCCTCGGCAGCAGCGACATCGACAGTGAAGAAAAACGTCGACCCCTCCCCCTCAACGCTCTCGACCCACATCTCGCCACCCATGAGCTGGACCAGTTGGCGGCTGATCGACAGGCCCAGGCCGCTCCCACCAAACCGCCGTGTTGTCGAGGCATCGACCTGGGAGAACGCGTGGAACAGGCGATGCAACCGACCGGCCGGAATCCCCATGCCGGTGTCGCTCACCGAAAACTGCAATCGCACACGCTCGCCGAGGCCGTCCAACACGGGCTCCCCCGCCACGGCAATCAGGATTTCGCCCTCATCGGTGAACTTTGTCGCATTGCTCATGAGGTTGTGCAGGACCTGCCGGACCCGAGCGCCATCACCCACGAAGATGCTGGGAAGGCTCCTAATTACGGCATAGGCCAACTCGACCCCTTGATCCGAGGCTGCTGCTGATGCGACATCGAGGCTGTCCTCGACGCACGATCGCAGATCGAATGGATATTCCTCGAGTTCGAGCTTGCCCGCTTCGATCTTGGAGAAGTCCAAGATGTCGTTGATCACCGACAGCAGCGAATCCCCGCTTGTCCGGATCGCGTCCACAAAGTCCGCCTGCTCGCGATCGAGTTGGGTGTCGAGAAGCAACCCTGTCATCCCGACAACGCCGTTCATGGGGGTGCGGAGCTCGTGGCTCATATTGGCCAGGAACTCGCTCTTGGCCTGGTTGGCCTGCTCGGCCTCCACCTTGGCAGCCTGCTCTCGTTCGAGCATCTGCGCATTGGCGACCGCCCCAGCAACGAGGGAGACCGCGGTTTGCAAGACCGCAACGAAGTCCTTCGACAACGCCGGTTCGCGCTCACCCAGGTCGAAGCCGACGACGCCGAGGACCTCACCTTGTACCCGCATCGGGACACTCACCAACGTCTGGCTGTTCAAACCACGCAGAACCGCGTGGACAGGCTCAGTTGATGGGTTGTGCTGTACATTTTCGACGATCAACGGATCTTGTGTCCGGCCAAGCCTTGCAATTCTCGTAGACAACTCAACCGGGAAGCGATGGCCAAGGCTGCTGACGACGCCGATATCGATGTCTGTGGACTCAGCGACTACGACCAAGGTGCCGTCATCGCCTTGACCTCGCTCGGCGACGGCAAGCACGCCGTATCGAGCGTCAACGATCTTCGTGATGGCCGCAAGCCCCACTCCGGTGGCATCAGCCATTGTGGAGGTTGCCCCCAGGTCGAGGGCCAGCTGTTGCAACTTCTGCCCTTCAGCGTGACGTCGTTCGAGTTGGTCGTGAGCAACGCTCGCTCGGTTCTCGGCCTTGCGACGCTCGGTCGTTTCTGATGCGATCGCGATGTAGCCGCGCTCCAACCCATGATCTGACGCAAATGGTCACAATTCGATGTCCCACCAGAACTCCACGCGATCCTTGGTGTAGTTCCGCACTTCCACTCGCGCTCCGCTGCCCGCGCCCCAGAGCGCTCGCGCTTCGATGAGCTCATCACTCATATTGTCCCAGTCACCCACGAGGTCAGCGAGAAGACAACCCTGGGCCTCCCCCGCCTCAAAGCCGGTGATCTCGGTAAACGCCTCGTTGGTCCACTCGATTCTTCCCGATTCATCCAGGATCGCGGCCATGTTCGTGGTCAGGCTCGCGACTTGGGCAAGGCGGTGCACCTCCCCTTCACTCGAGCGCAGCGCCTGCCCAGCTTGTTGCAGCTCCTCGAACAACTCGGCGTGTTTGAGAGCAGCGCCAAGGAACCCGGCAACCTGACCGAGCAGGAGCACCTCATCGGCAGAGCATTGTTCTGCGCTCTGCGCGCAAAGGCTCAGCGTGGCCACAACGCGATCGTCGGCCCAAATTGGAACCGCGACAATCCAGCCGAAACCCAATCCGTGGAGGACATCAAGATCGGGAGCCACGCCGTCGCAGAGGTTTGGAAGAGACAACCGCCCGCCCGCGACAACGGTGGCCAACGCCGACGTTCCCGACGCAAGATCGATCCGAAAGTCGGAATCAAGCTCTTTTCCGGCCAACACTGACGGGGTGAGCTCCTTGCCATCAGCGCTCACCAGACCGATCCACACAGAACGATCGGCGAAGACGGCCGGCAAATGCGCCTGCGCCAGAATGCCCTCTGGGTCCAAACACATCGAAGCCTCAACCTGCAAGGCGTTCACCAGAACAAGTCGCTGCACAAGTTCGCTGTCGCTATGGGCGTTTCGCGTCTTGTCGGATGGGTTCGCGTCGCTGTTGGCTCTGTGGGCAGGCGAGGACATCACGGCTCCAGCTGCGTGCGCAGCAGTCAGTGGCTTGTCCCACCTTTAGGATCGGTCGGGCGCTTGACAGATTGAGGGCGGGGCAGGACAACGCCCTGGTGCGGGCCTCACCCTGGACGCGAAACCGCCGGGCCCTGTTTCGTTGCATCGAAGCGGGACCCGGCGGTTTCTCGGTTTCACCCAGGATCAGGCAGCGCTGATGACCACCTCACAGCCGCGGGTTGCGATGTCGGCACCGAGGCCCCCGTCGCAGATGTCGGGGCGACCTCTGCCACCTGCCAAAAGATCGGCACCGGGCCCACCGCGGAGCACGTCAGCGTGGGCATTGCCGAGCAGAATGTCGTTGCCCAGGCCACCCATCAAGATGTCTCGCCCGGCCCGGCCGATCACCTTGTCATCGCCGGCGCCTCCGTGAAGGAGGTCGCCGGAGCGATTTCCGCTGATGCGGTCGTCGCCGCGGCCGCCAAAGATCGCGTCGTGACCTCCGCCACCAAAGACACGGTCATCGCCGCTACCGGCGCAAATGACATCACTGCCGCCCTTGCCGCGGATCACGTCGTTGCCTGCGAAAGCAATGATGACGTCGCGCTCGGGGGTCCCGACGATGACATCATCGCCGTCTGTGCCCAAGATCGTAGCCTCGAGGCCGTGGCATGTCGGGACCTCGGATGCATCGTCGACAGGGTCCTCATCATCGAGGTCGGCGTCGGATTCGGGGAGGTCCGGAACGGAGTGGGGGACGTCGGATTCTTCCTGAGCGAATGCGGCGCTCGGGACAAGAATCACCGCCATTGCGATAAATACTGCAACAAGTTTGCGGATGCTCATGATGGGGGCCTTTCGGAAGTGCGCCCACACGGTGTGGGCAGCTCCTACCGTGACCGCAGACTGCGATGAGCCCATGAGCCAGATGTCATGAATGTGTGACGACGCGATCGCAGCGAGCGTCGGTCAGCCGGTAATGACGGTGAATGCCCCTGAGGCAATAGCGCCACCGGTTGATCGGCCTGGCGTACCAACGATCAAGTCATCGCGCCCGTCACCGTTGACATCGCCCGCAGCCAACGATCTCCCGAAGCCTGCATTGGGCTGCGGTGCCCCAGCGAGGCCTCTCGCCCCGGGCCGCCAGAACTCGCTGTTGTTGGTTCGGAGTTGGCTGGCACCGCCGAAGAACACGTGGACGGCGCCGGCGCCGTTGACCGCACCAGCAGCCTCACCCGGTACAGCGACGGCTAGATCGTCGCGATCGTTGCCGTTGAAGTCACCCACGGCGAGGCGCAGACCGAACTCGTCGCCTCTGTCAGGAGAGTTGACAACACCCTTGGTCGCCTGGCTGAGCTTTTGCGCGCCAGCCCCAGAAAGACCGTCGGGCCCACCGGAAACGATGTGGACAACGCCTGTCGCAGGCTTTTTACCCAGCGCCTCACCGGGGACACCAATAGCGAGGTCGGCGTACCCGTCGCCATCGAAGTCGCCGGCGCCAAGCGCCGTGCCGAGGCGGTCGTGTTCTTCGACGGCGCCGCTCAGTCCACTCGTATTTTCATCGATCATGAGCTCGTCGTCGAGGCTGAGACCCAGCGCTGAACCGCCGAAGACATGGACCACGCCAGCACCAAACTTGCCGTCTCGAGTTTCTCCGGGAGCCCCAACAGCGAGGTCGGCGTACAGGTCGCCATCGAAGTCTGCTGCAACAAGACTCCAACCAAAGGCATCGTCTGCTTCGGCAACCTCATCGACGCCACCCAGGTCCTGGCTGATCATGACACCCGTATCGCTGAGGCCGGAGTCATCACCGTTCAAGATGGTCACAGCGCCAGCACGATCGGCGGTTGCCCGATCACCGGGTGCACCCACGGCGAGGTCGTCGAGTCCGTCGTGGTTGAAATCGGCAACTGCCAAGCTGTGGCCGAAGAAATCGCCACCGTGCTCTGCGCCACCTGCTGCGCTTTGGGAACGCGAGTGGCTGCCCGTTGTCGTGAGGCCTCGCGGTCCCCCGAGCAAGATCACGACGACGCCGCTGTCTTTTGTGTCGCCGTTGTCGCGACCTGGGACACCAATCGCCAGGTCGTCGTAGTCGTCACCGTTGAAGTTGCCGACGCCCAGAGCCGAACCGAAGAAGTCATCGGCTGCAGCCGCGCCGGCGACACCGCGCGTGCCGTAGCTGAAGTTGGCGTCCGCCCTGGTTCCGATGCCCAGTCGGGTGCCGTACAGGACCTGTACCTGGCCCGCATTCACCTTGTCTCCCCGATCTTCGTAGGGCACTCCGGCGGCGACGTCAGCTCGGCCGTCGTTGTTGAAATCGCCGACTGCCAGGGCGGAAGCGAAGAAGTCGGCGGTCTCGGAGGTGCCGATCACACCGACCGTGTTCTGGGAGATCTGGCGGCTGTTTGATGATGACAGCGCAAACACGGCAGTCGCGGCCGCGAGTGTGGCAATCACGATGGCCGCTGCAAGCCCAGCGCGTGAACGACCGAGCCTCATCACGTGCCCCTCAAGATGACGTCGTTCTTGCCACCGAAAATCCGGTCGACCGTTTCTTGTCCGTAGATCTGGTCGGTGCCACCCTTGCCCCGCAAGAGGTCTTCACCGGGGCCGCCATGAATCTGATCATTCCCGCCGCCACCATTGACCCGATCGTTTCCCGGACCCCCGCGCAGGTCATCGTGGCCGGACCCACCCAGAACAGTGTCGTTGCCGCTGCCGCCAAAGATCTGGTCGTCGCCGGAAGCTCCGCAAATCAGATCAGGGCCGCCACGGCCGTCGATGATGTCTGCCCCGGCGAGGCCGGCAATGACATCGCGCTCGGCGGTTCCGCGGAGCGTGTTATTTCCGCTGTCGCCCACAATCGTTGCGATGGTTCCGTTGCACTTGTGCGAATTAAAGGTCACTCCGCCCGGCGGGACCAGGGCCACCCAAGTCCGGCCTCGAGTCAACAAGATGTTCTCGCCGTCGGCATCGGTAAATGTGGTGACTGAGCGGAGCGTGGGCCTGGTCCACGTTGCCTCATAGACATGGCCATTTGTGAAGACCATGGCTTTGCCTGAGCCAACCAACTGAGCTTCGAACAGATCCTCACCGAACTTGTCGGTCAGCCCCGCATCGCCATAGGGCACGATCTGGACCACGACATTCTGGGGGGCGACCTGTACGCCAGCCGAATCAACATGACGCCGACCGTTCTGCCAGCGCTGCCAGCCACGAATGGACTTGTTCCACTCGTAGCGGACGGGAACACCGCGTCCCTCTTGGAACTTCAGTTGGATAGTGGCCGCAGTGGGCACATCAGGAGCGATGGAGTCACTCGAAGATCGATAGGCGAAGTGCGGGGGTGGTCCGTCGCGCTGCGGCGCCGAGTTCTGCAACCGGGACGAGGTCGTGAACAGGTTGTGGGGCGCGGCCTTGGCCCCGGACCGGAAGTAGAGCTCGCCCGCTACCTCGGCACCCCGATCGGCAAGGCGAGCGTCGGCGATCAGGCGCTCGAAGATCGAGTTGGCACCGGAGAACGCGAAGATCGGCCAATCGAACGAAACCGCGATGCCGATGTCGGTCGAGCGA
>CAWKYX010000018.1:0-25204 GCA_963854265.1 Acidimicrobiia bacterium
CTGCCGGCGGCGATCACGACAACTATGACGCGTACGACCGGGCCATGGCCGAAGACCGTCGGGCGTGCATGTTCGTCGCTCCAAGTCGCATCCTCGGCCGGCTCTGACGAGATAGTCCATCGCGCGATGAGTTCGGGGTGCGGGTTTGGCGGTCCCATCGCGCGGCGGTGCCAGGCACCAGCGCGCGACGGGTGGGGTCTGGGTTGGCGGTCAGCGGTAGACGGGGTCGGAACGGTCGCGGTGGCCGCGCAGGTATTCGGGGCCGAAGCCGGGAGCGGCAACCGGGTCGACGCGGTTCCACTCGACGACGATGTCGCGGTGGGCGATGCGCCATTCGCCGGAGCGCTTGTCGAAGCGGTCGACGTAGCGCAGTCCCGCGATCGAGTCGACGTCCTCACCCTTCAGACGGTGATACGCGATGCAGTATGTCTCGGCCGCGGCCGCGTCACCATCGAGCTCGATCAGGACGTTGCCCAAGAAGTGCATCGTCGAGTCGAATCTGTCGAGCTGCACTTTCACCCATGGGATGAAGTCCTCGATTGTCCCCTTGAACCGGCCGTGGTCGTCGGTTGCCCCCCGGTGGTAGCACTGCTCGACCAGCTCGAAGTCACACCGGTCGATGCCGCGGGCATAGCGCATCAAGACTTCGTGGATGGCGTGACGATCAAGCAGTTGTTGAATGTCGTTCATGGGCTCATCGTCGCGCACGTGGGTCGGCAGGCCGTGCTGTACTCAGGCACTAGCCAGTACATAAGTCTTCCAGCCGTGACCACGCCACCGATCTCGACACCATTCGCCCGATGGGCCGGTGGCGCCTGATCGATGTTGTCTCGGCGTCGTAGTGGCTCGAAGCAGCGATCGGACGCCTACGGGTTACGGACGTCCCAGAGGTGATGGACGGGGTCGTGGATCAGGTACCGGGCGAAGCTCTCGACGGTGAACGCTGCACCGTCTGACCGGTACCCGGTGCGCTCCCACATGTCGCCGTTGACTGCATCGAATCGGGCAGCCAACGCCTCCGCGTGATGGGCGAGTTCCGCGGACACGACGGTTGGGTAAGCCTTCGCGTAGTCCTTATCGATGGCCGATTGATCTTGGTCCCAGTTGGGGTAGCGCGGCCCGTTCTCATGGAGCATCAGGCCAAGACGGAAGTGGTACAGCTCATAGACATCGCTGACGTGATGGCCGTACTCGAGTCCCGATCATTTGTCGGGGTGAGGTCGCAGCCCCAGGGTGTCGGCATCCTTGCCAAGGACGTCGATCCACTCGGCGGCGTTGCGACGGATCATCGTGCCGATGGCTTCGCGCGGGAAGTCTCGGACGTCATGGCCGCACTCGCCACACAGGTCGTCGAGGACCCACGTCCAGTCCTTGTCGTCGGCGAAGGGGATCGGGTCGGTCATGGCATGTACTCCTTGGATCTGGCTGGGAGGGCGCCGTTGCCCGGTCGCCACGACACGAGGCGCTACCGCGCCCTGCGGGGGCTTCGGGCTCAGTTGGTGCTCCGCCATGCCTCGAGAATCGCAGCGGCCGCCACGTCGATGTCGGCCGGCGTCGTTGTCGTGCTGCTGACGCTCAATCGCATTGCTCGGCGACCCTGCCAAGTCGTGCCCCCCGCCCAACAGGTGCCGTCTGCTTGCACGGCATTGATCACCCGGTCCGTCGTTGCGTCATCACCGAACGCCGCGAGTGCCTGGTTGATGACCACTGGGGCGAGGATCTCGACACCGTTTTCTTGGAGGGTCTCGACCAACTGCGCACACCGGTTGCAGGTGCGATCGATCGCGTCGGCCAATCCGCTGCGACCGAGCGCTCGGATGATGGCCCAGGTCTCTACTCCGCGGGCGCGCTGGGACATCTGGAGGCCGAGTTGCATGAGTGTGCGGTCTGGTCCGGCTTGGAGGTACGCGGCGTCGACTGCCATCGCGCGACGCAAGTCGCCATCCCGCGCGACGATGGCCACCCCCGAGTCGTAGGGCGCGTTCAGCCACTTGTGTGCGTCGGTGGCCCAACTGTCGGCGAGGTCGACGCCGTCCACCAAATGAGCTCGGGCGGGATCGGCGGCCGACCAGAGCCCGAACGCGCCGTCGACGTGGATCCAGGCGCCAGCAGCGCTCGCTGCAGGGATGACGTCTCGGAATGGGTCGCTGTGGCCCGTGTTCACGTTTCCGGCTTGGACTACCAGGATGGTGCGCTCGTCCATGACGGGAACGGCGGCTGTGATGAGCCGCCCCGACGAGTCGGTGGGGACAATCTCGACTTGGCTTCGACCTATGCCGGCCGCGCGCAGTGCTTTCCAGACCGAGACGTGAATTTCAGCGCTGGTCACCACCCGGAGAGCCGGAGCGCCGCCTAGGCCGTGCTCGTCGACGCTCCACCCTGCCCGCGCGAGCAGGGCGTCTCGGGCAGCTAAAACACAAGTGAGGTTGGCGATGGAAGCACCCCCGCAGAAAGTGGCCGTCGCAGTCGCTGGTAGGCCTAACAGCTCCACGGTCCACCGGGCGGCGATGGCATCGAGGTGTGCCGCCGCCGGTGACATGATGGGCAAGGCCACGTTCTGGTCCCATGCAGCGTTCAGGATCGACGCCGCGAGTCCTGCAGGTTCGGTGCCACCGTTCACGAACCCGAAGTACCGGCCGCCCGTCGTGCGCATCGTGGCCGGGGATCCAATGGTGTCGAGTTCTGCGAGCACGTCCGCGGGCGGGCGGGGGCCGGTGGGGAGCACTGGGTCGAATGTTGCCAGCGCGTCGAGCGCCGCTCTGGTTGGGGCGGTGTCGAGGTCGACCGCCGCGAGGTACTCGCCAGCGCGCCGTGCAGCATCAAGGATCAGGTCCATCTCAGCATGGGTCACCGGCAGATCCTGCCAGGTCCGCGCTGTCGAGGCTGACGACTTTCGCTAAGTGCCTGATCTCAGCGCAGAGCGGGTGACGCCCTCGTAGATCGTGAGCAAACAGGTCACGAGTCGGTCTCCAATGGTGTCCCATCCCTCCATGTCTGGGTGGAGGTGCTCCACGAACCACTGTGACTCGCCGTACACGCTCGCGACCGCCGGCTCGAAGGCATCGACACACGTCTCATTGGCCAGGCTCGAAACCGCGTCGTCACCTGGATATGGCCCGTCGGGCAGCCTCTGGGACAAGTAGACCTCCCACACATGGGTGGTGTCGCAGTCGACGGTCAGGAGTGCGGCGCTGCCCAGGCTGTCATCGGCGATGCAGTCGCCTGCTCGCAGAGCGAAGGTCGAGGCCAGTCCGAACGCGCGGAGCGGATCGAACTGTGTCATGAGTACTTGTACAGGCTCGGGGTACTGGACGAAACAAACCAGCTCGCGATCACCAAGTAGCCAAGTCTCAGCCGTGGGCCGGAAGATCCGGATGAAGAGGACCGTCGCCTCACCGGGTGTTTCTGTGATCTCTCCGAACGCGGTGTTGCATGCGGTAGTTGCCTCCGCGATTAGGGGCTCGACTCCTGGGTATGGCACTCCGATTGCTTCATCGAAGCGGGAGACGAAGAAGACCTCGGCCACGTGGCTCTGGGAGCACGCTATGGAGCTGGGTTGAACGAGCTCGAGCTCCTCCGCTGAGAAACACTGGCCCGTCGGATAGACGGGATCGAGGACGCGGAGGTCTTCGTTGTCGCTGAAGGCCAGGACCGTCTCGGGCGCCGGAACGACGATGCTGGTGTCGCGTCCCAGCGTAAGCGTGTAGCGATCCACGAGCGAGATGAGTCCGAGCTCGGGGGTCCCGTTGCGTCGGCCGACTTCCTCGAAGAACCCGTGGAAGTCGATTTCGACAAGACGTAGCTCGCCCAGGGCGAACCCCACGGTGACTGGGGTCTGTCCCGACATCGCGGTGAGGTCAATATCCAGGTCTGCTGTCGCGAACACCGATGTCGGGGGTAGCAACACCGCGACGTCGGCGTTGGGGACCTGCGTTCGGTAGGTCTGGAGAATTTGGCCCTCAACGGTCTTGGCGGTTGCCAGCGACACATCGCTAAGCCCGGAGAGCATGCCCCGGAGACGGTCGAGGATGCGGTCTGGGTCGAATATCAAGTTCGGGCCCAAACCTTGGGGGTGCCTTCTTGTTGCTCTGCTGTGACCGACGTCCACGGTCGGGCCGGGTCGGTGTCGGGCGGTGTTGGATCCAGGCGAAAGTAGGCCGTGCGTTCGGTATCGATGACATAGGAGACGGTTGTCTCGTCAGGGTCGAAGCCACTCGCCGGCTCCAGATCGAACGGTGCGTCCCCTTGGAGGGTCGTTGCCCAGTCGGCGCCGGAGAACTCGATGGTGTAGCCGGCGATGCCGGCGGAACGGTCGACCGAGCTCGACAGGGTGACCCCCAAGTCGGTCACTCCGCCAAGGGTCATCGCTGTTTGGTTGTGCATCGTTATCGATGGGGCATCATCGAGTCGGGCCAAGGCGATGTCGCGAGCCTGGCCGAAGGCTTCCTCGGGCTTCGGTGTCGGCGCAGGCGTCGGTGCTGCCGAAGGCGTTGGGTCCCCAGAGTCGGATTGTTCGATCGGCGTTGGCTGGGGAGTGGCCTCGGGGAAGCCGACACGAATGTCGGTCGCGCATGCGCTGGCAACTGAGGTCAGCATCAGCGCGACGCCTACCGTCCTGATTTTCCGCTTCCGCCTGGAGAAGATCATCGGCGCTGATCGTAGATGCGTGGCGCCCGCAGGTGAAAGCAGCCATGATTTGGTGATGGCTTCCGCACCTCCAGACCTTGCTGTATTACGCCAGATCGAGGAACGGGTGCTCTGGCTCGCCACCCGAATCGTCGATGTCGCAAACCGACGCGAACCGGGCGAGATCAAGGTCGGGGGGCATCAAGCCTCGTCGGCGTCGATGGTGTCGATTATGACGGCGCTCTGGTTTGCCCACATTGGCGGTGAGGACAAGGTGGCGGTCAAACCGCATGCCTCGCCCGTTTATCACGCGATCAAGTACCTCACCGGCGAACTCGACCGTTCTTACCTCACGACGCTCCGCCAGCGTGGGGGGCTGCAGGCCTACCCGTCGCGGACCAAGGACCCTGACGTCTCGGACTTCTCGACAGGGTCGGTGGGCCTGGGCGCGGTTGCCCCGCTCTTTTCGGCCCTCACCCGCCGCTATGTCGACGCGCACTTCGGGGGTCAGCCGAAGGCACGATTTATTGCGCTGGTCGGCGATGCCGAACTGGACGAGGGCAATGTTTGGGAGGCCATCGCCGATCCGGCCACCGAGGGGCTGGGCAACTTCACGATGGTGGTGGACCTCAACCGGCAGAGCCTCGACCGCGTGATCCCCAACATCGCGGCGGTCCGGCTGGAGCACTTCTTCCGAGATGCCGGCTGGCACGTGGCGGAGGCCAAGTACGGCTCTCGGCTGACGGCCGCTTTCGCTGCGCCGGGCGGGGATGCTTTGCGCGCCCACATCGACGCCATGAGCAATGAGGTATACCAATCGCTGTTCGGGCTCGAGGGCGATGACTTCCGGACGAAGTTTCTGGCCGGCGCAGATGGGGCTGTTCGTGTCGTGGCCAACTCCCATGACGACGCCAGCCTCAAGACCCTCATCACCGATCTTGGGGGTCATGACCTCGGACTGCTGCTCGAGACCTTCGCAGAGTGTGACCAGGTGCCCGACCGCCCCAGCGTGGTGTTTGCGTACACGGTCAAAGGCCGCGGTCTTCCAATCGCCGGCGACCCAATGAACCATGCGGCGCTGCTTAGCCCCGACCAGATCGACGACCTCCGCAGCCGGGCCGGCCTCGACGAAGCCACCGAATGGGACCGGTTCGACCCGACCAGTCAGGCAGGGAGGCTCTGCGCCGCACTCGGCGGCGATATCAACAATCCCAAGCCGATCCCCAGACCAGCGCTGCCCGTTCCCGACTCGGCTCGGCCGCCGGTGACTGCAGGCCGGGTGTCCACGCAGGAGGCATTCGGCCGCGTCCTGACATCGTTGGGCGAGATCGCCGGTGTCACCGAGCGCATCGTGACGACGGCACCAGATGTGTCGATCTCAACCAACCTGGGAGGTTGGATCAACAAGGCGGGGGTCTATGCGCCCACTGAGCGGGACGACCATGGGGGAGCGGATCGGCTGCTCAGGTGGGCTCCATCACCCGAGGGTCGCCATATCGAGCTGGGTATATCCGAGATGAACATGTTCATGCTGTTGGGCCAGCTCGGCCTGAGTCACGACCACCACGGCCAGCACTTGCTGCCGATCGGGACGGTCTATGACCCGTTTGTGCTTCGGGGGCTCGACGCCTTGGTCTACTCGCTCTACAACGGGGCCCGATTCGTTGTGACCGGTACCCCTTCGGGTGTCACGCTGGCTCCCGAGGGCGGTGCTCACCAGTCGACGGTCACCGCGTCGGTCGGGACCGAATTGCCGGGGCTGCATTATGCGGAGCCGGCATATGCCACCGAGGTCGACTGGCTTCTGTGTGACGCCCTCCAGCAGCTCGGGGCGACCGATGGCGAGAGCTGCTATCTCCGCCTGTCGACCAGGCCAATCGATCAACAGCCGTTCGCTGATGCTCTTGAGCGCCAGGGCGAGTCCACGTTGAGGAACCATGTGCTTGCCGGCGGCTACCGACTCCGCGACGCACCCGTCGACAGCCGCCCCGGGGTCACGATCGTGACCACTGGTGCAATGGCACCCGAGGCGTTGGCCGCAGCTCAAGAGCTCGACGACGAGGGCGTCCAAGCCTCGGTGGTGCACCTGTCGAGTCCCGATCGGACATACCGGAGCTGGCAGCGCACCTATTCGACGCCGGCTACCACCGGCCGGGCAGTCCGCAGCCCAAGCCACCTGCATCGCATCATCCCGGCAAGCGAACGCGCTCGTCCCGTGGTGAGCGTGCACGATGCTGCGAGTCACGCCTTGGCTTGGGTCGGCTCGGCATTGGGGACTCGCCAGTACAACCTGGGCGTTGACCGCTTTGGCGAGTCCGGGACCATCGCCGACCTTCACGAGATCGTGGGGATCTCCGCTGGCAACATCGTCAACGCTGCGTTGATTGCCATCCACGAACCCGAAGCCTGAGGGGCCATCTGGCCAGGTCCGCGCGTGGTCGCGCTTGGCCTATGCCACGATCGTGTACCGCGTGATCGCCATCTTGGTGACGTGACGTGTTGGAGGCTCCATGAGTGCACTGTTTGGCCCCGTGATTCAGCAGGGTTATGTCGTCCCCGACATCGACGTCGCGATTGAGCACTGGGTGGCGCGAGGGATCGGTCCGTTCTTTATCGAGGCTCACATCCGGCCGAAGGGCAGCTATGACGGCGTCGAGATCCAACCCGACCTTTCGGCAGCGTTCGCCTATTCGGGCGATCAGCAGATCGAGGTCATCCAACAACACGATGACGCCCCGACGATCTACGGCGACTACCTGGCTGCCAACCCCGCGGGAGGACTCCAGCATCTCGCGGTGTGGGTCGACAGCATCGCCGAAACCGTTGCAATGCTCGACACAGCCGGTCGCGGGTAACGAGTCCGCCAGCGCTACGGCGACGGCCACGCGTATCTGGACTCGACGACCGCTCCCGGCGTCATGATGCAACTGATGGCGCGGAGCGACCATCTGGTCGCCTTGATGGGTGCAATCAAAGAAGCGTCAGTTGGATGGGATGGTGTCACGGCCCCGATTCGCCGTATCGATTGGAGCACTGGCAAGCCTGTGCCCGAGGTCGTCGCGTAACCAGACGAGATGCCGACGCGGGGCTGAGCTGTCATCAACTCGATTGTTCGACCACGTCGATCAAGATGTAGCGCAGCGATGACCCGTCAGCCGGAGGGTTCTCGATCTCGATGACCTCGACGTCGACGACGTAGGACGTTCCGGGCTGGGGATCGAAGCCCTCGATCGAGTCGTAGAAAAATTCGTATTCGCCGTCAGCGGCCTCGCTGACCTGCAAACAAGTCTGCGGCGCAGCACCCTCGCAGTCGACCACGTCGGGACCGATCCACAGACGTGTCGCGTCGGATCGGTCTGACGCAGTGGTCGCCGCGGTCGGTGCGGCGATCGATGGCTCCGGTGAACTGGTGTTTCCGCAACCGGCCATGGTGAGCACACCGGTGATTACAATCGCTGTGCATCGCGATTTCATCGTCATTGATCTCGTCCCTCGTGCGTTGAGTTGCGAACCTGACGACCCACAGCGCGGCGTGGTTCCCGCCGGCCACCCCTAGGTGACCCGAAGTGCCTCCCACCAGGCCTGCATGACGACCGTGTGGCCCGCAGTCTTTGAGCGGGTGAAATCGTCGGCGTCTGCAGGCAACTCTTGTGCTTCGGTCGGGACAAGATCCGACGCGCCCTGCACAGGGTCGAGCCACTCAAGCTCGATGGTCTCCAGCAGCGACCCGAAATCGGGGGCTTCATGGTGGTCGCTGGTCTGGTGGTTCATGAACGCGAGGAAATCGTCGAACGATTCGAGGCAGTAGTAAGACCGTGGTTCGGCACCGCGCCAGAACTCGTACCGGCGGCACCGCGGCTCGGCCCGGTGGGTGGCTTCGTACATCGTTCGAGAGACTTCCTCGAACTCGGCTTCCTTGCCTTCGAAGATCTTGATGTGCGCCAGAAATGTGGCCATGGGGTGTGCCCTCCTGTTTCTTGAACATCGTGAGCCTAGAAGACGATCGGCTTGCGATGTCGGGGTCGTGCAGGCACGATGATTCGAGACAGATGGAATAAACTTCACCGAGCCCAGTTCCGAGACCGGTCGAGGAGCACCCATGACCATCAGCGACGGTGACCTACGCGAGATGTATCGCCGCATGTCGAGCATCCGCCAGTTCGAGGACACGACGAAAGACCTCCTGCTCAAGGGCGAGTTGTACGGCGCGTTCCACACCTCGACAGGCCAGGAAGCATCCATCGTCGGGTCGTGCATGGCCTTGCGCATCGACGATCACATGGTTGGCACACATCGATCGCACGGACATCCGATCGGCAAGGGAGCCAAGCTCGACCGGCTGCTGGCAGAGCTGATGGGCAAGGAGACCGGCGTCAATCAGGGCAAAGGCGGGTCGATGCACCTGTCGGACTTCTCGGTCGGCAGCCTGGGCGAGACATCCATCGTGGGCTCGGGATTCCCGGTCGCGACCGGAGCGGCACTGGGTTCGAAGTTGCAGGGGCTTGATCGTGTGGCCTTGTGCTTCTTCGGCGACGGCGCTTCGAACGAAGGCACGTTCCACGAATCGCTCAACCTGGCATCGATCTGGGATCTCCCGGTGATCTACCTCTGCGAGAACAACGGCTACGGCGAGTTGACTGCCGCCTCAGACGTCATGGCTGTCGAGCACGTCGCCGAGCGCGCAGCCGCCTACCGCATGCCATCTGCCACCGTTGATGGCCAGGACGTGTTGGCGGTCTATGAAGCCGTGGGTGAGGCCGTGGCTCGTGCCCGAGCGGGTGAGGGCCCCACGCTTGTCGAGACCTTGACGTACCGGTTCGAGAACCATGCCATTGGTCTGCCCATCGAGAACTACCGAGATCCGGCCGAGGTGGAGCACTGGCGGACACACCGCGACCCTCTGCTCCTGTTCCGCGATCAGGCCGCCCAGCATGGGCTCGACGGCGCAGCCCTCGACGTGATCGACGCCGAGGTCACGGCCGAGCTGACCGAGGCGCTTGATTTCGCCCGCTCAAGTCCCGTGCCACCCCCCGAGGCTGCGTTCACACATGTCTTCACGAACCCCATTCCGATTGCTCGCTGAGGAGGCTGCCATGCACACCGTGACGTATCTAGAGGCCGTCAACGAAGCGCTGCGCGAGGAGATGGAGCGCGACCCGGCGGTGTTCCTCATGGGCGAGGACGTCAGTTGGAATCTGATGGGTGCTACCGGAGGCCTGCGGGAGCAGTTCGGGTTCGAGCGAGTGCGGGACACGCCGATCTCCGAAGCCGGGTTCGTCGGAGCCGGGGCCGGGGCCGCGATGGTAGGCATGCGGCCGGTGGTCCATATGTTGATCGCCCCGTTCCTCTATGTGGCGTTCGACCAGATCGTGTCGATCGTTGCGAAGTCGACCTATCTCTATGGGGGTCAATCTAAGATGCCGATCACCTTGATGGCCCCGATGGTCTACAACGCGGGCAATGCCGCTCAGCACTCGGACCGCCCGTACTCGACGCTGATGACCATCCCTGGCCTCAAGCTTGTCGCGCCTGCCACAGCCGCTGATGCGAAGGGGCTCCTCAAGGCCGCAATACGAGACGATGACCCGGTCATCTGCTTCGAGGACGCCGCCCTTTGGGGCAACAAGGGCGAGGTGCCTGATGGCGACCACGTCATCGCATTGGGTGTCGCCGACGTCAAGCGTGAGGGCAGCGACGTCACGGTCGTGGCGGTCTCGGGTGCGGTCCTGCACGCACTCTCGGCGGCCGAGCAGTTGGAGGCCGAAGGCATCTCAGTCGAGGTCGTCGACCTTCGGTCCATCGTGCCCCTGGACCGCGATGCGGTGTTGACGTCGGTGGCCAAGACGGGCCGTCTTGTCATTGCCGATCCTGCGCACGAGATGGGCTCGGTGGCCTCAGAAGTCTCTGCAATCGTTGCGGAGAAAGGCTTCTGGAGCCTCCAGGCGCCGATTGTCCGTGTCACAACACCCCACACCCACATCCCCTACAGTGCCGAACTCGAGCGTCCCTTGTATCCCAATCCCGAGCGGATCATGGCAGCCGTCCGCGGCCTGATGGCATGACGAGCGAGCGCCCCCACGCGGTCCAAATTCGGCTGCCCCAGTTCGGGATGGGGATGCAAGAGGGAACCGTCATCGAATGGTTCAAGCGCGAGGGTGATCCCGTCGCCGCAGGCGAGGTCGTCGCCGAGATTGAGGCGGCCAAGGCCACCGAAGAACTCGTTGCCCAAAGCGACGGCATCATGCTCCGAATTATCGTCGCCGAGGGAGAGACGGTCGAGGTCAACGCGGTGCTCGCCGTGACCGGGCCCGAAGGCGCCGAGATCCCTGACCAGACTGTGGTTGAACAACGGCCCAGCGCCAACGTCGCGACCGCCACGCAACCTCCGTCTGTGGCACCTGTGCCCGCTGAATCTGGCCCTCGACCACAAGTGACACCCCGGGCCCGCCGCCTGGCTTTGGAGCTGGGCGTCGATGTCAAAGCCGTCGTGGGCAGTGGGCCCGATGGCCGTGTCACCGAGGACGACGTTGTCGCGAGCGCACAAACGTAACTGCCAGGCCGATGCAACGGCTGCGGTAGCGAGATTTCAAGAGCGGAGACGGGCGTAGGTGCGAAGTCGGACGATTGCTGCCTACCGACTGATACCTGCCGCCTGAGTTCCTTAGGGGCACAGGCCGGCGAAGAGCGCGTAGGAGTCGTCGGACCGATCCGTTCGGCCTCGGGCCAGTTCGCCGAAGTAGGAACCATCGCGATCGACGGTGGAGTCGACGTTGCTGTTCCAGTCGAGCACGTACGTCCGTTCGGCAACGGCCCAGGCCCCGTCACGGCGCTCGACGCGGTCGAGGTATCGGCCACCGATAGTCCTGGCCGTCAGGCTGCCGCCTTCGCCGGCTGCGTCAATGAACACCAGGCTGTAGGACTCAACGTGGGCGGTGTCGGCGTCGATGAACTCGATCAGCGCCTGGTTGACCCGATGGGTTGCCTGGACCACGCCGTGGGAGTCATAGAAGGGACCAATGAAGGTCGCGAACGCCGACGCTGAACCCGTGAAGTAGCCGTGGTCGACCGTCGCGTCGTTGTGGAACGCTGACTCGATGAGTTCGGTGTCGCGTCGGTCGATCCCGCGGCCACAGCGAAGCAGGCAGTCGTAGATCGCCTGTTGATTCTTGAATCGCTGGATTTCAGCGCCCGAAACACTCATGGTCGCGAGGCGTAGAGCGGATCGTGGGGCGCTCGTGCACCCCGCATGCGGATGTCGCCATACATTCCTTCGTCCCATTCGGCGGAGCTCGGGGTGTTCTGATTCCAGTCCATCACAAACGCTCGGTGCGAAATCTTCCAGACCCCGTCGCGGCGCTGGTAGCGGTCGAGGTAGCGGCCGACCAGGAGGGTGTCGGTCAGCTCGCCCTCCTTGGTTTCGCTGATGTACGCGAACACGTAGATCTCGCCGGTCGCGTCGTCACCGTCGACCTCGATCAGCTGGCTACCAAGGCAGTGGAACGTGCGCTCCATCGTGAGGATGTGGCCGAACGTGTTGGTGATGAAGCCAGTGGTGGGGCCGTCGTAGGTGCCGTAGGCCACGGTTGCGTCATCGTGGAAGACGTTGGGCAATTCGTCGGAGTCGAGGCGGTCTACCGCGCGGCAATAGCGCATACAAACCTCCCGGATCGCCTGGATGTCGGTGGCCCTGCGCAGCTCGGTGTCTGTCACGGTTCCCATGGTGTGCCTCTCTCTCGGATCGGTTCTTCAGATCGGGCGATCGCCAGCGAGGGTGACTCGTTCGACCCGTCGGCGGTGTTCGCCGTAGTCGTACACCGGTGCGTGCTGCGTGCAGCGGTTGTCCCACATTGCCAGTGAGTTGATGCCCCACCGAAAGCGCATCTGGTGTTCGACCCGGTGGGTCTGGTCGACGAGGTGATCGAGTAGGCGCTTGCCTTCGTCTGGCTCGAGCCCGTCAATGTGGTCGACAAAGTTGTGGCTTACGTAGACAGCCTTGCGCCCGGTCACGGGGTGCGTTCGGGCGATGGGATGGTGCTGTTCGGGGAAACGCTCGAGCTCGGCGTCCAATGCTTCGCCAGAGAGATGGCGGGCAAAGTTCTTGCGAACCGAATGGGTGGCCGTCCGGCCGTCGATGAGTTCTTTCACTTCGTCGGTGAGACAGTCGTAGACCCGCGCCATGTTGGCGAAGCAGGTATCGCCGCCGGCCGGGGGCAGGACCTTGGCCAGCAGGAACGACGCGAACGGCGGGCAGTCGCGGAAGGTGGCATCGCTGTGCCAGGTCGAGCGCGATGCCGGTGAGGCCGGGTTGTCGATCACGGCCAGGTCCTCCTGCTCGTTAACCTCGAGATAGGGATGCCGGTCGATCTCGCCGAATTGCAACGCAAACGCGACCTGCTCGTCGGCTGTGATGTCCTGGTTGTGGAAGAACAGGACCTGCCAGTCCATCCAGGCATCGTGGAGCAGTTTGACGAGTTCCTCGTCGAAGTCGCCGAGCCGAATGCCATCGACATCAGCGCCGAGGTGGGGTGTGTAGGGCCGGACAGTGAACCGCCCATAGTCGGTGCGCATCGCGCTGCCCCTTTCGGTGTGAGATCGTGTGCATGCACAATAACGCAGCCCGCTGGACGTGTCGCCGAAGTGCCGTCGGTGACCGACCTCTCCTTCGATGACGGCTTCTCTCTCACTTTTGGAGCTTTCGATGCGCCATCCGTATGTGACCGACGACATGATCGAGGCTTTCGCTCGTGATGGTGTGGTGCATCTGCCTGGTGTGCTTGATGAGACTTGGATGCAGCTGGCGGAGGTGGGGGTGACGCGCAATTTGAGGAACCCTGGGGCGCATCACCAGTTCCACTATGAAGGCACGCCGCGGGCCTTTATCGATGACTACTGCAATTATTGGGCGGTCCCTGAGTACCGCATGCTTGTGGAGCATTCGCCGATCGCGCACATTGTTGCTTCGCTGTTGGAGAGTGAGCGGTTGTGGCTCTTCTATGAGCAGATCTTTGTGAAGGATGCTCCGGACGGCGAGGCACGGCGAACACCGTGGCATCAAGATACGACCTATTGGATTACTGCTGGACGCCAGATCGCCGGGTTTTGGATCACGCTGGAGGACACGCCTGCTGAGGAGTCTCTCGAGTTCGTTCGTGGGTCTCACCTTGGGCCGACTTATGCCGGGACGGCGTTTGATTACGAGAATGAGACGACGCCTTTCACTGACGAGCCGGGCTACGAGCCGATCCCCGATATCGAAGCGGACCGAGACGCGTTCGACATCGTGTCTTTCGCGATCAAGCGCGGCGATGTTGTCTTGTTCCACCCAGGTTTGCTCCATGGTGGCGGTGCTACCGCAGACAGCTCACCGCGGCGAACATTGTCGATCCGGTTCTTCGGCGACGACATCGTGTATGCACCAAAGAAGCGACCCGCCCCGACATACCCCGGCACGAGCGCGCTGATCGAACCCGGTCAACCTCTTCGCGGACCCTGGTTCCCCCAGGTGCACCCCGGCTCGGAGGCGGTTCGAACCATCCTCGGGTCTTAAGCGCGCGCAGGTAGCCGATGCGCTGCCGACGACTTCGGTGGCCGGCGACGTCGGGGAGGTGCGACACTGGCCGTGGAGGGGGAGCGGTGGCACAGAGCGGTCTCGGCAGACTTGGGATCAACCCGGATGCGTACGGGGTGTGGAAGGCCGATGCGTCTGGGAACACGACCTGGGATGCGTTTCTCGACACGTCCGCGGCTGCGGGGTTTGTCGCGGTCGAGCTTGGGCCTGCCCGCTATCTCCCCAGCAAACCCGAGGAGTTGCAGCGTGAGCTCGCCGCTCGCGACTTAGAGCTGACCTGCGGCTATCTGCCGGTCGCATTCGACGACCCGGTTTCGCGCGAGGCCATGTTCGATCAGCTAGGCCGTGTTGCTGGTGTCACCGAGGGGGCTGAGTTTGTCCTCGCGCTGGCCCTGGCCGGTTGGGGCCCCGATGGACGCATCTCGAATACCGACGCGCAGTGGCAGGCGATGGTCGAGGGGCTGGTGGCACTCAGCCGCGCCGCCGCCGACGATCACGGGTTGCGCCTGGTGTTTCATCCCCACGTTGGCATGGCGGTGGAGACCGAGGCTGAGGTCGAGCGGCTCATCGAAGACTCCGATGGCCAGGTAGCGCTCTGCTTTGACGTCGGCCAGTTCGCTTACGCCGGTGGCGACCCAGCAGCGTTCATCCGCAATTACGGCGAACAGGTCGCCTACATCCATTTGCGCGATGTGGACTTTGCCATTAGCGACGCCTGCGTGGCTGACGGGGTCCCGTTCGAGGTTGCAGCTCGACGCGACGTTTTCTGCGAGCCGGGCACCGGCGATGTCGACTTCGGCGCCGTGGTCGAGGCCGCCCGGTCGGTGGCATTCGACGGCCCCATCATCGTCGAGCGCTCCTACCTTGGACGTACTCCAGCCCAGGCCCAAGCAGCGGCGTTGCAGGCATTCGAGATCTATGCGTCATTCGGCTTCGGGACCGCCGCGCAGCTGGCAACCACCAGCTGACCTCGTGGTCCTCGACCGCCCTGACGGGCGTCGCCAGCCCGAGGGCATCGACAAACCCGACGGTGCCGGCGACTTGGCTATCCGGGCCGCTTGAGCAGCGCCCAACCGGTCTGCCAGCGTCAAGTGTCCCTGGGGGGACAGTTCACGCTGGCAGATGCGACGGTAGCGATGATCGAGACCGTTGGTCAGCGGGTGACGTCGTGGTAAGCGGGGGCCGATGTGTCGTGGAACTCGATCAGCTCAATGATGTTGCCGTCGATGTCGCGTCCGTACATTGCTCGCCACGGCCCGCTCATCTGGTCGAGTCGCGGAAGGGGGGCGTGGAACGTCATCCCGAGTCCCTCGAGGCGCTCGATCTCCACGTCGATGTCGGTCACCGAGAGACAGAAGTGCGTATAGCCCGCATCGTTCACCGGACGTGCGGGGTCGTTGGGCCGGCCCGGGGGCGCGTCGTACTGGAACATCTCGATGAGAATGTTGCCGGCCCGCAAAAACGCTGTCTTGGCGGCCGAACCCTTGAGGCCGACAATCGCGTCGTTGGCGGTGTTGCCCGCGTCCCAGCCGCCATGGGATACTTCTTCGAAACCGAACGCCTCCACATAGAACTGACGGAGCCGGTCGATGTCGGGCGTTGTGATTGCTACGTGATGTACACCAAGGATCATTGACACAGTCTGGCATCTCGTTGAGATCTGGGCTCGTGGGACGCGGTAGCTTGAGGACCAAGCTTCTCGCATGGGGTAAAATTGACGCAGAAAAAGAACCGGCCCAGCTATCGCGAGATCCTCGAGCGAGACGCGAGCCCGGTGGCCGACGTGTTGGGTCTCACAGAGAACCCGCCCCAGGCCGCCGCCGACATTTCCTTCGAGCGTTACACCTCCGACGACGTGTTCGACGCGGAGATCGACAAGGTCTGGCGCCGCGTCTGGCAGGTCGCCTGCCGAGAGGAGCACATCCCGGCCGTTGGCGACTACTTCGTCTACGACATTGGACGGCTCTCGATCATCGTCGTTCGTTCGAGCGAGACTGAGATCAAGGGCTACGTCAACTCGTGCCTGCATCGAGGCACCAAGCTCAAGCAGTCAGAATCCGTTGGCCGGTCAGCGCAGATTCAGTGCCCGTTCCATGGCTGGACCTGGAACCTGACGGGCGAGCTTCAGGAAGTGCCGTGCTCCTGGGAGTTCGAGCACCTCGACTACGAAGCCAATTGCCTGCCCGAAGCGCTGGTCGATACCTGGAACGGTTTTGTGTTCATCAACATGGACGTCGATGCGCCGCCGCTTCTCGACTACCTCGGCGTGCTGCCCGATCATTTCGAGCATTGGCGCTTCGACGACTGGTATGTGTCGTCCCACATCCGTAAAGAGGTCCACTGCAATTGGAAGCTGGCGATGGAAGGCTTTATGGAGGCCTACCACACGCCCGTCGTGCATCCTCAAATGTCGGAGGTTGTCGGGGACTGGAACATGCAACACGACATCTTCGGCGATCACGTCAGCCGGGATCTTTGCGCAATGGGAGTATCGAGCCCGTCGCTCCCGCGGCCGTTGACCGAGGAGGAGCTCCTCAACCGCTCTCGTCCCAGCAATCCGACCACGTCATCGACCACCGATTCTGTCCTCGCCGAGGGCAAGACGGCGCGCATGGTCATGGCCGAGGACACCCGAGAAAGGTTCATGGAGCAATACGGGATGGACCTCTCCACGCACACAGACGCGGAGGTGATCGACTCGCTGAAGTACAACGTGTTCCCGAACATGATGATCCACGGTGGCGCCGCGATACACGCGTTGACACTCTTTCGCCCCTTGGGCCACGACCCGACCAAGGCCACCATCGACCGCCTCACCTTCCTGCCGGTGCCGGCAGATGGGCCGAGGCCAGAACCAGCGGAAGTGGTGACGATTCGAGAAGACGAGTCCTACGGCGTAGCGCCCGGCATCACTGAGTTCATGGCCCGCGTCCTGGACCAAGACACCAGCATCATGCGCCTGCAACAAGAAGGCATCCAGGCCTCGGCGAAGGGGGCCGAGACTCTGTCGAGCTATCAGGAGTCCCGCGTGCGTTGGGCTCACGACACCTTCCAAAAGTATCTCGCCAGGTAGCGCAGGGTCGAGGTTCAGGCTCACCATGCGGGGTGGTCGTCGTGAGCCAGAACTTGGCTTGAGTCGGTGTCGCCTTGTGCCTTGCCCCGTTCGAACGTGGCTCGTTTGGTCGACCTCGCGCGACGCTCATTGAAGGTTGGCCCTATCCACCCCTGGGGCGACCAACTAGGTTGACCCTGTGTTCGATCTAACCAACAAGACTGCACTTATAACGGGTGGAGGTGGGGGGTTAGGTTGCGCGGTTGCCGAGGCCCTCGCTGCTCAGGGTGCAAGCGTCGTTATTACTGACATCGATGCCCTCGAGACCAAAGGTGGCCGCGAAACCTTCTTGCACGGCCCCTGTCTCTCCGCCCAGCACGAGGTCGGCCCCGGCCAGGCACGCCAGCGCCCCCGATATCACCAGGCTGAGCGCGCCAACACGGGCGGTGGGGAGGCCCGTCGCCCGGGCGGCTTCGACGTTTGCTCCCGTCAGGCGAAGGGCGATCCCCAGCGATGTGCGCCGCAGCACGAACGTCACGATCAGGACGAGTCCTGCGACCAAGAGCAGGTCGTAGTTGAGGGGTGTGCGCTCGACGAGGTTGGGCCACCGGGCCGAATCAGGGATGAGTCGGGTGCCAGCGCTGCGGGCTCCTCGTCCTTGCCAGGGCCCTCGGATCAACCAACCGAACAGCTGTAGGGCCACGAAGTTGAGAAGCAGTGTCGACACGATCTCGTTGACGCCCCGTCGCACCCATGGGACCGCAGCGATGCCTCCGGCGATGATCTGTCCTTCGAAGCCCACGTTGATGCGTCGAGCAGTGAATGCCACGATCCACCCCAGAGCGACGAGAGCGAGGGGTAGCGCCCGCGCGATGGTTGCTGCGGCCTGCCGCCTGGTTCCGAACGATCCGTCATAGAGCGCTTGAGCTGCCTGGCCGGCGGCCTCTCCCTTCAACGCAATGATGAGGAACGAAACGCCGAGGCCAATGACAACGGCGATGATCGACGTCGCGGCCACGGGCCAGCCGTTGGACCTCATCAACGCGGGCGTTGGATCGTGTCGGGACTGGTCGGAGCTCATTGCCGCGACATCAGGGCCGATGCCGTGGAAGGGTTCGCCCGGCCCGAGGACGGAATCGGTAGGTTCGGCCGGCCACGCAGGCACCGCCGAAGGGTCCAGAGGTCATGGTGTCGCAGTCTTGGACCCTGGCGCGCGTCAGCCAAGTAGCGTTACCAACGATGTCGAGGCAGCACATGCAGTGCGCCGGCTTGATCAGCCGCGACCCGTTGGGCTCACGACATCTTCCAAAGTATCTCGCTCGGTAGCGCAGGGTCACGGTCCAGGTTCGCGACGGCACTGCTATTGGACCATCATCAGCGGCTGTCTGCGGCGGCCACGCGGGGGCGGTCGCCAGCGAGCGTGATGCGGTGCATCGTCCGCAGTTGACCGTGATAGTCGTTGACGGGGTTGTGCAGCGTGCATCGGTTGTCCCAGAGTGCCAATGAGTCCGCGAGCCACCGGAATCTGCAGGTGAACTCGGACCGTACGGAGTGGGCGAACAGCCATTGGAGGAGGGGACGGCTCTCCTCCTCGGTCATGCCGACGAACCGTTCTGTGTGAGCACGGTTCACATAAAGCGCCTTTTGTCCTGTCTCCGGGTGGGAGCGGATCACCGGATGTTCCGCCGAGTATGAGAGGTCGCTCGGGTAGCCGCTGTCTTGGATTCGGGCTTGTCGCGTCTTCGATACATCAGTGAGCGTCGAGGTGTTCACTGCGGTCAGGCCGCTCAATAAATCCTTCAATCCCTCTGAGAGGGCGTTGTACGCGGCGTACATGCTGGCCCATATGGTGTCGCCACCAACCGGAGGGACCACTCGGCCAAGAAGCATGGTGGCCATTGGCGGTTCCTCGAGATAGGCTGTGTCGGTGTGCCAGAGGCCTCCGAAGTTGACGGTTTCGTCTGCGAGCTTCGTGACTTCGGTGATTAGTGGGAACTCCTCGAGGCCCCTCAAGAAGGGGTACTCCATGGGCTCCCCGATTGTCTGCGCGAAGTTCAGGTACTCCTTTGAAGTGAGCGTCTGATCGCGAAAGAACACGACACTGTGTGTTAACCAAGCCTGGCGAATCTCCGAGATGGTTCGAGTGGAGAGGTCGGATGCGAGATTCACGCCGCCTATCTCTGCGCCGAGCGCAGGAGCCAACGGCCGGACGGTGATCGTCTCGTAGCCAGGCACGGCTACGCGGTCCTCGCTCTCAAGGCCCATCACGAGCCTGCCATTCAGGTCCCCAGGAGGTGGGCGATTGACGTCATTGCCGCTTCGGCAACGGCGACGTCATCGGCCTCGCTGCCGCCGCTCACGCCGAGCCCCCCGACAAGCTGGTCGCCTGATCGCAGCGGTACCCCACCTCCGACGAACATCAACCGGGGCTCGACCGTTGACAGTGCAACCTTGTTCTCCGGGGTCACGCGCTCTGCTATGGCCGAAGTGGGGGTTCCGAAGTTCACGGCAGTGTGAGCCTTGGCCCGAGCGACCCGAACTGTGCTCGCAAATGCCCCGTCCATCCGCAGGACGGCGACGTCGGTGAAGGTGTAGTCGAGGATCACTACCGCGATGCGCATGTCGCGACCCTCAGCAGCTGCCACAGCTGCACGTGCAGCTTCGAGAGCGACGTCGACATAGGGGGTCTCGGTGATGGATGTGCTCATTCGCTCTCTACCCCGGCCGCGGCTTTTTCGGCGAGGAACTCATGCATGCGGCGAATGCCCCAGGTCACGATCGCCATATTGCCGTAGACCGTTTCCTTGGTCATCTTTGCGTTGTCGTCGTAGTCACACAGCGCTGCCACGCTGTACGTGTATGGCACCCCTGCTGGGAGTCCCTCGAAATCCTCAGCCGGGGTGGCAGTGATGGTCACCAGTGCCAGCGCCTGGTTGCGTTCGGGCCACGTGAGCACATCGTCGATCTCGATCTGATAGTCCGAGAACGTTTCGTAGAGATTGATCCACAGGCCTCGAACGCCTTCGGCGCTGGCGGTGACCCCGAACGGCACCGGATCGTCCACGTAGCGCGGGCTCTTGACGTGGTACTCGACATCTGGGGTGACCGTGTCGATGATGCCATCGAGGTCCCTGCCCATCTCGGCATCAAAGTGCTCGACTACCGCTTCGTACAACTGCTCGTGTGTGAGCATCGGTTTGCCTCCTCTTGTGGGGCGATCGCGCGATTCCCTCTCGCGCAACCCCCTCGCGTATCCCCTCTAACCCCGCCGACAACGCGATGCTATGATGACGCATCTGACATAGCAAGGCGGCGCCCCGTCCGGTCGCTCGCCGGCAAGTTGAAGGGGTCTGCATGAGCAGCGAAAGCAGTACGCCCGCTCGATGGATGCGGGCACGCCTCGGGGCCGGCGAACCGGTCGTCGCACCCGGTGTTTCCGACGGCATCTCTGCTGCGCTGGCCGCTCGGATGGGATTCGAATCAATCTATGTAAGCGGCGCGGGTGCGGCCGCGTCGCGGGGCTGGCCCGACATGAGCATCATGACCCTCAGCGAGCTGGTCGAATCTACGCGCATTGTGACCACGCGATCGTCTCTGCCGGCAATCGTCGATCTTGACACTGGATATGGGAGCGCGGTCACGATTCGACGGGCGATGCGGGAGCTGGCAGCGGCTGGGGCAGCGGCGGTTCATCTCGAAGACCAGCCCTTTCCGAGGCGCTGCGGCTATCTCACGGCCGAACCCGCAGTTCCGGTGGCCGAGATGCTGGACAGGCTTGCTGCGGCACGTGCCGCTGACACGGAACTCGTGGTGATCGCCCGTACTGATGCCCTGCTCAATGCCGGTCTCGACGATGCGTGCGCCCGAGTGGCCGCGTACCGCGACGCCGGTGCCGACCTGGTGATGGTGAACGGCATCCGCTCACTCGACGAGTTGTCCCACGTCCACGAAACCGTCGGAGCCCCGATGCTGTACAACGTCTCGGGCAGCGATCGGTCGCCTGGCCTCAGCCGCAGCGAGGCTGCAGCGTACGGAGTGCAGGTGATCATCTATCCAATCCAGGCCGACCGAGCCGCAGCACGGGCGGTTCAGCAGTTCCTCCAGACGCTGGCCGAGCGCGACACCGTCGAAATCCCCACCCTGATGGAATTCACCGAGTTCATGGATCTCGCGGGCTGGTCAGAGGCCCAGACCTTCGACGACGAGGTGACCGGGGATCGCGAGTGACGTCTCGGGTCGCGGCTGACGTCGGTGGCACCTTCACCGACATTGTGGTTGTCGACGAGCTCGGCCAGATCCACATAGAAAAAGTACCGAGCACCCCAGCGGCGTTCGAAGAAGCGGTGATCGACGGGGTGCGGCTTGCGACTGCATGGTGCGGGGGGTTGGGACAAGCAGAGCAACTGCTGCATGGCACGACGGTCGCCACCAACGCGGTGCTCGAGCGATCGGGTCCGCGGACCGGACTCGTGACCACAATGGGCTTCCGTGATGTTCTCGAGATCGGTCGGTTGCGGACGCCCACGCTGTACGACCTGTCGTGGTCGAAGCCGGCGCCCCTCGTTGCCCGACGACACCGCCTCGAGGTCGATGAGCGGTTGGACGCTGTCGGCTCAGTAGTCCGCCCTCTGGATCTGGACGGCCTGGCCGAAGCGGCCGACGAAGCTGTGGCAGACGGAGTGGCCTCGTTCGCGGTCTGCCTGCTCAATGCCTACGTGGACTCGAGCCACGAGCATCAGGTGGCCGACTGGCTACGGCATCGCTACCCCGACGTCGATGTGACCGAGGCCACCGAGGTCGTCCGCGAAATCGGAGAGTACGAGCGCACGAGCACGGCGGTCCTCAATGCGTATCTGCGTCCCGTCGTGTCCGATTACTTGGGACGGCTCGGCGAGGGCCTGGAGCTCGACGGGTTCCGGGGCGGATTTCTGGTCATGCAGTCGAGTGGCGGCATGATGACCGCAGCAGAAGCCAGTCGGTTTCCTGTTCACATTCTCGAATCAGGGCCCGCGGCTGGCGTGCTTGCTGCGGCCCAGGTCGCCGAGGCGACGCGAGAAGCTGCCGTCATCAGTTTTGACATGGGTGGCACCACTGCGAAGGCATCGCTCATCGAAGACTTCGGGTTTCAACGCGGCGTCGAATTCTCTGTGGGCTCTGAGATCTCGACGACCTCGCGCCTGCTGAAGGGCGGCGGGTATGCCGTCCGCTTGCCGGTCGTGGATCTGGCGGAGATCGGTGCCGGGGGAGGGAGCATCGCTCGCGTCGACGGAGGTGGCGGTCTGGTCGTCGGGCCTATCAGCGCGGGCGCCGATCCTGGGCCGGCATGCTATGGCCGTGGAGGAGAAGCAGCGACGGTCACCGATGCCAACCTCGTCCTGGGGTATCTGTCCGCCGAGCGCCTGATCGCCGCCGGGGTGGGAGCCGACCGAGACTTGGCGGAGCGTGCCATTTTCGACCAAGTCGGCCAGCCCCTCGGGCTCGGCGTGCAAGACGCAGCGTACGCGGTGCACGCGGTGGCCAACCGACAGATGGCCCGAGTGCTCCGAGCGGTTTCAACCGAGCGGGGGCGCCACGTCGAGCGGCACACCTTGATCGCATTCGGCGGTAGCGGCCCTCTGCACGCAGTCAGCCTTGCCGAGGCCGTCGGGATACCACGCGTGATCGTGCCGCCACACGCCGGCGTGCTCAGCGCAGTCGGACTCTTGTGGGCGCCAATGGAGCTTACGGCCGTCGAGCCTGTCCACCTGCCGCTGGAGCTATCGGCAATCGGCGATGTTGCTGAAGCGAACAGTCGGACTGCGGCGAGCCTGATCGGCCGACTTGTCGATGCGGGGGTCGACTCCGACACGATTGAGATCACCGTGCAGGCCGATGTGCGATATGTAGGCCAGGCCTCGGAGTTGAGTCTTGCCACCGAGCAACATATCGATGCGGCCGGATTGGGGCGCTTGGCAGCCGAGTTCCATCGGGCACACGAAAGCACCTACGGTCACGGCCTCTCGGGGCCAGCTGAAGTGGTGCGCATTCGGGTCACGGCATCGGTGAAGCAGCCCGTGGGTTCCATCGGAGCGTTATCGATCCCCCAAATTGAGAAGCACAGCCGGCTGGCGTTCTTTGACGGTCGCGCGATCACTACCCCCATTATCGGCCGCAGTGACCTCGAGTTACCGAGGGATGGCCCATTGTTGGTCGACGAAGGCGACACCACGACAGTGGTTCCACCCAGCTGGACGGCGGTCTGCGACGGAGGAGCCAACATCGTCCTGGAGCGTGCATCATGAGTCGTCTCAACGACGTGCTGCGTTTCGAAGTGATCCGCGGCGAACTGTTGGGGGTCGCCGACGAAATGGCTGTGCGCTTCGCTCGCAGCTCGTTCAGCCCTGTCATTCGTGACTACCTGGACTTCTCCACCGCGGTGTGCGATAGGCAGGGCCGCGTTGTCGCTCAAGGCTTCTCGCTGCCGCTACACCTGGGGGCTATCCCATCGGCAATGACCGCGGTGATCGACGCGTTCCCCGCAGGTCTCGCTCGGGGCGACCTTGTTGTCCTCAACGACCCCTACGCGGGCGGCATGCACCTCCCGGACATCTTTGTTGTCTCACCGGCATTCCACGGCGAGGTTCTAATCGGCTATTCCATCGTGGTTGCCCACCACGTAGATATTGGAGGCCGCGTACCCGGCGGGTCTGCGGCCGACTCAAGGGAGATCTTCGAGGAGGGCCTCCGGCTCCCACCCATTCTGCTGCAGGCCGGCGGCCGCTCGAACTCTGCTCTCGAACAGGTGATTCGAGCCAATGTGCGCCTGCCGGACATGTTGTGGCAAGACCTCGAAGCCCAACGCGCCGGCTGTGTGACCGGGGCTGCCGCGGTTGTGGGCGTCGTCGAACGATACGGGCTGGACGTCTACCAGGGCACCATCGAATCAATGATCGATCACGGTCGACTGGGCGTGCGGACAGCGATTGGATCCTGGCCCGATGGGACATATGAGTTCGAAGACGTTGAAGATCACGACGGCCTCGAGGACCGACCAGTGCCTATCCACGTGCGCGTGGACATAGCCCAAGACCGCATCGCGTTCGACTTCACTGGGACGGCGAAACAAGTTCCAGGCTCGATCAACTCAACACTCTCGTTCACTGAGTCAGCTTGCTACGCCGCGGTTCGTTCGCTGTGCACCGACGACATTCCTGTCAACGCTGGCTTCATCGAGCCAATAGAGGTGACAGCTCCAGAAGGGACGGTGGTCAACGCCCGATTCCCGGCAGGCGTCGCGGCGCGAGGCGTGATTGGTTACCGCATCATCGAAACCATCTTCGGAGCTCTGGCGGATGCGCTACCCAGCCAGGTGCCGGCAGCAGGCGATGGAGGCACATCGGGCGTGCGCATCGGCGGCTACGACGACGACGGGCACCGTTATCAGTTCAACGACCTGGTGTGCGGTGCATGGGGTGCACGGCCAGATCAGGACGGAATCGATGGTGCTGCCGGGATGGCCGCCAACGTCGCCAACCGCTCAATCGAGGCTCTCGAGCGAGAGGACCCGGTACTGGTCCACGAGTACGGTTTCGTTGACGACAGTGGCGGAGCGGGTACCTACCGGGGTGGACTCGCGATCCGCCGGGCCGTAGAACTACGCGCTCCCGAAGGTACGTTGAACCTTCGAACCCATCGCAACGCCACCCCGCCTTATGGTCTCCGTGGTGGGTTGCCGGGACACACGTCCAGCACTTTCCTCATTCGCGACGGCAAGCGACTGGCCTTACCGGCCAAGGTCACGAGAGCCTTGCAGCGTGGTGACGTCATCGAACACACCACCGCTTCGGGTGGTGGTGTCGGACCACCTGTGGGTCGTGACCCTGCCAGACTCCGTGATGACATTCGCGACGGCAAGATCAGCGAGGCCAGCGCAGCAACTGTCTACGGGTTCGGTGGGGGGGGACCCCGGATGAGCAGCT
>CAWKYX010000019.1:0-23446 GCA_963854265.1 Acidimicrobiia bacterium
CGCTCGAGTCCTGTCAGGCTTGATCATGGTTGACATAGAACCGTCCAGCAGCGTTTCCAAGCTGCCGCTGCTCATCATGGGTGCGGTTGTCGCCATAGCTGTGCTGGTGACGGTCGCGTTGATCGTGGGTCGCGACACCAAGACCTACAGTCCCGGGATACCCGAGGCCGCGGTCCAAGACTTCATCCAGGCCGGCTTCGACAACGACATGGCGATGCTCCTGGCCTTGCTGACCACCGACGCCCGTGCGGTGTGCGAAGCCGACATTGGACGGCAACGGTTCGATGACGACATCTACACCGAAGGCCTCCGGGCGGCACTCAAGGACATGGAGATCACCAGCGATGACACCGCTATCGCCGAGGTCCGGTTCCACCAGGACAACACGAATGACCTGTTTGACACATCCGGTTGGAGTCACGACGAACGCTTCACGCTGACTCGCATCGACGGTGACTGGCTGATCGACAAGGCGGATTGGCCCTACCAGTTCGGCGAGTGCACCAGGTCGAACCAATGATCTTCCTGGGCCTGATCCCGCTGGCCGTCCTTGGCCTTCTTGTTGCCGCAGCGGTGGCCGGCTTTCGCGCCCTCGCCGGCCGAAATCACGACGACGGTGGCGACGGCCCAATCGACACCGCCGAAGCCGCGAAATCGGTCGCAATCCACGTGGGCCTGTTCCTCGCGCTGATCGCATGCTCAGTCGGGCTGATCGACCTGTTCCAAACATTCGTTGAGGGTCGCCAGATCGCGGGGTCGAGCTCACAACTTGCCCGGGCCTTGGCACTGTTGATCGTCGGTGTCCCGACCTACGGGTTACTGCTGCGAGTCGTCGACCGCCGCAACCGCGCGCGGGACGGTCTCGGCGACACGAGACCACCGCGGGGCTGGTCGGTCTACCTGGTGGCAGCGCTGACGCTCGGTCTGGTTGGTTCAATCACCAGCATTGTCGAGATCACCGACAGCATCACGTCTGATTTCGATGACTACGAGTCCACCCAGCTGGTGCAGCTGTTGGTCTGGGCATCGGTGTGGCTGGCGCACTGGTTCCTGCTGCGTCCCCGCTATCGAGGCCGCGGCGCCATCCACCTCGCGGTCGGCTCGATCATTGGGCTCGGCCTCATGGTCGCCGGCGTATGGGCAGTCATCTATCGAGTACTGGACCGTGCCTACCAGTCTGCCTTCGACAACCCGCTCGGCGGTGGTAACGATTGCCTGTCCCCGGTTCGGTGTAGTCGAAGAGGCCCTCACCCAAAGGAGTCGAGACCACCTGCGCACGGTCGGTCACCCAAGAGAACGACACGAACGGCATCAACATTGTGTCGAGCGCGCCAACATCGCCCCGATTGATCGCGTCCATTGCGTCGCGAGCAACCTGTTCGGCCCGATCGGTACCGCAGAAGTTACGCACCTCGTGCGACAAGAAGCGGCTGTAGGACCATCCCTCAAGCGACTGCCACTGGACCCACCACCAACCGTCGGCGGTGGCGTGACCGCTGGTGCGGATGCCGTTGGCGTCGTAGGGCAGCACGCCCAGCAACTCCGCGTCGCCGTCGGGAGCACGTCCACCCACCCCGGGCGCCGACCACACCAGCAAGCCTCCATCGGAATCGTTGACGGCGACGTCGACGTTGACAACAATCACACGCTCAGACGACGGTGCGTTCACGAGCGTGATGCACGACGATCTCCCATCGAGATACTCGGCCATCCGACCCACACAGGACGGGGCCACGGTGGGGGTCGGCTCGACGGTGGCTGTGGGGAGTGGCGTCGTTTTGACGGTCGGCGCAGCCGTGGGTGATGGTTCGGCAGGCACCGGCGCAGAAGTCACAGCAGGAAGCGGTGTTGGCGATGGCAGCGGCGCGTCGGCTACCTCGACCGAGTCCTGACCGCCCGCCTCCGAAGCACCCGAGATCTCATCGGTGACGCCGCACCCCCCCATAGGACCAGGGCCATCAATGTCGAGACGGGAACGATTGACCACAGCTTCATACCCCCATCGTCGCACGGGAGATTGCGTGGGCAGCCGACTACCGCAACACCGGCGGCGGCGCAGTCGCTGCGATGTGGGGGCCGTGGGCTGGACTCGCTGTTCGGCAACGGCGGCATCGACAAGGCATTTGGCGGCCGCCGCATCGACTCTTGCGTCGCAGAGTCCCAGCAAAGCTGTGAAGCCGCCCGACGAACCGGGGTGGAGACAGCCCGAGCATTTGTGGCCGGCGCAGTCTCGGGCGATCCAATCGTGCAACTCTTCGTAGGACAAGAGCCTTACTTCCGGGACAACAACACCGAGGAAGTTTTCGTCCGCCCCGCGGCCGACCGTCGCGACAACGCGAAGATGGCGCACAACCACTTCGACCGCTTTCGCCCCGGCTCCTACATTCTGACGGGCTTGAACAACTTCAGTTGTTCGGAGTCCAACGGCGGGGACCTTTCCTACGGTTGCACCTTCAACGTGTCCCAACAGGGCGTGGGCTTGTCCGAGGTGAACCTGGCTCTGACGTACGGCGGACAGATCTACGGCTGGTCCGTGAACCGCGTGGTGAAGTCCTGCGGCGCGTTGCGCAGCGTCGGCAGCAGCCGCAACGAGATTGTCACCGACGGGCACCCGGTTGGCTGCGCACGGGTGCTTCGTGTTGTCGACCGCTTCTTCAATGACGAGTCGATCGAGAAGATGGGCTCTGCAGGTGTCGGCCGGGTGGGCAATTGGATCTGCGGGACAACGAACGGAAACACGGTTACCAATTCCGGCGTCGCGGGCGGCTGTGGGAGCAACTCGCAGAACACAACCCTGATCTTCTCCGACCCCACATTCGTTGCCGCTCCGGGCCAGGACCCCTCCCAATGGGACAGCCGCGCGACCATCTGCAGCCTCGCCCTGTAGGTGAGCACGCGGCAGGTCGGGCGCATGACCGTCGCGGTGCCCGCCTCGGACGCGACCGACACCCGTCGCCAGCGCCTCTGGACCCAAGCGGACCGGGTGAACCAAGGCGGCTACACCAAGTACCAGTCGCGCACTGATCGCCAGATACCGGTCGTCGTGCTCAGCCCAGCCTGACCAACCACACCCACGGAGCCGATCGGCCGATGGCTGTCCCTCCGCTCACCGGCCGCTTGCAGCGTCGATCACCCTGGCATGAATCGGGCGACGTGCAACCACGGCGGCGCATCCATCGTCGATACTGGCCGGGTGACTCGCCCGACTCCACGCCACGCTCTCTCGTCTCGCCCTTTAGCAGGCTTGGCCGTCGTTGTCGCGCTCATCGCCGGTGCATGCAGTGGTGGCGAACAGCCTCAGCTGGTTGCCGCCGAGCCAACAGCCTCGGCCGTCCCTACACCGACGCCCATACCCGAGGCGACCGTCGCTCCAGAAGTGACCGCCGAGGCAACCACCCCGACCGAGCCCGCACCAACACCCGAGCCCGCCCTACCCGTCTGGCAAGTGGTCGACGACGTCGACAACCTCAACCTGCGAAGCGACCCGACCACCTCCGCCGAGATCCTCGCCAACTTCGGCCGAGACGACACCGGCCTGATGGGCACCGGCGAAACCGCCACAGGCGATGGTCTCGAATGGGTCGAACTCGCGGCCGATGAAGGCCGGCCCTCAGGCTGGGTGGCAGCCCAATTCGTCATCCCCGACGAATCCGTTGCGCCGCGGGTGTGCTTCAACAGCGCCGATGGCGACGGCACCACAACCATCGTCCTCGACTTCAGCGCCGATGCAGCGACCTTCACCGGCGGGGTCCGCACCGTGACCAGCGACGAGCTCGAGTACGACGCCGTCGCCGGCCGCCGGACCAACGGCACGATCTTTGTGGTCACCGTCCAATCGGTACCCGGCGGGGCAGAGCGCACAGAGGAATGGGTATCGGGCCCAGCCGGCATGGCAATCGCCGACGATGGCGATGTCAACGCCGCCAACTGCGCTGACATCGCCGAGTTCGTCATGTCCATCGACATCAGCATCACCAGCTACCCCGACATCCCAAGCTGACCGAACCGGCGCGATAGCGCCGAGGCCCGACACTTCACACGCCTGTACTCATCGGGCATCGCCCCCATGTCGGCGACGGCCCAGGTCGCCTTGACCATGGCGCACACCTGCGCTGTCACAGGCCCCGGGTAACTTGGCGCTACGTCGACACCGATGCTCGCGGCTCTTGGCCTGCCTCACGCGACTACACCACCTGGGAGCACACCGTGCCCTTCGACGAGTCCAAGCGCATCCGTTTCCACCAATGGCTGATCACCCACGATCTCGAGCAGGAAATCGCTGATGCCATACTGTCTGCCATGCAGCCGTTCGATTGGCACGAACTCGCCACGAGGTCCGACATCGTGGGCACACGCGCAGACATCGCGACCGTCAAGTCCGACGTGGGCGTCCTCAAAGTCGACGTGGCCACCCTCAAAACCGATATCACCACCCTCAAAACCGATGTCACGACCATCCAGACCGAGATGAACCGGCGATTCGATCTGACAGACGATCGTCTCAAGGGTGTGGCCCACGAAGTGCGCGCACTCATCTTTGCGATGATGGGCGTAATCGTCAGCGTGTTGCTGGCGGGCGCCGCTTCTGTCTGGGCCTGAGCCGGTCAGACCGCAGCCACCGAGATCACGCCGCTCATCGCGTAGTGGTCCGAGACGTGAAACCTTCGGTCCAAACGCTCGAGGGGTTCGTGCCACACGCGGACCTCCGAGACATCGACGCCGGGACTCGCGAACCAGCGCGTGAAGTACGCGGAGAACTCCGGAGCATTCTCACGGAATCGGTTTCGGCGGCTGTCCCATGTTGGGCGCGGAGGTTTGCTGGCCGACATGCCGGCCTCGACGAGGGCATCCGCCTCAGCCACGCGGGTATTCGTGTCGCCCACCACAACAAGCGCTTCGGTAGGACTGGCCTCGACAACCTGGGCCAGCTGGTCGAGGCGCGCACCCGCCCCACCGGGACCGGGAGCAAGATGAACGTTGGCAATGGTGACCGCCGGCTTGGAGAACGTGGTCAACAGCGCACACCCTTCGACCACGGTGAACGATGGCTTGGTCGCGGCCAGCTGATGGGTCAACAAGGTCGCCAGGTTGCCGCTGTGGCTACGGGGGTTGGAGCGGATCATGTCGTGGGTCTCAACAAAGGGCACCATCGCCGGCAGCTCTTGCAGCACGACCACGTCGGGTGCCACTGCCAGTACCTGCTCGCGGATCGCTGCCTCGGTGTCGAACACCTCCCAGCTCAACGGCGCCTGCGCCGATGGCTCGAGCATCGCCACGTTCCAACTCAGAAACGACAGGGATGTCCGGCTCACGTCGGCACGCTATCGAGCACTGGCCCCCGGCGCCGACCATGGCACCACCGATTCGTCAGCAGCGCCTGTCGGCCGGGTACCTTCGGGCCCGCGCCCCGTCCGCCCTTCGTCCTCCCCCATGACCTCACCCCCCGACCACCCTGCCGACCGGACCCGCCAGGTCGAGCGCATGGCGTCGCAAAAGATGCTCCACGACACACCACACCCGGTGGCCGCCGCGGTGGCCGCCGAGGCACGAGCCCAACTCGGGCTCAGCCAACAACACTTCGCCGATACCCATGGGCTCTCGATCGACCATGTTGTAGGCATTGAAGCCGGCCAGGTGCCTTGGGAGCAGTTGCCGTCAGTAATCGGGGACATCTTGGCCGAGGGCGGCCCCATCGACTTGTTGGCCCTGGCCGACCTGGACACACAGCTGCGCCTCGCCGCTGAGGGTCCGTCAGCCGGCAACGAATAGCTCAGCACGAGCGAGCAGCGAGCGACCACCCCGACGGGCCCTGGACAAGTAACGGAGCTCTGCCGCGTGGCCAAATATGGCCTTGACACATGAGTAAGCTAGACCTTACGTTAGCTATTACTTACTAATCGTTGCGATAGTCGGAGATCCATGGATGCAGCAGCTCGAGCCTTGGCCGAACCCACACGACGCGAGATCCTTCACCTCGTGCGCGACGACGAGCGCACAGCCGGCGACATCGCCAAGCACTTCGCTGTCAGTCGGCCGGCCATCAGCCAGCACCTCCGAGTACTCGCCGATGCCGACCTCGTAGCCGTGCGCTCCGAAGGCACCCGCCGCTACTACCGGGCCCGACCCGACGGACTGGCAGAACTCCGAGACTGGCTGGACGGGTTTTGGACATCGTCGCTGCGGCGCCTCGCGGTCGAAGTCGAGCGTGACGAATGGGACAAGAAGAAGGTCACGCGGAAGAAGACCACCGATGACTGACCAAGACACCACTGATTCCGTCGTCATCACCGAACGAGTGGCCGCCAGCCCCGAAGCCGTATTCGACTTCCTGGTCGACCCCGACAAGCTCGTCAGATGGCTGGGAAGTTCCGTCGATATCGAACCCGAACCCGGCGGTAAGTTCCTTGTCAGCATCGGGGACAACGTCGCCACAGGTAGCTACGTGAGGGTCGACCCGCCGAAACAAGTGGTCTTCACCTGGGGTTGGGAAGACAGCGCAGATGTCCCGCCCGGGTCCAGCACCGTCACCATCAGTCTCACCCCCGATGACGACCACACCATCGTCGAGCTGCGCCACGCCGGGCTACCCCGAGGCGGCGACGACGAACATCACAAAGGCTGGACATTCATCCTGCCTCGCCTCGCGGCCGTCGTGGACGGGCGCGATCCCGGACCCGAGCTCCCTCACGCCGACTAGGCCTTCCCCCATGCCAAGATCCCATCCGTCGCCACCACGAAGCGAGAACCGATGACCCACACGCCACAGATCGTCAACCGAGAGGCATGGCTTCAGGCACGCCTCGCCCACCTTGAGGACGAAAAGCTCTTCACCCGCCAGCGCGACGAGCTCAGTCGTCAACGACGCGACCTGCCCTGGCTGGAGATCACCGAGGACTACCGCTTCGAAGGACCCGCGGGCGAGATCAGCCTGGCCGACCTGTTCGACGGCCACGACCAACTGGTCATCTACCATTTCATGTTCGGGCCTGACTGGGAAGAAGGGTGCCCGGCGTGTTCATTCTGGGCGGACAACTACGCCGGCATCGGTGTCCACCTCGCGGCCCGCGACACCGCCCTCGTCACTATCGCCCGGGCTGCGCTCGCCGAAATCACGGCTTACAAGACCCGGATGGGGTGGCAGTTCCCCTGGTACTCCTCGGCAAACAGCACGTTTAACTTCGACATGAACGTCAGCGCCACCGAGGCCGATATCGCCGGCGGTACCGCGACCTACAACCACGGGACTCAGGCGCCTTTCGGCGAAGAGAGCGCCGGCATCAGCGTCTTCTCGCGAACCAATGACGGCCGCATCTTCCTGAGCTACCAGACCTTCGCCCGAGGCCTCGACATGTTGAACGGCGCCTACCACCTGCTCGATCTCACCCCAAAGGGGCGCGACGAAGACGACCTGGACTTCACGATGGCCTGGCTCTGCCGCCACGACGCCTACTAGCTGGGTGCGGAAGAACTGCTAGCCCGGCCGGGCGGCATGCAGGGCCAAGCACCGCCATCTGAGATGCCCGATTTTCTCGCAGAGGGCCCGGCGAACGGGTGGGCTGGTGCCTCAGCCGCACTGGCGGCCGCTGCCACCCCCGACGCACTTTCGGCCAGCCATCAGATGCCATTCGGAGAAATCCCGGGTGCGGTGGCAGTGTCGGTCATCACCGCCGATCACACCACCCATGCCTGGGATCTCGCCATCGCCACCGGCCAACAACTCGAAGTCAGCGACGAGCTCGCCGCGTTTGCGCTCGAGGCCTGGATGCCCGTCGTCCCAGCCGAAGGACGAACCGGCGATGGGTTCAAGGCCGTCGTTGCCTACACCGGCCGCCAACCCCAGTAGACCCGGGGCTCACCCACCGCCAACCAGCCATGGTCGGCCCTGTGTCACTCGGCCTCTCTAAGGTAGGGACAACTTCTCCCTCCACGCCGCTCCCACTCGGAGTCCGCCATGTCAGCCCCATTCAGCCCTCCTGCCGCGTCCAAGTTTGCCGACTTGGCGGACCATCATCCGCTGCCTGCCTTGGCCGGCCAGCTCGCGGCGATGTGGGATCGCGGCTGGCAACCCCTTGACCTCGCTCGCGTCTTCGGCAAAGAGCTCGGCCTCACCCTCGCCATCCTCGCCGACTGCCTCAGTCTCGACCGCGCCGGCTGGCACGCGGGCGCCGCCCCTTTGTGGACGCACCAAGCCGACGAGCTCGGAGCACATGCGCCCTGGTGGCAGCACAACCAGCCGTACTGGCCCCAGTTCGCCGAGCGCCACGGCGCATCAGACCGCGCGGTGCATGCTGCCGCTACCTCCTTCGGGCTCGTAGTCGCCGATCCACCCGCCCAGCCACTGCTCGAGGCTCCTCCAACCCAAATTGCGTGGTCCAAGGGCGCGTCCGGAGACGACGGCGTGTTGGCGAAGGTCCGGGCCCTCCTCGCCAAGGCCGAGTCCACCGAGTTCGACCACGAGGCCGAGGCGCTGTCGGCCAAGGCCCAAGAACTCATCGCCCGTCACTCGATCGACGTCGCATTGCTGGCCGACGAAATCGACATCCCCGGCGGCAAGCGCCTCTACGTTGGTCCGCCCTACGCGAAAGCCAAGTTCCTCTTGCTGGCCAACATCGCGCAAGCAAACGGATGCCGGTCCGTATGGAACGATCAACGCAAGACCGCCACCATTGTTGGGCACCAGAACGATCTGCTCTTGGCAGAGGTCCTGTTCACGTCCTTACTCCTGCAAGGCACCGGTGCCGTACTGGCCGCCGGGGCCCAAAGCGATGGTTGGGGCGGCTCAAATACGAAGTCGTGGCGCAATGCGTTCTGGCAGGGTTACGCCCACCGCATTGGGCAGCGCCTCACCGAGGCCACCACATCCACCCAAGCGCGCCACGAGGCCGAGACCGGCCACAACCTCCTTCCGGTGCTGGCCAAGCGGAGCGATGCTGTCGACAAGGCACTTGACGACGCCTTCCCGCAGCTCGGCTCGCTGCGCACCTCAGTGTCGAACGGCGAAGGGCTCAACGCGGGCCGCCGTTTCGCCGACTCCGCAGAGCTCGACGCCAATCACCCGGTCCCCAGGTCCTCGCCTCGCGAACTCAACCGCTGACAGACACAACCGCCCGGCCAGGTCTGGTGGCCGCTTCGTATCGCATTGCTGAGGGTGGGGCTGGATGTGGGCGTAGTGAGGTGATCCTACCCCAGAGCCAAGGTTTCCACCATGTCGACCATCTCGGACTCGCTGAGTGGGCCCGTCACGGTGAAGACGAACTCGCCGGTGTCGGCCCACAGGTGCGGCACCGTGTCGGCCTGCGTGGCCACCTCGGCGACGGCCCCGGCAAAGGCTCCTGACTTAACGGTGAATCTAAAGACATCGTAGGCCTGGCCCTCGCCCGAGAATGGATTAATCCAGCCGAACCCGTTGCCCTCGCCCACTCGGCGAGTGCTGATGGTGAACGACCGCCACCGATTGGCGTAGCGGATCGACACGACATCGATGTTGCGCGGATTGGATGCCTCGGCACCAGTGAATCCGTTGGTGAGACCCGGAGCGATCCGTATCGCATCGATGCTGTAGCCCACAGGGACGATGGCCGGTATGGGCACCGCGTAGCCGAGCATCTCCGATGCCTCTCCCAGCCCGGAAACCGGCCGAAAGCCCGAGTCGTAGTCGGGCACTCCCAGCTCGATGGACTCATCGAGTGCAAAAACGTCCAGGCGCGTCGGGAACGTCTCGACCGACACCGCCTCCAGCGAAACGAGTGGGTGACCCTCAAGTGTGCCCAAGTAGCTCAGGACGATCCCTGTCTCGGCATCGACCACAACGGTCTCGAAGTCGGGGCCGCCACCGATGGCGTTGGGAATCAGGGCCGTTTCGAACAACACCGTGTCGCGGCCGAACAACGTGCCGGCGCCAGCAAACGCGGTCCCCTCACGAGCAAGGGTGTTGAGCGCCGCCTGGCCTTGAACCGCATAAGTCGCCCCGTACAGATCCGGGGGTCCAACAGCACCGCCGACTTCTCGGTAGACCGACTCGTCTCCGTCGCCGAACGTCACGAACGAAGTCCCGATGGACTCCGTGGCATCGAACACATAGACATCGCCGTCGCCGTAATCCATCCGGTACGAACCATCTCTGGTCGCCGTGAACGAGTACGCGCTCTGGAATCCATAGCTGTCATCGGTGAACTCGATCACGATCGTCTCTGCTGGACCCGCCACAGGAGGAGCGGCGGTGGGCTCAGGCGTTGCTGTCGGCCCGGGGGTCGCCGTGGCCAAAGGGGTGGGAGTCGGGCCGGCCGTGGGCTCTAAGGTGGCCTGGGACACCGGGGCAGCGGTGGGCTCAACCGGGTCGGCCACGGTCTCCGGTGTTGAGATCGAAGCCCTTTGGGTCGGCGTTGACTCAGCCTCCACCACCACGCTCTCGCCGGCTCCACCACACCCAGCGGCCACCAACGCAACGGCGAGAATCGCTGCCTTCACCGTGTAGCCCATGTCTGTCTCCCTTGGGGGCGGACCCCAATCAACGGCCACCAGTATCGAGAGCCTGACGCCACCCGCGGTGGATCGGGCGCGAACCAACTCGACGACAACGTTGAACCAGCCCCGCCAGGGCACGACGTCCATACGCCACAAACCAGTGATGTCGGATCGGGTCTAGGGTCGGGACCGCGCAATCGCGGTACTGAGGAGGGTCGATGACAGACCGATCTCTGGATGAAGCACTGGTAGAGAAGCTGCTCGAAGAGATGCGATTCGAGTTCTCTCGTGTCGGACCACCGGCAGGGTTCCCGCGCTTTCATGACGTCCCGTCAGAGCGCTACACCAGCACCGAGTTCTTCGACCTGGAGCGCCAGCACCTCTGGACCAAGGCGTGGGTGGTAGCGGGCCGGGTCGAAGATGTCCCCGACACAGGGAGCTACTTCCTCTTCGACGAGCTCGGGCCGCCGCTCATCGTGGTGCGCGGGAGCGACCACACGGTGCGGTGTTTCTCCAACACGTGTCGCCACCGCGGCGCGCCCGTCGTTCGGGAACCGACCGGGACCGTCAAACATCTGCGCTGCCAATATCACGCGTGGACCTACACAACCGACACGGGCGAGCTCATCGCCGTGCCTGATGAACGCGACTTCGTCGACCTGTGCAAGGACGACCGGGCTCTTCCCCAAGTGCGTTGCGAGACCTGGGGCGGTTGGATCTGGGTCAACCTTGATCCCGATGCCCAGCCGCTCCTCGAGTTTCTCGGGACCGTGGCCACCGAGTTGGACCAGTTCAACCCGCAAGACCTCCGGTTGATCGGAACCGACCACCGGATCATGAACTGCAACTGGAAGGTAGCTGTCGAGGCGTTTCTCGAGGTCTACCACCTACGACACATCCACAAATCCGGCAACCTGCCGGAGCTTGACAACCGGGGCGCCACGATGGGCCTGCTCCCCAACGGCAGCTCTCGCATGGTGACACCGTTTTCGAAGCAGTCCGCTGAGCTGTTGGGGATGGATGGCTGGGATGACCTTCGGGAATTTGCCGCCAAAGATGGGCTGGCGTCGATCCCAAGTGCGCACCCAATCATCCACAGCGCCAGGTACTCGTTCACGGTGTTCCCCAACCTGGTCATCCCCCTCGGAGCAGCGGGATTTCCGTTCCTCGTGTTCTTTCCCATCGATGTCGCCACCACCCACATCCGGATCTTTCACTACGGACCGGGTTGGGGCGAGGGCGACCCGCCCGACGCGTGGGCGGGTCGGATCTCGGCTTTCGGGGCCATCATCGACGAGGACGTCGAGAATCTCGACCCCATGCAACGAGCGATGGAATCGCCGCTGTACTCCGGCGTGCCGCTGTCGTACCAGGAGCGGCGGATCTGGTACTTCCACGAGATGATCGATCAGCTGATCGGCCCCGAACGCATCCCCGAATCCCATCGGGTTGCCCAGCTACTCGGGGCTTATGTCGAGGGCTCCCGCTGCGCTACGGGCTGAGGCGAGCTTCGTCCATTACGATCCACTGGTAGCCAAATCGGGGGAATCATGGCCGCACCAGACATCATGTCGCCAGAATACGAAGCGGATCCGAATCCAATCCTTGACGACCTGCGCGAGAACTACCCGATCACGTTCCACGAGGGCCTGAACAGCTGGATCATCTCGCGCTACGAAGATGTCGAGCGCGCGCTGAAGTCTCCGGCCTTCACCACCGAGAACTACAGCTGGCAGCTCGAGCCCGTGCACGGCCACACCATCTTGCAGATGGAGGGGCCCGATCATCGCCGAACCCGTGGGATCGTCACCCCGACGTTGCGGGGAGACCTACTGCGCAAGAACTTCGAATCGGTGGTCCTGGGCAACGTCACGTCGCTTATCGACGAGTGGCGCAACGACGGCAAAGTCGACTTGGTAAAGCAGTTCAACCAGAAGTTGCCGATGAGCGTCATTTTGGACATCCTCGGGCTCGATCCCGAGATGAAACCCACGTTCCATGTTTGGTACAACGCGATCCACGACTACTTCACCAACATCTCCGGTGACGAAGAAGTCGCGGCAGCCGGACTGCGGGTCAAGGGTGAGCTGCAGGAGTACATGCTCCCGCTCATCAACGAGCGCAGGGAGAACCCGGGACAAGACCTGATATCCCAGATTATTCACGCCGAGATCAATGGCGAGCAGATGAGCGATATGGACATCAAGTCCTTCGTAAGCTTCTTGTTGGTGGCTGGCAGCGAATCGACCGACTACCAAATGTCCAACATGTGGCTGCGCCTCCTCGAGAACCCCGATCAGTTGGCAGCGGTGCGCGAAGACCGAAGCCTGATCGGGTCCGCGTTCGCAGAGTCGCTGCGACACACGCCAGCGGTGCTCATGATCATGCGTCAGGCCGGCGAGGATGTGGAGTTCCATGGGACGAAGGCGTCCGCGGGCTCGACGGTGACCTTGATGCTGGCGGCTGCCAATCGTGACCCGCGCAAGTTCAAGGACCCGGAGAAGTTCGACATCTTCCGCGACGAGCTCGATGCCGAGAAAGAACTCACCGGCGCTGCAACCCACACCACCTTCGCGCTCGGACGTCACTTCTGCCTCGGTACACGGTTGGCGGCGCTCGAGGCCGAGACCGCAGCGAACCACTTGTTGGACGCGATGGAGGACATCGCGTTCGCCGACGGTGTCGCTCCGAAACAGGGGGGCAGCTTCGTGCGAGCCCCACGAACCTTCCCATTGACCTACACGCCCACCAAGTAGTCAGGTGCTACAGAACGACTAAATCGAGATTGGCCGCCAGGCATCGTCAGTCAAAAGGCGCTGAGCCGACACCCCTCGTGGTGGAGCTGAGCGTTCGGCAACACAGTGAGTGGCGACGAGTGGTTGTTGGTGTCGGTGCATTGAGTTTTTCAGCAACCTGCTAGACAATCTGAATACCCAGAAGACGAGGACGGCTATGACTGCAACGACCGGCTACTCAGCAGACATTGTTCCTACCGGCATCGAGGGTGGCGCCGATACCAACGCGTTGCCCTGGATCGAGACCCCCCAGGCGCCTGGTTGGAGGATCAAGCCACTCCGCGCCTCGAACGAGACCGGCATGTTCTCGGTGATCTTGGGCCTCAAGGCCGGCGTCACGTTGCGCTCCACCGTGCACCTCGGAGCCGCCGACCTCTTCGTCTTGTCGGGCCGCATGCGTTACACCCAAGGACCGTTGGCCTCGACAATCGAGACCAGCACGTGGGGCTACATCCCCGCCAACTCACGAGTCGAGGGGCTCGAGGTCGACGAGGACGCTGAGCTCCTGGTCAACTTCTATGGCCCGGTCGCGTTCCTGGACGAGGACGGCCACAGCATCACCAGCATCATGACCGCGCTCGACATCCAAGCCGCCGCACACGCCAACGCACTGTCGTTGGTCCCCAACACCTTGGCCGAGTGCATGGTGCCCCGACCCGAGGTCGCGAACGCCGAACCCACCCCGCTTGCCATCGCCGAACAGGCCGCCTCGAGAAGCCTCGTCGCAGCTAAGGAAGTGGCATCGGACGCCGCAACACATCCGCACTTCGTGGACACCACAGCCTTCGACTTCTTCGTCGATCCAGAGGTGCCCGAATTCGGGTACAAGATCTTGCGCGTAAGCGAAGAGACCGGCCACGTCTCGATGGTCTTCAAGCACAACGGTGTCGCCGGCCCGCACTATCACCTCGGCGCAGCCGACTTCTTGGTCATCTCCGGCCGCATTGGCTACCGGGCCGGCCCGCCCGAGGGTTTCGGAGCCGGCATGTGGTTCTACGAGCCCGCCGGGGCCCGCCACGAAGCCACCCAACAGCTCGGCGACGAGGACCTCATCTACACCGCATGTGTCTACGGACCGGTCCAGTTCGACGAGGGCGAAGGCACCCCGATCGCCATGGTCCTGTCATGGATGCAGTACAAGGCAGTCGCCGAAGCCGCTGGCACGCCATTGGTCGCCAACGTGTTCGAGGGCGACGGCTCCCTACTCGCCTGGGCTCCCCTGGGCAGTGAAGCGGCAGGCTGAGCCTTGATTCTCATCATCGTCAAGTTCAAGACGAAGCCGGAATGGTCTGAGAGTTGGCTGGAGATGGTGGCGAACTTCACCGCGGCCACCCGAGCCGAACCCAAGAACCTCTGGTTCGACTGGTCCCGCAGTGTCGACGATCGCAACGAGTTCGTCCTGTGTGAGGCCTTCGAGGACGACGGAGCGGGGCCACACGTCGAGAGCGAACACTTCAAACAGGCCATGCAAGACATGCCCCAGGCCCTCGCCGAGACGCCCCGCATCATCAACACGGTGATCGAAGGCGAAAACGAGTGGACCCGCATGGGCGAGCTCGCCGTCGAGTGACGCCACCGTCGCACTGACACATCAGCAGAGCCGCAGCCCAAGCAACGCAACGACCGCCAAACCGGGTCCCGATCGCGAGCTATCGGGACCACGAAGGTCGCCGTTTCCACAGTCTGGTTGGTGAATTGCCCACCGGCGAGCGGGCAATGCTCAGAGGGTGAAGGCCATCTCCTCGACCAGCGCTCCAGGCAAACGGAAGCTCACTGTCGAGCGCTGCTCATAGGTACTGGAGTCCAAGATCACGTCGGCCTCGTCGGTGAGCCCGACGAGCTTGTCGCCCAGGAGGCTGTACGGCGTGTCGTCGAACCGCATCACGTTGACCGGCGCTGTGATCTCGCCGCCCTCTGCCCAGAACGTGGCAAAGCGGGTCATCCCGGTTGTCCGACAAGCGGATCGATCCGAGAAGTTCGTGTACCAGAGATTGCCGACGTAAAGCCCGGTCGCCAGTTCCTCGACGGTGTTGGCAGTCGGGATCGAGCCCGACGCCATCGCGAGCGAGTCGGGCGCTTCCCATGACGACGCGCCGTTGGTTTCGACACCGTACTCGCGTGCTGACCTGGGTGAAACAAGCGTGTCGTGATATCTCCCGCCATCCACCAGAACAACCTCATCTGGACGCAGAAAGCCCGATTCCTGGAAGTTGGGGGCGACGCCGCCTGCGGTGTCCTCGCTGATGCGAACCTCAGATGACAAGGTCGCCCCATCGGTGACCATCTTGAGCAGCGGTGTCTGTTTAGTGCGATGGCTCTTCTCCCCGAAGCCACCCCAAGACCACAGGTCGACGAGCTCCTGAATCGCCGCAGGCGCCAGGTAGGTCCTGTAATGGCCGGGCTCGAGATCGATGGGTTCGCGTTCGAGAACGGCAAGCTGGCGGCGCGACCAATCGACCTTCTGCGCAAATGCCGCATCGTCCCAGGTGAAGCCGGCATAGAGGTTCTTTGCGGCCTTGTCGGCGCGGAGATAGAAGCTCCAGTCGAGGTTGAACATGGCGGTCTGGTGCCAATTGCGTTGGCCCAATGAGTTGGCGAACCCGTTAGATGTATCACCGGCTGCGTAGATTCCGACAAGGTCGCTGGATCCAGCTGCGTCGCGAATATCGCCGAGCGCATCCTCAGGCGTCGGCAAAGCATTGCCGCCCGTTGGCTCCGACGACTGCACTTGGGTGTTGAACAACAAGAAGGGATCTTCCGACACCAACCGGCGTTGGTCTCGGAGCTGGGAAATGAGCTGCCCCACGCGTTGTTGGTCGACGGCGACATCTCGAGCCAACACCACCGAGCCCTCTGTGTGGCGGCTGCCTTCGATCAGGTCCAGGCTCATAGTTGCTTGCTGTACCGACCCGGCCTGGCGGATCTCACCGTTGTTGAAGCGGATGAAATCAGTGGCCTCACCATCGAACGTCGCGAGCAAGATCTCGTCGCCCGACAGGCCGGCTGTTGCCCACGTCACGAGCTGGTCGAAGTAGCCCTGGGCGTCCGCGATGATGCTCATAAGGCCAGCCTAAGGAGTTCGGCCAGCACGGTGCGATTATCGGCCGAGCCGCTGGCCCGGATCCACCGTTGTTGCAGCGATGGGCAATGTCATACCGACGCAATGGTCTGACCTCATCGCGGCCACGGCCTGCCTCTCACCTGTTCCACAGAAGGCAGTCCCGCGTCCGATTCTTCTTTAGCCCCAGCGCCCGCGCGAGCACCACATTGCCTGGCGTCGTTCGCCGATTGCGTCAACCTTGCACTGGTGCTAGCCAGCGACTTCGACCGCGTTCACGTGGCGGCCCTCACTGGGCACGACGGCCATTTCACCGGTGGCATCATCCTGAGCGAGCCGTGGCACGCCATCGACCACGCCCTGGGCTAAGCGCTGTGCCTCGTGCGATCCCAACCCGATATCCACGCGGCTCTGACACTCATCACGGTCGCGGCCAACGGAGCCGACCAGGTCCGCGATGTCGATGTCAGAACCTGGCGTCGCACCCTGGACGCGGCAGCCGGCCAGATCCGGTGCCGCGGCTGGATTCTCACCGACGGCAGCGCGCTCCGGTCGATGGCCGTCACCACGGGATCGGGCAGCTCGTGGCCAACAGGCCCCGCTTAGGAGACGAGCCCTTAGGGCCAGGAACTCGAAGAGTTCCCAGCGGCCCCGGCGCGAAGCGCCAAGAGCGCAGGATGTGCGTAGGAGCGAAGTCGGACAATTGCTACCTACCGGCTGAGCTCCTCAGCCCGGCTGCGTGTTGGGTCCGGCGTTGTTGGGCCGCAACCGGTAAACCCGCACCTCGCCAATGTGGCGCAGCGGCTGCAATCCGAGGCTCCGCAGCGCGAAGCGGTCATCGCTCCTGAGGGCGTCGCGTAGCTCCTGGTCGACGTTGATGGCACCCGCACGGCCAATAGCGACCAGTCGACTGGCCCGGTTTACTACCGGGCCGTACAGGTCTCCATCGCGTGCCACCACTGGGCCCCGTGCCATGCCCACGCGGAGGCCGGACAGCCGTGGTTCGTTGGCCACGGTTTCGGACAACTCCAGCGCGATTGATGCCGCCTGAACAGGCTCCACCGCGCTGAACATGGCCGCATCGCCAATCATCTTCACGACCCGGCCCTGATGACGAACAACTACCGAGTTCACAATCTGATCGAACCATCCCACGAGCCTTGCCAATTCGTGGTCTTCGAGCCGCCCACTGATCTCGGTGAACCGCACCAGGTCGGCGAATCCCACCACCTCGCCACGGCCGCCAACCGCCGAAGCCAACAGGATCCGGCGGCGAGTCGCGGCCCGAAGATGGCGCCGAAACGAATAATCGATCACGTCGGCCATGAACGGGAGGAGCTCGCCCGCGCTCACCGCCAGCGAACCGTCAGCCGGCCCATCATCGGGACCATCACGGCGCTCACCTTGTTGCGGCTCTGCGGCATCGACCACCGCTGTCGCTACCTGGGCCATGGACAAGCCCACCACCCGGGCAACCTGCAACGCCAGGTCATCGTCGAGCAGCCCTTCGCTCGTCAACCCAACCAGTGACTTCAGAATCGAGACGTCGCGCTTGGAGAACGCGGGCTCGTCTTGGTCGAAATCCACGAAACCAGATGCACGCCAGAATGCGCGCACTACCTCGATGTCGGTGCCCACCTTGCGGGCCACCTCTTCGATTGTGAACTTGCCGCGCTCGGGCAGAGCCACCGAGTCAATGGCAAGGAGACCATCGGTGCCCGACGCCTCCGCCTCATCAATCTCCTCCGCCGACATGCCGAGGTTCTCGAGAACCTCGCGGACTGTGGGCTGTTTCTTGACGCGGAACTTCGGCACTCATCGATCGTAGGGAGGCCAAGGCGCATCGCCACACCACCAGCGCCGACGCTGGGACAGATCAGGAAGCGCCGCCGAAGACCTCGACGCCACCAAACAAGCAAGCCGGCGAGGCATGGCCAGTCCCGATCATCTGATTCAGCTCTCCCTTTCCGCAGTTCGGGGTGCCCATAATCTTGAAACTGTGAGCGTCGCCGACACCTTTGAGATTGCGCCAAAACGTCGCCGAAATGCCACGGTAGCTGGGGTTGCGCACCGTTCCCACAATCTCACCGTCTTCGATGAGCTGGCCGTACTCACAACCAAATTGGAACTTGTTGCGGCTGTCATCGATGGACCAAGAGTTGTTGGTGTGGAAGTAGACGCCGCGTTCGATGGATGCCACCAGCTCGGCTTCGGTCGAGGTTCCAGGCTCGACGTTGAGGTTGGACATACGGTCGATCGGTGGCCGATTCCAAGACGACGCCCGACTGGTGGCCACGCCCGCCACTCCTGAACGCGCCTGGCTCACCGTGCCACCCAACGGCCGCATCAAGACCCCGTCCTCGATGAGGAGGTGACGCTCGGCGGGTGTCCCGTCATCGTCAAACCCAAAGCTCGCCAACTGCCCCTCGACCGTGGGGTCGAAACTGACATTCAGGAGCTCGGAACCGTACTGGTACGCACCGAACATCTCGGGCGTCACGAAGCTGGTCCCGGCGTAGTTGCGCTCGTCTCCGAGGATCCGGTCGAGCTCGAGTGGATGCCCGATTGACTCGTGGATCTGCAGAACCATCTGATCGGGCGCCAACAACACATCCATCGACCCGTCGGGGCAGTTGGGGGCGCTGAGCAGCTCCAGCGCTTGCGCGGCAATCTGAGGAGCGGCATCGCCGAATCCGTAGCGACCCAACAACTCCACTCCGCCTTGACCGCAGAATGATTGAGCACCAAACGTCCGCGTCTGGGTGTTCGAGCCTTCGTTGGCCGTGGCTCTCAGGGACGGGTAAACAAAACGGAATTGCTGCTCGACGCGGCCTCCGCCGTTGGTCAACAACAGCGTGTCGACATCTCGACGGGTCAACGATGCTTCCCAGTCGACAATGCGGTCGTCGATCCCCAACAGCCGGCTTTGCTGATGGACGAGGTCCAGCCGATCAGGTAGCGGCATATCATCCCACGGCACCTCGACTGGCGACGCGTACTCGCCCACCGAATGCCCCAGGGGCGGATGGGAAATGACGCCAGCGCCAGCAGTCACATGCGCCCAATGACGGGCTCGGGCGACGGCGGCAGCGATGCCGGCATCGGTGAGATCCGACGTGGCTGCGTAGCCCAGGCCGCCCCCATCCCAGATTGAGACCATGATGCCGGTGTCGAGCATCGTGTTGAGCGGCTGAAGCTCGTTCTGGCGGACCGCCAGCTCCTCGCCTTGTTCGTCCCACAGCCTGATCGACGCGTAGTCGACGTCGATGGGCAGCGCGACGCGGAGACGGTCCTCCATGGCAGCTACAGCGGGTGAGCTGGTGATCGTCATGAGTCCGAGGCTAGTAGGGCCGTTGTGGGCAGCCGCCGCCGCGGCGAGCGGGCTATTCCGAATCAGTCCCCAAACGCGCCGGCTTTTGGCCGCGGTGTTGCATCCAGTGCCGCCCCAGCCAACCACGCGCTCCGCGATCAAGCTCGATCCTCAGCGGTCGGCCCTGCAACTCGGCGTAGTGCGGGAAGGAATCCAAAGCGCCGGAGACGTCTAGCGTCTGTCTGCCGGGCTCCACAGCGATTAGGCCGTCGTCAAAAAGCCGGTGGAGGTCACGCCTGAGAAGGAGCCCCCCATGCTCTTCGTGGCGACCTAGCTGGGCATAGCTTTAGAGATGCGCGGCATCCAAGACTTCTGGAGGGTTCGACCCTGTGAACGCGCAGGTCGAGCCAAACCGCGTGAGGAGGCTGGACCGGAATCGCCCCTGGCCAACTCTGGCCCTAACTATTCGCTCGACATGACCACCGTGGACCTGCCCTCCCTCGCTCCGAGGTGAACGAGCAAGTGCTCGGGGACCGCGGCCGCCTTGAGCGCCTCGCGGAACGCTGTCCACCGGAAGGGTCGGAGGCTGAGCTGCGAGGACTCGCTCACGCACAGCCGCCTCAGCTCTTCGCCACCCAACATGCCGTTGAGATCTGTCCACGCCACGCCATGTTCAGAGCGATGGCCGTGACGTCGTGGTCGCGACTGTCCTGTGCGTCGAACTCAGAGCCGCACTTGAAACAAAGGTAGCGAGGGCGCTTCGTCTTTCTCTCCTTGAAGCTGGCAAGCCCGCACTTCGTGCACCGATGCCGCCGCTTTCGGCTAGGAGTAGCGCTGACCGACTCGATTACTGAGGCGCCCAGGAGATGCTGCTTATCCCAAAGGACGATGAGGTCACCGGCAGCAATACGTCCGCAGTTGGGGACGGTGCTGTCCCAGGAGTAATGAGTCGACGGGTGATCGTCGTAACCATCGTTGCCGGCGTGCTGGCGCTCTTCTCCCGCCGCCAGCACGAGCAAAGCTCTGTAGTCGTCCTGCGCCATCGCCATCCTCCCAACTTGCATACACTGACTGGTGCGCCAAGTGCCAGTCGAAGATAGCCTGGGTGCCGTCCTTCTTGGCGTGCAGCGAGGGCGCCAGATGCCACCGAGTTAACTTGGTTAACCGCAACGGTCGGAGTGAGGGGTGACCTGTCATAGTCGACCCCTATCGGTTTCTAGGGACCACCTATCGAACGCGTCGGGTTCCGGGCGGCGACCTCCGGGATTGAACACAACAGAGGCCGTGACGCTATCAAGCACTCTCCTTTGCCCGTCTACTGGCCCAGCCCGAGCTCGTGGCCGGCACATCGGTACCTCGCTTTGGTACCGACGTATTGGCGGCGTCCGCGGGACGCCTATTTGCGAAGGATGGCGCTGAAGGTATCCAGACCATTGGGATTGTCGGCGAAGGCTACGGCTTGGCAGCCGAGATCGACGACGGAAACGCAAGGTCGCTTAGCCATCTCACCCTGGCGGTTCTGTCGACACTGAACCTGATGACTAGCGCCGAGGAAGCTGAACTCGATCGTTGGCGAAACCCGGTGCGAACCAATAGCACCGACGCTGCCATCGGGCTCCATGTGATCGCCGCAGACATGGTCCCGAACCCCTGACAAGGTTCATCGCTCCTGACCGTCCCCCGCCCACCCATGGCCATCGCTCGTAGGCTGCACGGGTGAGCCAGCCAACTACCGAGTCCATCGAACGAGAATCGGGACTCGCACTCCTCGGCGCAGCAGCGGCTGTGATCGGGTGGGGCTCCGCCGGCGTGATTATCCGCAACATCGACATGGGCGGCTTGGCGATCGCCGTGTATCGGTTCTGGGTCTACTCGATCTTGCTGTTCGCGTTCATGTGGTGGCGAGGGACGAGAATCTCGTTCCGCATCATGCGCCTGAGCGCGCTGGGCGGTATCGCGCTCGGGGCCGACGTGGCGTTGTTCTTCTCGGCAGTGAAAGAAACGACGATCGTCAACGCCACCGTGATCGGCGCGTTGCAGCCCCTCATTGTCGGGGTGGTCGCGTGGAAGTTCTTTGGCGAACGGATTCGGTCCCGCGACATCGGGCTCGGCGCGGTGGCGATCGCTGCCGTCGTCGTCGTCGTTGCGGCTGGGACCGGCCAGCCGGAGTGGCATATCCGCGGCGACCTCCTTGCCGCCGGGGCGCTGTTCGCTTGGTCGGGCTACTTCATCTTCTCGAAAGGTTCGCTGGGCCGCATGACGTCGGCGGAGTTCACCCTCGGAACCGCATTCTGGACCGCAATCATCAACACGCCGCTCGCATTACTCTTTGGCCAAGATCTGTCGCTTCCCAACGCCCGCGACTGGATGTGGTTGGCCCTCTTAGCGTTGGGTGCGGGAGTCATAGGCCACGTCCTGATGAACTGGTCCCTGGTCCGAATCCCACTGTGGCTGGGCTCGACCTTCACACTGTTGATTCCGGTGACCTCTGCCGCGTTGGCGTGGCTGTTTCTCGACCAGGCGTTGCGGTCAATTCAAATCGTGGCGATGGTCATCGTGCTCGTGGCCCTTGGCGTCATGATCGCTGGCCGAGCAACACCGGAGCAGCCGGCCCTTGAAGAAACCACCTGACCGTACGGCTCGACAATCAGCGGGGATTGAGCCACTGACCCTGCCCGACGTACCTAGCCCATCGCGCTCTGGTGCCAGGCACCAGAGCGCGATGGGCTAGGCAAGCGACGGTGTCAGGGTCTCTCGGCCTGCGCCTTGATGCCGTCGACGGTCAAGGCCATGTTGGCCGTCCACTCTCGCAGCCGGTTGGCAACGATCTCTTCCTCACGATCTGGCATGGCCTCGATCGCGACGCTCAGCCCAGACGGGCCTGGACCCATTTCGGCACCGAATCGAAGCGTGCAGACCTCGACGCCGTCGGCGGCGAGATCGAACCGCCATCGAGCAGTCTTGTTGTCCACATCCCCAACGGTCCACTCAAAAAGCGCAAGCTCTTCGAATGCGGTGATGGTCGAGATGGTGCTCCATTCCCCGACCGCCTGGTGCTTGTTGCGTCCCTCGAAGGTCGCGCCCAGCGCCGGACCCGTATCGGTCCAAGTTGCGCCCCGAAACTCGGGCGAGAACCGTGACGGCAGGTTGATGTCGCTGATCAGCAACCAGACGGTTGTGGCGGCGGCCCCGATGTTGACCTCGATGGAAACCGTTGGGGATTCCGCGTACTTGGCCATTGTCGAACCGACGTACCGCTAGCCCGCGTCGCGTGCCTCGTAGTAGGCAGTCTTGGGGTCATAGATCGACCCGCCTTCTTCTTCGCTCGATCGCAGCTCGGCGCGTCCGACGACATGCCAGTGAACCTCGTCTGGGCCATCTGCCAACCGCAAGGTGCGCTGGTGGCTGTACAAGTCGGCCAACGGCGTCCATTGCGAGACCCCGGCAGCTCCGTGGACCTGAATCGCTTCGTCGATAATAGCGCACGTGCGGATCGGCACCATCGCCTTGACGGCGCTGACCCAGACTCGAGCCTCGGCGTTGCCGAGCTCGTCCATGGCCTTGGCCGCAGTGAGGACCATCCGGCGCATCGACTCGATCTCAATACGAGCCTTGGCAATGATCTCGACGTTCTTGCCCAGGTGGGCGATTGGCTTGCCGAATGCTTCGCGGCTCATGCCACGCTTGACCATGAGCTCGAGGGCACGCTCGGCAGCACCAATCGACCGCATGCAGTGATGGATGCGACCGGGGCCCAAACGGACCTGTGAGATCTCGAAGCCGCGGCCCTCGCCCAGCAACATGTTGTCCGCAGGCACG